>DATGIA010000026.1:0-66849 GCA_035307465.1 Steroidobacteraceae bacterium
CGATTCGCGCCGAGGCGGCTGCCGCGGCTCAAGCCGGGCGGGCCGCACCGGCCCTCGCGGCCGCGGGCGGTGAGCTCGTCGATGGGGCTCCGACCGAGGAATCACGCTCGAGTGGTGCCACCCCGTTCGTGCGTCAGGTGCCGAAGGTCGGCCGCAACGAGATGTGTCCGTGCGGCTCCGGCAAGAAGTACAAGCACTGCCACGGGGCCCTGCAGCAGGCGAGCGGCTGAGCCGCGCCATGCCGGCACGCGCCGCGCGGGCGCCGGCACGCCGTGTTCACGTCGTTGCCGCCGTGCTCATCGACCGGCGCGGTCGCGTGCTGATTGCGCAGCGTCCGCCCGGCAAGGCGCTCGCGGGCGCGTGGGAATTTCCCGGGGGCAAGGTCGAGCCCGGCGAATCGCGCGCCGGCGCTCTGGCGCGGGAGCTCGAGGAGGAGATCGGGCTGCGTATTCGCGATCCACGACCGCTCCTGCGACTCACGCACCGCTACCCGCACTCGAGCGTGCTTCTCGATGTGTTCATCGTGCGTCGCTTCGGCGGCCGCCTCGAGCGGCGCGACGCGCAGGCGCTGCGCTGGGTGAGCCGCGCCGAGCTCGCCGCCGCACCGCTCCTGCCCGCGGATCGCCCGATCTTGAAGCTGCTGGCGCTGCCGGCTCGTCTCACGCGATCCGCCGCGGGCGCCTGGCGCGTGCTGCATCCGCCCGCTCTGCGCTCCGCGCGGGCCCGGCGGGGACTCCTTGGGGCACCGCTTCTCGGGGCGCTCTGCCGCACGCCGGGCGAGGCACGCACACTACGTCAGGCCGATTTCCTCGTGCTGCGCGATCCCTGCCCGGACGATGAGCTCGAGGCGCTGTGCCGGGCGACGCCGCGGCCGGTGTATGCGGCCGCACTCTCGCTCGAGCGCGCCTGGGCGTTGGGGGCAAGCGGCGTGCAGGCGATTGTGTGATAGTTTCGGCGCCATGAGCGCCCGAGGAGCCTGTCTTTAGTCATGTTTGTGGCGGGCTCCAGCGCCGGCACCAGCGGCTCTCACGAAACGCATCGTCCCGTCGCCGCGCTCGATTGCGCGATCGTGCTTTACCTCGCACTGCCGCTCGCGCTGTTCCTCGCTGGCTGGTACCGCCCTGGACTCGCTGTCGTGCTCGAGCTCGCGCTCATCGCGGCGCTTTGGCCCCTGGTGGGTCGGCTCGCCGCCGCCGGCGGCGGCTCGAGATTGACCGCCGGCGCGGGCCTTCCCGCGGCTGCACCTGCTGCGCCGGTGGGCCCGGCCGCAGGGTTTGGACCTGCGGTGACCACGGGCCCGCGCGCGCTGGCGCGTCCCGAGATCGCGCTCGCACTCGCCGTGGCGCTCGCCTGGACGCTGTGCGGCGGCACCGGACATTGGGTGTTCGCCAATGCCGACTGGCCGGTGCGCGACGCCGTGCTGCATGACCTGGTCGCGGGGCGCTGGCCGGTCGGCTATGGAATGCTCGACGGAACGCCGACGATCCTGCGGGCGCCGCTCGGCTTCTACCTGCCCGCCGCGCTCATCGGCAAGCTTGCGGGTCTGCGATGGGCGCATGTCGCGATGTCGGCGTGGACCGCCCTCGGCGTGGCGTTGTTTCTGCTCGCCGTCATCTCGCTCGTGCCCGCGCGCCGCGGCGCTGCTGCGGCCGCGCTCGCGGTGGTCGTGCTCTTCAGCGGCCTCGATCTGCTCGGTACGCTCATGGTCCGGCCGGAGGCTCTTGCGCATCTGGGTCAGCATCTCGAGTGGTGGGCTCGGGACTATCAGTACTCCTCGATGACGACCCAGCTCTTCTGGGTGCCGAACCACGCGCTCGGCGGCTGGCTCGCGATCGTACTGCTCGCACGCACGCGCGATACGAGCGCGCTCGAGCCCCTCTGGGCGCTCATCGTGATCGCGGTCGCCTTCTGGTCGCCGCTCGCCGCGCTGGGCCTCGCACCTTTCGTGCTCTGGCGCGTCGGCTCGCGCGCGCTCGCCGCGCATTCCGCGGCACCGCTCATGCCGCGCAACTGGGCGCCCGCGCTTCTGGTCGGCCTCGCCCTCGCGAGCTATCTCGCGCTCGATGCTGCGCGCATCCCGAAGGGCCTCACCTTCGGCCGCCACGGCCTGGAGCCCCTGGCCCTCGCGCACGACTTCCTGCGCCAGGGCGTGTTCTTCCTGCTCGAGGCGGGGCTCGTCGGCTGCGCCCTCCTCACGCTCGTGCGCTCCAGCGAGCTCGTGCTGGCGCTCGCGCTGCTTGCGCTGCTGCCGCTCGTGAGCTTTGGTGCGGCCAACGATCTTGCGATGCGAGCCTCGATCCCGAGCCTCGCCGTGCTCGCGCTCGGCGCGGCGCTCGCCGTGGTGCGCCCACCTCCCGGGACCGGCGAGTCCCGCGCCCGCTCACTCAGCGCGCGCTCACTCCGCGCCCGCAAGGCCGTGCTCGGTGTGCTGCTCCTTCTGGGCGCGGTCACCCCGCTCGAGGAATTTGCACGCGCCGTGCTGCTGCCGCGCTGGCCCATCAACCTCGAGGCGCGACTCATCGAGGCCGCGTGCGGCGTCTACCCGGCGCACTACGTCGCCCGTCTCGAGGGTCAGCTTGCGGCGTACCTGCTGCGCACGCCGCAGGTGCTCGCTGCGGGACCCCCTGCGACGGATTGCCACAACCCGGCCGCGAGGCTCATGCGCGAGCACGGGCTGTGAGAGGGCACCTCACATGAGTCACTGGGCGCCGCTCGCGCGGCTCGCACGACGAAGGCTCCTCAGGATGCATTTCGAAAGCCGCATCGGCCACCTGGGCGGCAACCTTTCCGCGCTCGATGCCTTGCTGGTGCTGCATCATCGCCTGATGCGACCCGGTGATGACTTCATCCTCTCGAAGGGTCATGCCGCCGGTGCGCTCTACGTGACGCTCTGGTCGCTCGGACTGCTCTCGGAGGAGGATCTCGCGAGCTTCCACGGGGAGGGCACACGGCTCGCCGGCCATCCGGTTCCCGGCTGGAGCGAGCGCATCGGCATCGCCACCGGCAGCCTTGGGCACGGCTTTCCGGTCGCGCTCGGCATGGCGCTCAAGCGCCACCTCGAGCACGAGCGTGGCCATCTCTACTGCCTCACCTCGGACGGGGAGTGGCAGGAGGGCGCGATGTGGGAGGCGCTCATCTTCTGGGCGCATCGCCGGCTGCCGAACCTGACGGTGCTCATCGATGTGAATGGCTTGCAGGGATTCGGCTCGACGCGCGAGGTCGCCTCGATGGAGGATCTCGGCCCGCGCCTCAAGGCCTTTGGCCTTGCGGTGGTGGACGTCGACGGGCACGACCATGAGGCCATTGCGGCCGCGGCCGCTGCGCACCCCGGCGCGCTCATCCTGCTGCACACCGTGAAGGGCAAGGGCGTCTCCTTCATGGAGAACCGCATGGAATGGCACTATCTGCCTTTGAGCGAGGCGCAGTACGCCGCCGCGCTCGGCGAGCTCGAGGAGCCGGCGGCGACCCTCCACGCCACCGGCGCATCGGCATGAGGAACGCCTTCTGCGCCGCGCTCATCGACCATGCGAGGCGGGCGCGCTATTTTTTCCTCACGGGAGACCTGGGCTTCATGGCGCTCGAGCCGCTCGCGCGCGAGCTCGGCCCGCGCTTCGTGAATGCGGGCGTCGCCGAGCAGAACATGGTGTCGGTGGCGGCCGGCATCGTGCGCGCCGGCGCGCCTTGCTGGTGTTACAGCATCGCGCCCTTCTGCTACGCGCGACCCTTCGAGCAGATCCGCAACGATGTCTGCCTGAACCGTCTGGGTGTCCATCTCGTCGGCAACGGCGGCGGCTATGCCTACGGGTCGATGGGAGCGACGCACCATGCGCTCGAGGACTACGGGGTGCTCGTCACGCTGCCGGGCTTGCGTGCCTACGTGCCCGCCTTCGATGCGGACGTGGCGCCGTGCGTGCGGGTGATGAGCGAGCGCGCCGCACCCGCTTATTTGAGGCTCGGTCGCTCCGAGCTCACCGATGAGCGTGAGCTGCCGCCGTACGCTGCCTGGCGGCGTCTCCTCGAGGGCGCGGCCGGGATGCTGATCGTCGTGGGTCCTCTCGCCGGATCGCTCCTGCGCGCCACCCGCGAGCGCCCCTACGCCTCGCGCCCGACGATCTGGGTGGTGAGCGAGATCGAGAGCGGGGGCCTCGAGCTTCCGCAAGCGCTGTACGATGATCTCGCGCGCGCGGGCGCGCTCGGGCTCGTCGAGGAGCATGTGGCGGCGGGCGGATTCGGCGCGCTGCTCCTGCATCGTCTCGCGCTCGAGGGGCGCACGCTGCCGCCCCTCATGCATGCGCACGCCCGCGGCTACCCCTCGGGCCGCTACGGCTCACAGCGCTGGCATCGCGAGGAATGCGGGCTCGCGACGCCCCAGATCCTGGAAAGCCTTGCGCGCGTGCGCGCGCAAGCGCGTCCCTGAGCGGGCGCGTGGCGGCGGATACGAACCCGACCCCGGGCTCCGCAGCAGGTGCGGCCGACGCCCCAGCGCCCGGCGCTCCCGTCGCGCCTCGAGCGCGCGAGCTCAGCGGGCCCATCCTCGTTCTCGGGGCGAGCGGTTTCGTCGGCGCCCATCTGCTGCGCGCGCTCGGAGAGGTGCGCAGCGATGTCTTTGGCACGGCCTCGCGCGAGCCCGCGTGGCGTCTTGCGGCGTTGCCGCCCGAGCGCACTCTCACGGTGGATCTGCTCGCGCGCGGTAATCTCGGCTCGCTCCTCGAGCGCGTGCAACCCAAGACCGTCCTGGATTGCGTGGCCTACGGCGCTTACTCCTTTGAGCAGGACATCGAGCGCATGTATCAGACCAACGTGATCCTCAAGCAGGAGCTCATCGAGGCGCTGATCGCACGGGGCGTGCATTGCTACGTGCACGCCGGCAGCTCCTCGGAGTACGGCACGCGCGGCGCGGGACCCGAGGAGAGCTGCGCGAGCGCACCGAACAGTCACTACGCCGTCACCAAGAGCGCAGCGGCGGGTCTCATTTTCTATGCCGGCCGGCACCGCGGGCTTCGGTGCGCCAATTTGCGCCTGTACTCGGTGTACGGGCCGCTCGAGGATCGCTCCCGCCTCATCCCGACGCTCATCGCCGAGGCATCGGCCGGGCGCTTGCCGCCCTTCGTCGAGCCGGAGACCTCGCGCGATTTCGTGTACGTCGAGGATGTGGTGCGGGCGTTCGTGCAGACCGCACTCGAGCTCAAGGCCGAGCACTACGGCGAATCCTTCAACATCGGCAGCGGCCGCAAGACGACCATCCGAGCTCTCGCGCACCTGGCGCGCGAGCAGTTCCATCTCGCCGCCGAGCCGCAGTTCGGCGCCATGCCGGGCCGCGTGTGGGATCTATCGGAGTGGTACGCGAATCCGCGCCGCGCGGCGGACATCCTTGACTGGCGTGCGCAGGTGTCGCTCGAGGAGGGGCTTGCGCGCACCGCCCGCTGGTATGCACAGCTCGAGGACGTCGAGCTCTACGAGCGGGCCTCGAAGAAGCGCGCGCTCGATCCGGTGCACAGCGTGAGCGCGGTCATCGCCTGCTATCGCGATGCGCAGGCCATTCCGCTCATGGCGGAGCGTCTCGAGCGCACCTTCGCAAAGCTCGGCATCGAGTACGAGATCATCTTCGTGAACGACGGCAGTCCCGATGACTCGGAGGAGATCATTCGCGCGCTGAGCGCCGCCAATCCGCACATCCTCGGAATCACCCACTCGCGCAACTTCGGCTCCCAGGCCGCCTTTCGCTCCGGCATGGAGCTCGCGGCGAAGAACGCCGTGGTGCTCATGGACGGAGATCTGCAGGACCCGCCCGAGCTCATCGAGGAGCTCGTCGCCCGCTGGCGCGAGGGGTTCGAGGTCGTGTACGGCGTGCGCGTCAAGCGCGAGGCCGCCTGGTACATGCAGATCGCCTACAAGGCGTTCTACCGGGTGTTCGATTACTTCTCCTCGGTGCCGATTCCGCACGATGCCGGCGATTTCTCGCTCATCGACCGGCGCGTCGTGCACTGGCTGCTCGCATGCGAGGAGCGCGACCTGTTCCTGCGGGGCCTGCGCGCCTATGTCGGATTCAAGCAGACCGGCGTTCCGTACCTGCGGCCCGAGCGCGCCTTCGGCCGCTCGACCAACAGCCTCTTGAAGAACATGGGCTGGGCGAAGAAGGGCATTTTCGCTTTCAGCCGCACGCCGCTCGATGTGCTCACTTTCTGCGGCAGCGCGCTCGTGCTGGTGTCGATCGTGCTCGGCCTGCTGCAGCTCCTCGGCAAGCTGTTCTTTCCGGCGCTCGCGCCTCGAGGCATCACGACGGTGGTGCTGCTCATCATGTTCTTCGGCTCGTTCACGTTGTTCGCCATCAGCCTGATCGGCGAGTACGTGGCAAAGATCTTCGAGGAGGTGAAGGCCCGTCCGACCTTCATTCGAAGGCATCTGATTCGCGGCGGCGAGGTGCGCAAGGCGGGCGACCATGGATGAATGGTCGCTGCCGCGCGAGGATCTCGCAAAGCGGGTCGCGCAGGCATCGGCCGCGCCGCTCGAGGATCCGGAGCCGCATCCGCGCGAGGAGTTCGAGGTCTTCCGTCCACGGCCGCACGAGCGCGCTCATACCCGGGCTGCGCGCCTGCGCCGCTCGCTGCGGCGCTTCGCGGATCTGCAGTTCAGCTCGATCTATGAGGACCTCGCACGGCTCCTGCCCCAGCTCGAGGCGGGTACGCTCGCCGATGTGGGCTGCGGCGCGCAGCCTTTCCGCGACCTGCTCGCGCCCGCCGTGCGCTACATCCCGGTCGACATTCAGGACTCGGAGCTGCATTTTGGGTACCGGCTCACCGAGGTGCGGCGCTTTCGCGGCAGCGCTTTGCCGCTCGCCGACGCGGAGGCGAGCACGGTGCTGTGCACCGAGACGCTCGAGCACGTGCAGGACGCGCCGCGCTTTCTCGCCGAGCTTGCCCGCGCGCTCGAGCCCGGCGGCCGGTTGATTCTCACCATTCCCTTTGCGGCCCGCTGGCACTATGTGCCGCGGGACTTTCGCCGCTACACGCCCACCGCATTGAAAGAGGAGCTCGCGGCGGTGGGGTTCCGCGGGATCAGGATCTATCCACGAGGCGGGGCGCTGGCGGTCGCGGCCTACAAGGTGCTCGGGGTCGTGCTCGCGCTGTGGCTGGGCTATGGGGCGCGCGGCGCGCACGCCTGGGCAGCGCGGGCGCTCGCGCTGTGCCTTGCGCCGCTCGCGCTCATCGCCGCGCTTCTGGGGCATCTCGGACTCAAGCGCCCGGGTCCGGTCGAGGACACGCTCGGCTACACCGTGCTCGCGTACAAGGCCTGAAAAAGCATGGGCGCAGAAGGGGTCGAGGCGTTTCGCCTGAGCCTGCGTCAGCGGCGCTGCCCGGTCTGCGGCAGCGAGGATGACTCCCAGGAGCGCTTTGCGGCGCGCAGCGCCGGGATGTTGCGCCGCGCCTCCTACGCCTCACGCAAGGAGCCCGAGCGTATGAATCTGCGCCTCGTCATGTGTCCCGCGTGCGATCTGCTCTACGCGCCCGCCGTGCCGGTCCACGCCTTCCTCGCGAGCGCCTATGCAGAGGCCAGCTACGACAGCGATACGGAAGCGCGCTGCGCGGCGGCGAGCTACGCCGCCGCAATCGCCGCCCGACTGCCGCGCCTGAGCTCGCACAGGAGCGCGCTCGAGATCGGCGCGGGGAATGGAGCGCTGCTCGAGCACCTGCAGGCGCTGGGTTTCGACGAGGTTCTCGGATTCGAGCCTTCGGCGGCGGCGGCGCAGGCGGCCACGCCGGCGCTGCGGCCGCGGATCCGGGTGGCGCCGTTCGACCCGCACGCGCTGCCCGCCGATCTGCCGCGGGATCACTTCTCCCTCGTCATCGCCAATCAGACCCTCGAGCACGTCGAGGAGCCCCTCGCACTCCTTGAGGCCGCGCACGCGTTGCTGGCTCCGGGCGGTGCGATGCTCGTGGTGTCGCACGACTACCGGCACTGGTTGAGCCGGCTGCTCGGGGCGCGCTCGCCGATCATCGACATCGAGCACCTGCAGGTGTTCTCGCGGGCAAGCCTGCAGCGCGCGCTCGCGCGCGCCGCTTTCGAGGAGATCGAGATCGATGCTTTCGCGAACTGCTATCCGCTGCACTACTGGGTGCGGCTCGCGCCGTTGCCGACCGCGCTCAAGCGCCCCCTGCACGCCTGGCTGCGCGGCCACGCCGACTCGACCGCGGCGGGCGCTCGACTCGGAAGGCGGATGCTGCGCGCCCGGGTGGGTAATCTCATCGCCTGGGCACGACGGCCGCTCTGAACGGGGCAGAGCGGCGGAGCGTGAAGGATGCCCGGTTCGATCGCTCAAGTTTCACCGCTCGGGGCCGATCCCGCCCCCAATGGCTGCAAAAGCGAAACCTGCGGCAGGCCCGAGCCCTCGGCCGCCCGCGCCGCCTCCGGCCCGCCGCGCGGGTCCCTCCGATGGGGCGCGGACGGCCGCGTTCGAGTTCCTCACGCAGCTCGCCGCGGAGCTCTCCAAGGGACCCTTGAATCTGCCGTGCTTCCCCGACATCGTCCCGCGGATTCGCCGGGCCCTCGCCGACCCGCGCTCGACGCCCGACGACATCGTGACCCTGGTCGGCACCGAGCCGCGACTCGCCGCGCGGTTGATCCAGACCGCCCACTCCGCGATCTTCAATCCGACCGGTAAGCCGCTGACGGACTTGCGCCAGGCGGTGACGCGGCTGGGAACGCAGCTCATCCAGTCCGTGACCCTCGCCTTTGCAGTCCACCAGATGAAGGCCGAGCCCACGCTGCGACGCATGGCACAGCCGCTCGCCGAGCTCTGGGAACGCAGCCTCGCGGTCGGCTCGATCTGCCAGGTGCTCGCACGGCGCACGCGCGTGCCGAGCGAGGAGGCCTTCCTCGCCGGACTCCTGCACGGGATCGGCCAGTTTTACATCATCGTGCGCGCGGCCGATGCGGCGGGCGGCCCGGCGGACGATGCGGCGCTTGCAGACTGTGCCATCGACTGGCATCCCTCGATCGGTCAGGCGGTGCTCGAGAAATGGGGCTTCAACAGCACGATGGCCGAGGCCGTCGGCCAACAGACGGAGCACGAGCGTACGCATCGAGGTGAGGCGGATCTTGCGGACATCCTGATCGCCGCCGTGGCGCTCGCGGACGCGCGCGCCGAGGGCCGTGAACGCCTGGTCCGCTGTGCGAAGATCGCCTCGGTCGCGACCCTGGGGCTCGGTCCCGATGACCTGGTCGTGATCCTGCGTCACACGGATCACGCGCTCGAATCGATGCGCGCCGCTCTCGGCTGATCAAGAGTCCCAGCCGACGCACCCGGGCTCCGGGCGCAGATCCTCGAGGGGGCCGCTTTCCCCGGGGGGCGGATGGCGCTCCTTGAACGTGAAAGCCCAGGCACTCGGACCGTTCCGGCGCACGTGTGCGAGGCGCTCGAGCGCCTCCTCGACGCTCGGCCGGTGGCCGGCGGGAACCCACCACAGCACCTGGTAGGCCTCGAGCGGCCTCTCGAACCATTCGCGCCGGCGCGCCATCACGGCGGTATGCGCCGTGCGATAGACGAAGTCGAACAGGGCCTCGACCGAGCTCCATACCGACATGTTGACCAGGAACTGCGCATCCTCGGTCGGACGCACATCGGTCGCGTTGCCGCTCGCGGTTTGCAGCCGCCACACGAACCCCGGAGCGGCATCCGCGAGAGCATTGATCGCATCGAGAGCAGCGATGAAGGGCGCGAGCTGCGCACTCTCGACCGGAGCGACGGCGCGTCCGACGTTCAGTTGAGCAATGTGCCAGCGATTCATGGTGACCTCCGTTTGATGGGCCGCGAGGGTGTGGTGTCCAGTGGGTGACCAGGGAAAGCCGTTCAGTCGGGTGATCGTTTCAGATGCGCATCGAAGAAGCGCAGCATCGTCGCATAGCCGTGCCGGCCATCGTGCTCGCGCATCAGCCCATGCTTGCCGCCGGGATAGACCATCGTTTCGAACGGCTTGCCGAGATCCTGGAGCCTGCGAAACAGCTTCGTGCTGTGCAGAAAGAGCACATTGTCGTCGGCCATGCCATGCATGACGAGCAACGCGCCGTTGAGACGGTCCGCATAGGGCAGTACCGAGCTCGCCGCGTAGCCCGCGGCATTCGCCTGCGGGGTGCCCAGGTAGCGCTCGGTGTAGTGCGTGTCGTAGAGCGTCCAGTCGGTGACCGGCGCTCCCGCCACGCCCGCTTTGAATAGATCGGGTGCCTTGAGCAGGAGCATGAGCGTCATGTAGCCGCCATAGCTCCAGCCATGCACGCCGATGCGGTCGGGGTCGACATAGGACTGCGTTGCGAGCCAGCGCGCGCCCAAGACCTGGTCGGCCAGCTCGACCTCGCCCAAACGGCCGTGGATCGGCGCCTGAAAGCGCGTGCCACGACCGGCGCTGCCGCGGTTGTCGAGCTGAAAGACGATGTAGCCTGCGCGCGTCAAAATCTGCGTGAACGTGCCACCGCTCCAGCCATTGAGGACGCGCTGCACGCCGGGTCCCCCGTAGACCTCGACGAGGGCGGGATAGCGGCGTTTGGGCTCGAGGTGCGGCGGCAGAAAGAGTCGGTAGTGCAGGGTCTGCCCGTCGCTCGCGGTGAGGGTGCCGAAGGTCGGCATCGCGTTATCGGCGAGATAGGGCGCATCGGGATGCGTGCGATCGAGGCGGTTCTCCAGCAGAAACTCGATGAGACGCCCATCCAGGTCGCGCAGGCTCACCTGCAGGGGCTGCTCGCGGCTGTTGAACTGATCGACGTAGAAGCGCGCCTGCGGAGCGAGCGCCACCGCATGCAGACCGTCCTCGCGCGAGATGCGCAGCACCTCGTGCGGATCGGGTGTCTCGAGCGAGGCGCGGTAAAGATGCCGCTCGGTGGGACTTTTCTCGGTGGCGGTGAAGTACACCCAGCGGTGGCGCTCATCGATGCCCTTGATGGCGCGGCCATGAAAGTCATCAACGTCCCAGTCGCCGGCCGTGAGCTGACGCACGAGCCGCCCGGAGGTTTCGTACAGATAGAGATGCCGGTGTCCGTCGCGCATCGAGGCCCAGATGAACTCGTGCGATCGGCGCAGGAACGTGAGCTCATCGCCGAGCTCGATCCAGGTGTCGCTGTGCTCGCTGAGCACCGTGCGCGTGGTGCCCGACGCGATGTCGGCAAAGAGCAGGTCGAGACGATGCTGATCGCGGCTCTCGCGCTGGATGGCGAGGGTCTTGCCATCCGGAAGCCAGGTGACCCGGGCGAGATAGATGTCCTGCTCCGGGCCGAGATCGATCCAGGTGAGGGCCCCGCTGAGCCGATCGGCCACGCCCAGGCGAATGGTGACGTTCGGGCCGCCGGCGGCCGGGTAGCGCTGCTCGAAGGTGCGCACGTTGTCCGCGGCGATCTCGAATCGCCGGGTGAGCGGCACCGCGGTCTCATCGACGCGCGCGAAGGCGATGTGGCGTTCGTCGGGCGACCACCAGTAGCCCGTGCTGCGATCCATCTCCTCCTGCGCGACGAACTCCGCCATCCCGTTCTTGATGGGGCCGCCGCCATCGTGCGTGAGCGCCGTCTCCGCGCGGCGCGCAAGGTCGTAGGTGTAGAGGTTCTGGTCCCGGACGTAGGCCAGATAGGCGCCGCGCGGTGAGACGGTGGCATCGGTGATGAAGCCGCCTTCGGGCGCGACCGCGAGGAGCGCCTCGCGCGCGGGTCGCGTGAGATCGTAGTAGTAGAGCCGTCCATCGAGCGGAAAGAGCAGCGCACGCCCCGAAGGAGCGAAGCCGTACTCGATGATTCCCGAAAGTGAGGCCGTGCGCTGCCGCTCGCGCCGCGAGCGCTCCTCATCGGACAGATGCTCTTCCGGCGGCGCGAGCACGCGCGAGTCGATGAGCAGGCGGCTCTGGCGCGACTCGACGTCGTAGGCCCAAAGATCCAGTCGATCCTTGTTGTCCTCCCGACCCTTGAGGTAGGTGACCCGGGTGCCGTCGGGGGAGATCTTGACGTTCTGAATCGAGGGGCCGGAAAGCGAAGGCGCATCGAACAGCCGATCGATGCTGAGCTCGGCTCCGGCGGTGGCGCCGGCCGCCTCAGCCATGGCCAGGACCGCGCACATGCAAACCGCGCCGAGGAGCAGGGCGCGCGCAGGAGGCGCCGGCGGCGGAGCATCGGTCATGGGTGAGTCCTTCCGGTAACTCCGGGCTGCACATGGATCAGGCGCGCACGAGCCGATAGCACACCTCGTGCCAGGCGGTGACACCCCGCGCACGCATCCGATGCTCACGCTCGAGCGTGTCGGCACGGGCGATCTCCTCGACCTCGAAGAAGGGCGAGTACAACCGAAGGACCTCTTCGCGCTCGAGCGAGAACGGCGGACCCGACATCTGCTGTTGTGAGTACTCGACCGTGACGAGGAGCCCGCGGGTGCCGCGCTCGAGGAGGCTCGCGACTTTCTCCACATAGCCGGGGCGCTGCGAGGCGCTGAAGGCAATGGCGGCGGCGCGGTCGTAGAGCCCATCGATCGGCCCCAGCGAGGCTTTCGTGAGCGAGAACAGATCGGCGCGCAACAGGCGCAGGCCCGCAGACCGGTAGATCTCGTGATCCGGGGCGCTCGAGCGCCGCGGCGCGATGCCGTTCTCCGCGAAGAATGCCTCGACGGCAATCGCGGAGATCTCGATGCCGAGCACCGAATATCCGCGATCGCGCAGCCAGAGCATATCGAGGCTCTTGCCGCACAGAGGAACCAGCACGCTCGATCCGGTGGCCAGCGCAAGGCCTGGCCAGTACTGCGTGAGGTTGCGATCGGGCTCCGCCTGATGAAAGCCGATCTGCCCGGTGCGCCAGCGCTCGTGCCAGAAGTCCTCGTGCACCCTCAGGCATCCTTCGGGCGGTCGCCCTGCTCGCCATGTCCGTCGCCGTCGCGCGGAGTGCTCGATTCATCGGGAATCCTGCGCTCTTCGCTGAGCCAGGCACCCAGATCGATGAGGCGGCAGCGATCACTGCAAAAGGGACGGTAGGTCGAGCCTTCCGACCACTCGACGGGTCGCCCGCAGGTCGGGCATCTGACCATGCTCGCCATCGCTCCGGTCCCCGGAACCTCAGGCGCAGCAGGTGAGCAGGAAGGGCACGTCCATATCGACGTGGACAGGTCGGGTTGTCGCATCCGTCCAGTTGAGGAAGCGAATCGTGCAGCGATGTTGATTCGCGCTGATCTCCGGAAAGAGATCGCAGTTCACCGGCATGGTCACCCGCACCAGCTGACAGGGATTCTCGCGATCGAATTGCAGCTGAAAGATCCCGCCGCTCGCGACCTCCGACTTGCGCTTCGCGTTCTGGCGCGTGAGCCAGAGAAGCTCCGCGATGCTGTCGCACAAAGGCCGGGTGAGGGCGAGCCAGCTCGAGAACTCGCTCGCGCGCACCTCGGCCGGACGGCTCAGCCAGTAGCAGTAGTCCGGCAGATCGAAATCACAGGTGCCCCCCGGTATCGCACTGCGGTGCTTGATCGCGCTCAGGAACTCGGAATCTCGCAGCGGCCCCATGTAATTGCCGCCGACGGTCGAGAGGTCCTCGCGCAGCTTGATCAGGTTCGACATCAGCGACTTGAGCCGGCTCGGATCGACGCCGGTCTTCGACTGGTACTCCTTGAGGATATTGACGTTGCGCTCGAGCTCCTTCAGCACCTCGCTGCGTGAGTCGCCGCGCGCGGTGATGGCGAGAATTTCGAGGAGGCTCGACATGGCGGCCCGCGCACTCCACGGGTTGTCGAACTCGCTGTGATAGGTGGCCTGCGTGTAGAGAAATTCGAGCCGCAGGAAGGTGCGCATCCGCTCATTGAGCGGCTGCTCATAGACGACCGGCGCCAGCTGTGGCTCGGCGTCGGCCCGGGGTCCGGGATGTGAGTTCATGCCCCTATTCTGATCCAACCGCCGGTGCAGGGTAAACCACCGTTTGGAATTAATGCCGCCGATGAGCGCACGATTCGCGCCGCGCCGCGCGTGGCTTGTCAATCGGAGGGCTGTGGCCGTCGCGCGAGCGTGAGATAGCGCTCGTGCAGTTGATCCACCTCGCGTCGCAGCGCCTCGAGGCTGCCCGTGTTCGTGAGCACGTCATCGGCCGCGGCAAGACGCTGCGCGCGAGTCGCCTGCGCTGCGAGGATGGCGCGCGCCTGCGCATCGCTCGCGCCGTCGCGCGCTTTGAGGCGCGCGCGCTGCGTCTCCTCATCGACATCGATCACGAGGATCCGATCGACCTGGTCGCGTCGGGCGCCCTCGACGAGCAGGGGTATGGCGAGCACCACATAGGGCCCCCGTGCCTCCTGCACCGCCCGCGCCATGTCCGCTCGAATCAGCGGATGGAGCAGCGCCTCGAGGTCCCGCCGCTCCGCCTCGTCGGCGAAGATGCGCGCGCGCAATTGAGCCCGATCGAGCTCGCCCTGCGCGGTGAGGAGCTGCTTGCCGAAGCGGCGGACCACCGCCTCGAGGCCGGGCTCCCCCGGGGCCACCACGCGCCGCGCCGCCTCATCGGCATCGATGACCGGCACGCCGAGCTCGCGGAAGCGCCCGGCCACGGTCGATTTGCCGCTCGCGATGCCACCCGTGAGCCCGATGCGCAAGCGCGGGGGCATCGAGGCCAGGTCCTCAGTGTCGAAGGCCGGAGAGGCGCAGGTAACCGCTCACCAGCTCATCCCCGTAGAGCAGGGCGAGCCAGCCCGCCGCCGCAAGATACGGACCAAAGGGAAGCGGAGCGGCGCGATCCCGGCCGCGCAATACGATGAGCGCGATGCCGAGCACGGCCCCGGTGGCCGCCGACAGAAGGATGATGAGCGGCAGCAACTTCCATCCGAGCCAGGCCCCGAGCGCGGCGAACAGCTTGAAATCGCCGTATCCCATCCCCTCCTTGCCGGTGATGAGCCGAAAGGCATGGTACACCGCCCAAAGGCTCACATAACCCGCGGCCGCGCCGAGAATCGCGTCCTGGGGCGAGACCGGTATACCCGCGCCGCTCACCGGACCGATGAGAACGGCGGCGAGGAGCCCCGCCCAGAGGAGCGGCAAGGTGATCGCATCGGGCAGCAGCTGATGGTCGATATCGATCCCCGTCAGGGCGATGAGCGACCAGGTGAGGAGGAGCGCGCAGGCCGCGGAGGCGCCGGGGCCGAAGTGCCAGGCGACGGCCGCGGAGAAGAGCCCCGTGGCCAGCTCGATGAGCGGATAGCGCACCGAGATCGGACCGCGGCAGGCCGCGCAGCGGCCTCGCAGCGCGAGCCAGCTGATGAGTGGAATGTTCTGCCAGGCCTTGATGGGCGCCCTGCAGTGAGGACAGGCGGAGCGCGGCGTGATGAGGCCGAAATGCTCGGGGTGCTCGGGGGGCGCCGAGCTGGGCGTTGAGCTGGGCGGCGCACCGGGGAGCTCGCGGGTCGGCGCAGCGGCCCCGGGCTGAGTGGGCGCCGGCTGAGTGGGCGCCGCAGCGTTCGTCGCCGACGCAGAGCTGCCCGTGAGCGCCGCCTCGGCGCGCCACTGACGCTCGAGCATGATGGGCAGTCGATAAATGACGACGTTGAGGAAGCTGCCCATGAGCAGCCCCAGGACGAACACCGAGCCCACGAACCAGGTCGGGCTCGCCGAGTAGAGCGCGACCACGTCGTTCAGCATGCAGTTCGATCCGGCTTCGCCGCCGGCGAGCGTATCAGCCGACGACCTGGCCGAGCTTGAAGATGGGCAGATACATCGCGATGACCATGCTGCCCACGAGGACGCCGAGCACCGCCATGATGAGCGGCTCCAACAGGCTCGACATGCTGTCGACCGCGTTGTCGACCTCGGCCTCGTAGAACTCGGCCACCTTGGCGGACATGGTATCGAGCGAGCCCGATTCCTCACCCACGGCAATCATCTGCACCACCATGTTGGGGAAGAGGCCCGTGTTCTCCATGGCCCGTTGCAACCGTCCGCCGGTCGCGACCTCGTCCTTCATGCGCAGCACCGCCTCCTCGTAGACGATGTTGCCGGTGGCGCCCGCGACCGACTGCATGGCCTCAACGAGCGGCACGCCCGCCGCGAACATGGTCGAGAGCGTCCGGGCAAAGCGCGCAATGGCCGCCTTGATCAGGATGGGTCCGATGATCGGGAATTTGAGCATCATCCGATCGATCGTGAGGCGCATCGGCTTGGAGCGGCGCAGCACATAAAAGAAGCCCCAGATGCTGCCGACAACCACAAGCCCCATCCACCAGCCTTGATGCTGGACGAATCGCGAGAGGTTGACGACGGCCTGGGTAAACGCCGGCAGATCGGCGCCAAACCCCTTGAACAGCTCCTCGAACTGCGGGATCACGAAGATCAGCAGCACGATCGAGACGACGACGGCAACGACGAGCACTGCCGCCGGGTAAAACAACGCCTTCTTGATCTTCTTCTTGAGGGCCTCGGTCTTTTCCTTGTAGGTCGCGATCTTGTCGAGGAGTGACTCGAGCGCGCCCGCCTGCTCGCCCGCCTCGACGAGGTTCACGAACAAATCATCGAAATGCAGCGGGTGCCTGGCCAGCGCTTCCTTGAGCGTGCTGCCGCTTTCGACGGTTTGCTTGATATCGAGCACCAGCTTTTGCATCGCGGGCTTCTCGTGCCCGTTGCCGATGATCTCGAACGCCTGAACGATCGGAATGCCCGCCGACATCATGGTGGCGAGCTGGCGGCTGAAGACCGCAATGTCTTCGGCGGTAACTTTACCGCCGCCGCCAAAAGCCCGAGTTCGCTGCGTCTTGACGCGAGTCGCGGCTACGCCTTGTCGGCGCAGATCTGCGCGCAAGGCCGCCTCGTTGGCTGCAATGGCCTTGCCGCGGACCTTATTTCCGCGCTTGTCCTTACCTTCCCAGATGAACTGGGTGTCCTTCTTGGTCGCAGCTGCTGTCGCCATACAACAATCCTAGCCGGTTTTTACCTATTCAATGGTGACGTTGTTCACTTCTTCCAAGCTCGTAATTCCATCCCGAACCTTCTGGAGGCCCGATCGGCGTAGGTTCCAGATCCCGTCCTTGGCGGCCTGGTCGCCGATCGCGATGGCGTTGCCCCCTTCCATGATGATCCGGCCGATGGTGTCGGTTACCGGCATGACCTGATAGATACCCACGCGCCCCTTGTAGCCATCCGTGCACAGGTTGCAGCCCACCGCTTTATACACGCGGATGCCCGCGGCGATATCGGCCGGATCGAATCCCTCCTTCTTCAGCGCTTCCGGGGGGATGTCGATCGATTGTTTGCAGTTGTTGCAGAGCTTGCGCGCGAGTCGTTGCGCAATGATGAGACTGACCGAAGTGGCGATGGCGTAAGGCTTTACGCCCATGTCCACCAGGCGCGTGAGGGTTTGCGGCGCGTCGTTGGTGTGCAGGGTGGAAAGCACGAGGTGGCCCGTCTGGGCGGCCTTGATGGCGATCTCGGCGGTCTCGAGGTCACGAATTTCGCCGACCATGATGACGTCGGGGTCCTGACGCAAGAAGGCGCGCAGCGCCGAGGCGAAGGTGAGCCCCACCTTGTTGTTGACGTTCACCTGATTGACGCCGGGAAGATTGATTTCCGCGGGGTCCTCGGCCGTCGAGATGTTGGTGTCCTCGGTGTTGAGGATGTTGAGACCCGTGTAGAGCGATACGGTCTTACCGCTGCCGGTCGGACCGGTGACGAGGATCATGCCTTGGGGCTTGGCAAGGTACTTGAGATACAGATCGCGCTGCACCTGCTCATAGCCCAGCGCGTCGATTCCGAGCATCGCGCTCGAGGGGTCGAGAATACGGGTGACGACCTTCTCGCCGAAGAGCGTCGGGCAGGTGCTCACGCGAAAGTCTATGGCGCGGTTCTTGGACAGGCGCATTTTGATGCGCCCGTCCTGCGGGACGCGCCGCTCGGCGATGTCGAGGCGGGACATGACCTTGAGGCGCGCCACGATCTTGACGGCGAGCTGCACGGGGGGGAGCGCCACTTCCTTCAACACGCCGTCGATGCGCGTGCGGATCCGGAAGGTCTTCTCGTAGGGCTCGAAGTGAATGTCCGAGGCCCCCTTCTTGATTGCATCGAGCAGTATCTTGTTGACGAAGCGAACGATCGGCGCATCTTCGACATCGTCCCGTCCGAGCGCCTCGGCGTTGGGATCGTCATCCCCGCCGGTGACCTCCAGATTCTCGAGGTCGATGTCATCGTCGCTGAAGACTGGCATCACGGACTCGGCCTGATCGATGGCGCGGGTGACAGCAGCTTGCAGCTTGTCGTCCTCTACGACCACGAACTCGATGCTCATCGAGGTCTGGAAGCGGATCTCATCCAGAGCATGAAGATTTGTGGGGTCGGCAACGGCCAGAAAGAGACGCTTGCCTCGCTTCATGAGCGGCAGCACGCGATGCTTTTGCAAAAGCTTGTCGTTGACGGCTCGAATGGCGTCCTGATCGAGCGCGACCGAGTCCAGATCGAGGAGCGGGACGCCGAACTCGTTGGATGCCGAGATCGCGATGTCGCGAGCACTCACGAGATTGGAGACGACGAGATGCGTCACCAGGTTGACGCGCTTCTCCTTGGCCTTGGCGATGGCATCCTGCATACCGGCCTCGTCCATCAGGCTATCCTGAACGAGTCGCTGGGCGAGCCCCCCGAGGGCCGCCCGATTTGTCCCGCCTAAAGCGACCGCATTGTCATTCATGGAATTAGCGCAAACTCCCAATAGCCACCACTGTCGCGCCTACGCAACGGCGTGGTCAATTGTCAAATGTGAATAATCCTCGCACAACGACACCTGGGGCCGCGTGACCGCGCTCGCATTATCAACCACACCGAGGCCGAGCGCGGTGGAGCGCACAAAAAAAAGAAGCCCTCCGCGAGGAGGGCTTCCTGTTGACCGAGCGGTCAACCGATTGCCATATTAGCTATGGCAGGAGGTCGGCAGGTACGAGGCGGGAATCGTGGTCGCATTCGCGGCCACCGGAGCAGTCGCGACACCCGTCGTCGGCGCACCACCGCAGACCCACACCACGTCGTTGTTGGCACTCAGGCCGGGCTGCAACGAGAGGGTGTTGGCACCCGCAGTCGCGAGCTTGGCATTCGACTGGTTGCCGTACACGATCTTGATCTGACCGTTGGCAAACACGTTGAGGCTTGTCACGTACTTGCTGGTCGTCGCGCCGGTCACCGACACGCAGCCCGCGGCACCACCGACGGCTGTGCTCGAGCAGCTCGGGAACGCGCCGTACTGGGCGTAGTACTCGGAAATCGCCGTCTTCCAGCCATCGGCAAGGCTCAGGCCGTCAGAGACCTGCGCGCGGATGGTGTAGTTCTGATACGCCGGTATGGCGATGGCCGCCAAGATGCCGATGATCGCGACGACGATCATCAACTCGATGAGGGTGAAACCCTTTTGGACTTTCTTAAACATGAGGACTCCTGATGGATGACAACACTGTGAACAACGGCTCTCGCCTGTGCCTCCGAAGCAGCAAGGGTCGTGCCAATGACCGAAAGATCCCCTTACCTACTGATTCTATTGGGCTAATTTAAAGAGACCTGCGGCAGATTTGCCATAGAACCGTCGTCAAGCAGCGCCGTTCAAACGCCAACAATGTCAGTTACTGACAATTTGCGTCACTGTCCTCAGGCTCGAATAGCCTCATCCCCATCAACCCGATGACCGACTCTGCTCGTGATATTCCGCCTCGGCGTTCACATCCCATATGCTCTCGCGGCTCGCATTGCCGTCGAGAATGGCAGTCACGGCATTATTGGCCGAGAGCATTGAATGATCCTGGTTGTTATAGCGATGCATGCCGTTGCGACCAACGGAGTAGAGACTTGGAAACCCGTCAAGATAGCGCCGCACCACGTTGAAGCGCTTGTACTCGCCAAAATAGGCCGGATATGCCTTCGGTACCCGAACGACGGTTCCGTCGAGCAGATGGCAACGATCGATCATTTGCATCCGTTCAAGCTCGCCCGCCGCGAACTCGATCAATCGATCGTCCGGCGTAGACCACAACTCGTCTCCCTCGCGACAGAAATACTCCAGGCCGAGCCAGATCGTGCTTGGATCGGCGACGAGATATGGACTCCAGTTGTTGAATATCTGTAGCCGGCCGATTTTTACGTCGGGTTCCTGAATGTAAATCCAGTTATCCGGCGGCATACCGTTGGCCGTATGCTGCTTGGACCCTGCCGAGGGGCGCATACGAGTGATGAGGAGTCCAACGGTAAGAAAATCTCGATACGGCAGAGCTCGGGCGATCGCCTCGACCTGCGTATCGCCGGGCTGTAACATCGCCACCAGATCGCGAACGGCCAAGGTCGAGATCAAATAGTCGCATCCAACTCGCTGCACCGCACCCGACACCTCGTCGCGGATGAAGACGGCTTTGATATTTGCGCCCGTGCGCTCGATTCCGACGATGCGCTGCGCTAGGTGGACTTCACCTCCCGCGGCCTGGACCTTGCGCGCGACCTCTTCCCACATCTGGCCCGGCCCCAGCTTTGGATAGAGAAATCGTTCGATGAGGCTGGTCTCGACGCTCTTCTGAGCGGTGTCGGTCGGGCGGCGAAACGGCCTGGCCAGAGCATTGGCCACGGCTCGTGATATGGATAGACCCTTAATGCGCTGCGCACCCCAATCTGCGGAGATGTCGCGACAGGGTACTCCCCATACCTTTTCCGTGTAGGTCTTGAAAAAGGTGTGATACAAGCGAGCACCAAAACGATTCACGAGAAAATCCTCGAGGGAGGTCTCTGGGGATATGGGTTGGAAATGCGCGCGCGCGTAACTCAAGACTATTCGCGCGATCTCCGTGCCGCCCAAATTACCCAAAGTCCGGGCATTGAGTTGCAGTGGATAGTCGAAGTACCGCTGTTTATAAAAAATTCGCGAGAGGCGCTCTCGCACGAGCATCACCCGATCGGGCTCGGATGGGCTGAATGGTTCGGCTCGCAGCAGGCGAGATTGTCCTTGGTAGCTGATGTACGCCGGCGTCTTCGCTTCATCCTCGATCGGCAGAATCTGCTGCCACCAGCGCATGACCCAGTCGGACTTTGAGAAGAAGCGATGTCCACCGAGATCCATGCGGTTACCGTTGTGCACCACCGTTTTCGAGATTCCACCCACTTGGCGGTCAGCCTCGAATACCAGGGGCTTGATGTTAGAGCGGCGCGTGAGTTCCAGCGCAGCGGTCAATCCAGCGGGTCCAGCTCCGGCGATCACGGCGACTGGACGAGGCGTATTGTCGAACGAGCTCATGCAGTATCGGATCCGTGCGCGTCAGCAGGTCTTACCCGGCATCGATAAAGATTCCATCCTCTCCAAGGCTCCTGGTTGGCGCGACGCAGTGGCTCAATGCCGATGTCTCCCTGAGCGATCACGAAATCCAGGATCGGATCGCGGCAGATGAGAGCCAGGGAGTCGCGAGTAAGCGCGACGCCTTTTCTCGCACCGGCTGCACTTGCGGGTTTGGCGAAATTCGATAGCAGCTGCCAATCAGGACTCATGATCGGCCGAAGCACCTCGGAGCGCCGGCGCACTTCAATCGCGGCGGCACGTGAGAAGACGACGCCGGAAGATTGATCGACCGTCAGGTAGCTCGGTCGCTCCAGCGTGAACCAGGCAAATGATGGTGAATTGTGCGCAGGAGCGACAAACACGGCTTGATCAGGTGCAATGATCTCGCGCCACTCGGCGAACACCTCCCGAGCATGGGGCGTGCCATCACGATTCAACTCGGTCATGCTGAAAGGTATCAAGCGGGTTAGACCTATGAGGAGGCAGAACTGCAAAATGGCGAGTCTTCGGACTGAGCGCTGCCGACAGATCCAATGAAGGAAGGCTGCGCTTACAAGCAGCGCGAGCAGCTGAACTGAGAAGAGTTGCCGCCACGCCGACTGGGAATCTGCAAACATCGGCCCGCTCGCCATCAAGGAGCCCCATTGCAGTTTTACATTCCACAGACAAAGGGAACCCGTGGTGAGCACGGCCGCAAGCCGCAGCGCCGAGGCTCGGGCTGGCGTGTATCGTCGGCGGGGAAGGCTCAACAGGAGTAGCGCGGTGAGGCAGATGCATCCCCATAAGGGTGCGAAGGTCCAGGCCGCAATGAAAAGTAGCGCTAGTGGCCAACGAAGAGTCTGATCTCGAGCTATTGCAAGCGCTGTAGGCACGATCAGGGTGATTGCACTGTACGAGCTTATCCAACTCCAGCGCCACGCCTGACCTTGTATGAGGATTGCGAGCGGTCCGATCAGCGTTGCGACGGATGCTACTGCGAAACCTAGGGTTCCCACTGCCATCGCAGCCCATGCCCAGCGACGTAGTCTCGGAAGAAGAAGAGCGGTCAGGGCAAGTGAGGGCAGCGCCATCAAGTTCTGCGCCCAGTCCTTGACTCTCCAGAGATCCAGGAAAAGAAATTGCGAGCGCTCGCGTACGGTCTGCAGCCATGTCGGATCCATTACCGCGAGAAGCCCAGAAACCCCGGGCTCCTGCACTGACCACACAGATATTCCCACAACCGTAGCTACTCCCGCGATTGCCGCAGTCAAGCTCATCCATAGTGGTACGCACATACATGCGATAAGCAGAACTCCCGGTAAAGCCATCAAGGGATGAATGAGCAATGCAGCCATAGCGAGGAGTAGACCCGAAGCGCGATGACCCCAAAAATACAGGGCGAGACTCGCAACGATCGTCATTTCGGCGAATGAGCGTGCGGTGACCCAATCCTCTGCGAAATGAAAGACCGAAAAGGCACCGTATGCCCCGGGCATCAGAATAAGCACGCCGAGAACCATTGCCGACTCTTCGCGTGCCATGAAACGGCGGGTAAGTAGCCAAGTTGCAGCAAAGAATCCGATCTTGCTCGCGAGCATCAGCACGAGTGCGGATGGGCGCAGATCAAGCGCCGCTATACACAGTGCATAGATACGCGAAAAAAGAGAGTAATCATCCTGCGAGGTGTAGCGCAGGAAAAGATCGGACCGCAGATCGGCGTGCAGCCGGGACAGCGCCTGAACTGCGTAAAGCCCCGCATCACCTCCAAGACCGCGGTAGTGATGGGTCAGCGCCCAGAGGAACAGTAGGGCGGAGATGGTTACCAAGCCCGTTAGGACTGAACTCCCTTTGGGCGCCCTGGAGCGGCACGCTTGGTCGGTGATGTTCGGCAAATCGAGAGATGCCTGAGCGAGAGCGTCAGCGCCGCAGGGCTTTGCCCGATCAACTGTGAGCACTTTCACGAACCGGTATATTCTACATGGCTGGAGCGGCGTATTCTGTAAGATCTCGACCGTGCACTTCCAGAGACGCCCGTCCGTGCCGACTAAGACATCGGACCGAGCGCTGCGGCTCGTGCGAGTGCGGTCCAGCGATAACCCATGCCTTTGTTTTTTGGATTTGAGCAATGATCAGTTGGTTTAATGCAAGCGAAGCGACCCGCGCAGGTGTGGCGCTGGCCGACACATTCAGCGACTCAGCCGGAGTGCAGACCGACCGGAGTCGGGCGGCCAAGAAATTCGATCAGGCTCTAGCCTCCGTGCTCTCCCAAGCGGACCGAGAGGTCGGTTCTCTCAACCTCAACTTCTACAAACGTGCCAAGTTCGCCAACTCCTTTCGATGGCGGCTCATCGAGAAGGGGCTTGAGGAATCGATGGCGGATCAACTGACTCAGTCGCTCTTGATGCATCTTTTTGGCCAGCGGGTAGCTGGGAGCGTCAGTACGGAGGGACAATCTCCAGAGCCCAGATCCAAGCCGAACAGGTCGACGGGCTCCAAAGGCAATAGCAAGCAACAGCTTCTCTCCCGCGGCAACTGGCTCTTTGAGAACAACGACTTCGCCGCTGCTCTGGAAACCTACGACTCGCTGCTGGAGATAGATCCACGCAATCACGATGCGGTCAACAACCGTGGCTCAGCCCTATGGAAGCTGGGACGTTATGGCGAAGCAGAACAGTGTTATCGACAAGCCATAACCATCAAGCCGAACTATTCAGAAGCGCATGGCAACCTTGCTGACGTACTGCGATGGAAGGGTGACCTGGACGGCGCGGAACGGCATTACCGCGAGGCGCTCAAAATCAAGCCGAATCTACCGCACAATCAGTGCAATCTCGGCTTAATTTTGACCTTGCAGGGCCAATTGCGGGATGCGAAGGCGCGCTTCAGCAAGGTTTTGAAGACAAAGCCGCTATTCGTCGAGGCCTTGGTTGGGCTCGGTCAAATCGCCGCTCTCGAGGGACGCTTCTCGGAAGCCGAGACTTATTTCCGCCGTGCGCAGGACACCGATCCAAGGGCGCCGATTCCAGTTGCGGCGCTGGCTGGGATCCGCAAAATGACTGAGGCGGACCGCGATTGGCTGGTAAAAGCCTCGACACTGGCCGACAGTGGTCTCCCGCCGACGGAAGAGGCCAGCCTGAGATTTGCCATCGGTAAGTACTTCGATGACGTCAAACAGTTTGACCGAGCGTTTCAAAGCTATCGGCGGGCAAACGACATGCTCAAGCTTTTGGGCGATCCTTATTCGCGCGATCTTCGTAAGGGCTTGGTGGACGAGCTCATCCGCAATTACTCCCGCGAGTCCGTCTCGCGACTCGCCGCTGAAGGCTCATCCGAAGAGACCCCGATTCTGCTGGTCGGCATGCCGCGTTCGGGAACCTCTTTGGTCGAGCAGATACTCTGCTCCCATCCAGACATTCGTGGTGCCGGGGAACTCGCTTACTGGAGCAACAAGTTCGCCCATCACGCGCTACTCAACCCTTCGAATCTCGATGCGCCGTTGCGCCAGACTCTCGTCAGGCAATATATGGAGACTTTGGCGCGACGGGCTATCGCAATCAGCGACAAGCGTAGCTCTTCAGTGACGGCAAAGCGAATCGTCGACAAGGCGACGTTCAATGCCGATCTGTTGGGTTTTATCCATGGTGTACTGCCGCGCGCTCGCATCATCTATATGCGGCGCGATCCGATTGACATCTGCTTGTCGTGCTATTTCCAGCAGTTGCCGTTATCGCTGAACTTCACCTTGGATCTTTCCGACCTCGCGCACTACTACCGGCAGCACACGCGGATCGTGGAGCACTGGAAGGCCATTCTTCCTAAGGAGTCGCTCCTCGAGGTGCCATACGAGCAACTTGTGAAGGATCCTGCTGGCTGGACCAGCCAAATGCTCGAGTTTGTCGGCATGCCATGGGACGATCGGTGCCTCAACTTTCAGGACACGCAGCGCGTCGTGGCGACCGCAAGTTTCTGGCAGGTTCGTCAGAAGATTTTTACGGGATCCGTCGCGCGCTGGCGCAACTACGAACAGTTTTTAGGTCCCCTCCGGGATCTGAAATAGACCCGAGCTCGATTTCCGGGTTCGACTTCTCAGTCCGACTCAATGCCTAGTTTCTTGATGCGGTATCGCAGAGCGCGAAAGCTCATGCCAAGAAGCTTAGCCGCAGCCGTCTTGTTGTAGCGAGTCTGCTCGAGCGCCTTGAGGATTGCATCGCGCTCGATATCTTCCAGGTGGTCACCAAGCGGACCGCTCACGGGTGCTACGCTCGCCAATGGACTAGTGGCTGCAACCGGCGATGGTCGCAGCTGGATGTCGGCTGCGCGGATCTCTCCGCCCGTTTTCAAAGTGATGGCGCGCTCCAGGATATTTTCGAGTTCGCGTACATTGCCGGGAAAGGCGTAGGTCTGCAAAGCTCGTATTGCATCTGCGCCGAGCTGCGGCGGGTCGATCTTCATGCGCCGGCCAAGCCGCCGAAGCACGGCCTCTGCGAGTTCCGGCACATCCTCCGCCCGCTCGCGAAGGGAGGGGACGCGAAGCTCGATGACATTGACGCGATAGAACAGATCCTCCCGAAACTTTCCTTCAGCGACGAGCGAGCCCAGATTCTTGTGGGTCGCCGAGAGTATCCGCGCGTCGATCGGAATCTCAACGGCATCTCCTATGGGGCGAACTGCCTTCTCCTGAATGACCCGCAGGAGCTTCACCTGCATATGCAGTGGGAGATCGGCAATCTCATCGAGAAACAGAGTACCGCCCTCGGCGCTCTGTATGAGCCCCTTCTTGTCACCCACCGCGCCGGTGAAGCTGCCGCGCTTGTGCCCAAATAGCTCGCTTTCCATGAGCTCCGTGGGAATGGCGCCGCAATTGACGGGCACGAAGGGTCCTTCGCGTCGTGGACCAGACTCGTGAATGAGCTTGGCCACGAGTTCCTTGCCCGTGCCCGACTCGCCGTAGATGTGCACAGGAGCCTGGCTGCGCGCAACACGCGCGATCATCTCGCGCAGATGCTGCATGGCCGGTGATGCGCCGAGCAGCCGCGGACCGAACATGCTTGTATCGCCCTCGAGCTTGTCGGAGAGCTTGATCGCAGTCGTGACAAGTTTGCGCAGCCCGGCAAGATCCAAGGGCTTCGAGACGAAGTCGAACGCCCCGGCCTTGAGGGCGCGCACGGCGGATTCCATGTTGCCATGGGCGGTAAGCACGGCAACCGGGACGCTGGGCGTGTATTGCTGCATCCACTCGACCAGCTCGAGCCCGTTGCCGTCGGGAAGCTGCATGTCCGTGAGGCACAAGTCGAACTGTTCGGTTTTAAGCATGCGCTGGGCGGTGCCTAGGTCGTGGGCGCTTCGGGGGCTCAAGTCCATGCGGGTTAAAGTGATCGACAGCAGCTCGCACAGATCGGGCTCGTCATCGACCACCAGGACGGCGGGTTTCGGCATGCTAATATTCTAGCGCCAGGCCCTCTGGGTCACCGCGCTATTCCTCCCAGCGCTGGGGATCGCTGAAGACGATCCGAAAGATGCTGCCGCCGCCGCTACGCGGCTCGTACAGAAGTACGGCGCGGTTGAGCTGGCAGAGCTCTCGCGCAATGAAGAGCCCCAGCCCGGTCCCGCCTTTTCGTCCCGTAAAGAAGGGCTCAAAGATCCGATCCACCGCATCGGCCTCGATGCCCGGGCCGCGGTCCGCCACTTCGAGATAGGGTCGCAAACTCGGATTCAGTCGCCCCACCTTGACGGCAACCGCGATGCCCGCCTCGGGTGCAGCGTACTTCAAGGCGTTGTCGCACAAGTTCCATACGGCCTGATGCAGGTGAGTGGGGTCGAAGCGCACCTCGAGATCATCCTCCGACTCATCGATCTCGAAGCGCGACTCGGGTACCTGCATGGTTTCGGAAAACTCCCGCACGAAATCATCGAGCCACGCGCCGAGCGATAAGCGGGTGGACTTGGCAGATTCTCGCCGTGAAAGCTGTAGCACATTGCCAATGATCGTGCTCACGCGCTCTGAGTTGCTGCGAATGATATCGGTAAGACGGCGCTCCTCCGGTCCAAGCAGGGGACTCTCCGCGAGCAGCTGGCCGGCATGGCTCATCGCGCCTACGGGATTGCGGATCTCATGAGCGATGCTTGCCGAGAGGCGCCCGAGCGCTGCGAGCTTGCTTTGCTGTACCCGCTCGGTCATGAGAGTCGTGTCCTCGAGGAAGATCAGCGTGGGACCCGGAGCCAGTCCCAAGGGTGCGAAGTGCGGCTGGATAACACGGGCACCATCGGCCGCGACGAAGGTGGGCGGAGCCTCTTCGGGCTCGGACGCTTGGCGCCACGAGCTCAAGGAATACAGGAGCCGCGGCGATACCTCCCCCGCCAGCGCTCCCGGAACGGCATGAGAATCTCCGAGAATCTCCGCGGCGCTTTCGTTGATGAGGCGAATTCGGTCTGCGGCATCGACCACCAGCAGACTCTCGCGCAGGTGCTGCACGATGTACTGCGAAAGCTCGGCGAGGTTCGCAAGATCGAGCTCCTTCTGGCGCACGAGATCCTCGCTCTCGCGCATGCGACCCGCCATGACGCTTGCCGCGGCCGCGATCGTGAAGAGCACCACGCCCAAGAAACCGGCCGTCGCATAAGCCGTGATGTCAAGATAGCCGTTGAGCTGCTGCCAGATCGTGTCGATGAGCACGGCAAGTGCAGCGACTGCTGCGAGGAACAGTGAGCTGCGCGGCGGAAGAAGGAATGCCAGGCCGCCCACAGGCACAAAGAGTAGCAGTCCAAGACCGCTTGCGATGCCGCCACTTGCGTGCACGAGCAGCACCAGCGTCGCAATGTCGAGCGTCGCTTGGACGATCGTCTGAATGCCGGGCGTGGTGAATCGCCGGCGCACCATGACGATGCTGCAGAGCCCGTAACACAGATAAAAGAGAGCGACTGCGAAGAACAGCTGGGGGTTCTGTACGGACAGTCCGCGATGCGGTCCGCCGAGCGAATATAGGCTCAGGAGCACGAGCGGTACGAGCACACGATACAGATTGAGAAGCCCGAGGACGCGCCAGTTGAGCGCAATCCATTCGCTCGTGCGGTCAACCGGACGGTTCAAGATGTTCACGGCGTCGGGGGATGGATCCGGGTGTGCTTTTGCGCTCACGGCGAGGTTAATTCAAAATAGGCAGTCTAGATGCGAACCGGTCGACACTCGAACGACAGGATATTCCATTGACCGATCCACGGCGTCTGCGCTGTGTCATGGCGCAGCTCAATATGGTCGTCGGTGATGTCGAAGGCAACACCTTACGCATCATCCGCGCCGCCCATGAGGCACGCGATCTGCACGGTGCCGATCTCGTCATGGTCCCGGAGCTCGCGGTGTCGGGCTATCCACCCGAGGATTTGCTGTTTCACGGGGGTATGCGCAAGCAGGTGGCGCGCTCCATCGAGCGGTTGAAGAGCGAGGTGCGGGGCATCACTCTGATCGCCGGCTACCCGGAGTACGTCGACCAGCACATCTTCAACGCCGCCATTGTGATAAGTGACGGGCGCGTGCTCGCCAATCATCGCAAGGCCTGCCTACCCAACTATCGGGTCTTCGATGAGAAGCGCTATTTCACACCCGGCGATGCGCCAACCGTGTGCACGCTACAGGGGATCGAAGCCGGCATCTTGGTCTGCGAGGATGTGTGGGACCCCGGACCCGCGGCGCGCGCGCGGGCTGCAGGGGCGCAAGTGCTACTCGTCATCAATGCATCGCCCTATGAAGTCAACAAGCAGACGCAGCGCGAATGCGATATCGGGCGTGCCCGGGTGAGCGAATCCGGACTGCCGCTCCTTTTCGTGAACCTGGTCGGTGGTCAGGACGAACTCGTCTTCGACGGCAACTCCTTCGTCATGAGCGCGAGCGGCGAGGTTGTCGTGCGTGCCCCCGCCTTCACCGAAGGGCTCTATGTCGTCGATCTGGCGGTCGATGCCCAGGGGAGTGTGCAGCCGCAACCGGGGGAGGTCACACCGCTTCAGGGCGAGGAGGAGAGCGTCTACGGCGCGCTCGTCCAGGGAACTCGTGACTATGTGGACAAGCATCGCTTCCCCGGGGTGGTGCTCGGGCTCTCGGGCGGCGTCGACTCCGCTCTCACCCTATGCATCGCGGTCGATGCGCTCGGTGCGCCGAGGGTGCACTCGGTGTCGATGCCTTCCCGTTATACCTCCGCGATGAGTCGAGAGGACGCCGCTTTGCAGGCCTCCTGGCTCAAGGTGAAGCACAGCGAGATCTCGATCGAAGGCATGTTCGAGGCGACACTCGCGGCGCTCAAGGAGGAGTTCGCCGGTCTGCCACCCGATACCGCGGAGGAGAATATCCAGTCGCGCTGCCGTGGGGTGCTCCTCATGGGCATCTCGAACAAGACCGGGCGGATGCTTCTCACGACCGGCAACAAGAGTGAGATGGCGGTGGGGTACGCGACACTTTATGGCGACATGGCAGGTGGCTTCGCTCCCATCAAGGATTGCAGCAAGCTGCTCGTGTATCGGCTAGCCGCTTGGCGCAATGCGCGCTCACGTGCCATCCCCGCGCGAGTCATCGATAGGCCTCCCTCCGCCGAGCTCAGGCCCGACCAGAAGGATACTGACAGCCTGCCGCCGTACGAGGTTCTGGATCCGATCCTCGAGGCTTTCATTGAAGAGGATCTGTCGGTCGATGAGATTGCCGCACGCGGCTTCGATCGGGCGACGGTAGGGCGGATTCTCGATCTGGTGAAACGCAACGAGTACAAGCGTCGTCAAGCGCCCCCCGGCGTCCGGGTCAGTGGCCGAGCCTTCGGCCGGGACTGGCGCTACCCGATCACGAGCGGTTACCGGGCATAGGGCTAAAACGCAGCCGCCCCCTGAAAATTGGCGACTGATCGCAAGATTTGTGGCCGAGCACGTGGAATAAATACCCCTCCGTACCGCGTTGCGCGCTGAGGGAGTTTTGCCACAAACGATTCCGACCCACGGAACTACCACCGACTCCCCGGCACGGTTCACATTTCGCGCGGACATCGAGGGCCTGCGAGGTGTTGCGGTGCTGCTGGTGGTGGCTTGCCATTGCGGTTTGCCTGGATTCCGCGGCGGCTTCATCGGGGTTGACGTCTTCTTCGTCCTCTCGGGTTATCTGATCACCGGTCTTCTGGAAAGGGAGATAAGTAGGACGTCGCGCATCGACTTAGTCACATTCTATGCGCGTCGAGCGCGGCGACTCCTGCCTTCGTGTGCCCTGATGCTAGTTGCCACCATGTTAGCGGCGATCAGCCTCTCCGCTCCCCAGGAGACCCTGTCGATAGCACGCGCCGCATTCTTCACTTCATTGAATCTGAGCAATGTCTTTTTTGACTGCAGTGCTTCGGATTACTTCGCCGCGGACGTGATGAGCAACCCTTTGTTGCATACCTGGTCGCTCGGCATCGAAGAGCAATTCTATGCCGTGTGGCCTGCGCTGCTGTTGCTTGCTCGTCGCAAGACCTCGATGCAGGGATCACTGATGGCTGTTCTCAGTATTCTTCTGGTGTTGTCATTTGTATGTTCGCTCGCGCTAGCACATATCGCGCCGATTTTTGCGTTCTATGAACTGCCGAGCCGGGCATGGGAGTTTTGCGCTGGGGGCCTTCTTGCGCTCGCTTCCCTGAAAATCGGGGCTAACACCCGCTTTGCCGTTAGTGGGGCGGTGGCGGGCTTCGGGTTGTTAATCGGGGCTACACTCTTCATCAGGAGTGGTCAGGGCTTCCCGGGATGGATCGCCTTGCTGCCCGTGGGCGGCACGCTCGCCTTGCTCCAGGCCGGTGCGAGCACCGAACGGGGGCCTATCGCGCTTCTTAGAAGCTCCCCGTTACAGTTTTTGGGAGCACGATCCTATTCCTGGTACCTGTGGCACTGGCCATTCATTGTGTTCGCTACCGCGCAATTTCCGACCCTTGAAGCGGGGGGCAAGGCACTCGCCGCGATAGCTGCCTTGATCGTAGCCACTATAGTTTTCCGCTATCTTGAGCGGCCCATACGCCAAAATTCCTGGCTGCAAACACGTCCCAAAGTGACATTGATATCTGCGACGTCGATCTCGCTGGCCGCAGTGATCGTTGCATTCTGGGCGAATCTAGCCGCCGGGCGGCAAATCGTGCTCGATCACCGATTCGAGAAGATTGCGGTGGCCAGCCGTGACGTGACGAGCATTCCACACGGCTGCTGGGGCGATGGGCCAGATTTCGGCGTGAAAATCTGCACCTTTGGGTCGGAAGACGCGCCACGTTCGGTCGTACTGTTTGGAGATTCGCATGCCATTCAATGGGTGGACGCTTTGCTGGAGGTTGCTAAACGCAAGTCTTGGCGACTTATCACACTGCTCAGACCCGGATGCCCAGCGAGCGATATCAATCCCCACCGGCAGCGTGTCGCTGAGAACCACTGCAGGGAGTGGCGTGTCCACGCAATTGAAAAGATCGTTGCCCTGCAACCGTCATTGATCGTAATGGCAAGCTACAACGGCGCAACGGTCAAGCAAGATGATTACATGCCCGATCTTATGACCAGCGAGGAAGTACGGGACGGTACCGAGTGGACGGTGCAACGTCTGCAAAGGGCCACTGTGCCAATTGTGATTTTGCGGGACACGCCCATCCCACCGTTTAATATCCCCGCGTGCCTGGCGCGACGCGAAATGAACCATATCGAGTCATGTGATTTCGACACCTCGAAATCGCTCAATACCGCTGCTTATGAGGCAGAAAGGGAAGCTTCTGCAGGATTCTCCCGAGTCTACCTTGTCGACCTTACCGATTCGATTTGTCGAGGGGCGCTCTGTCCTGCGACCGTACATGAGCAACCGATCTATCGAGACGACAATCACTTGACGGCCGCGTTCGCTGCATCTCTCGCTCCGATCCTTGAGGCTAGACTAGAGAATGCTGTAAACGGCTCGCTGGATGCGGAAGACAAGCGCTGAGGAGCGAGGACGTTCGCCTTCTGCGCTTGTGTGTTTGCTACAAAATGCGGCGCCACCAGGATTTCTTCTCCTCGACCGCATTCACGCTGCCGGGGTAGTTCGCGACATAGACCTTCTCGATGTTCGCCGCGAGGTCCTGCATGCCGAGCGCCCGATAGGCGTTCACGAGCACCTGCATGGAGCCCTGCACGGCCGGCGCGCCGTCGTAGTTCTCGACGCAGAACTTGGCGCGGTTGAGCGCTCCGACGTAGGCGCCGCGCCGCATGTAGTAGCGCGCGACGTAGAGCTCGAAGTCCGCGAGTCGGTTGCGCAGGAAGATCATGCGCTGGCGCGAGTCGGCGGCGTAGATGCTGTGCGGATACTTCTTCACGAGCTCATCGAAGGAGTCGTAGGACTTCTTGGTGTTGATCGGCGGGCGGCGCGACAGGTCGACGCGAAACCAGCGCTCGAGGAAGTTCGCCTGTCGCTCGAAGTACACCAGTCCCTTCATGTAATAGGCGTAGTCGGTGCGCGGATTGGTTGGATTCTCGCGAATGAACGTATCGGCCGCATCGACCGCCGGGTCGGTCTCGTGATTCTTGTAGTAGGCGTAGATCAGGTCGAGCTGCGCCTGGCGTGCCGCCTCGGAGAAAGGGAAGCGCGATTGCAGGGTCTCGAGCTCCTTGATGGCGGTCGCATAGCTCGAGTTCTTCATGTCTTTCTGGGCCTTGGCGTAGATCACCTCGGGCCCGGACTTCGACTCTTCGCTCCGGTGGCTGCGGCAGCCGCTGGCGGTGAGTGCCAGCGCTGCTGCGAGCACTAGAAGACGGTACGGCCGAAGCAGGTGACGAACTCCCACGAAGATTCCTTACAATGACGTCAAAGCGGTTGTCGAGCGGTTTTTTAATTCAAGCGCCGCGGTGGGGCCGCCAACCGCTCGAAGCGCCGCAGTATACCCGATGGCTCACGTGCCAAGCTTCGAGTGATCTCATGAGCGCAGAGTTCCAACGCATCGATCTTGACGTTCCTCCCGCGCTCGCCGGTCAGCGACTCGATGCCGTCCTCGCGCAGATGCTGCCCGAGCACTCGCGCACCCGCATCAAAGGGTGGATCGAGGCGGGTCGCGTGCGGGTCGGACGGCTTCCCTGCAAGCCCCGGGATCTGGTACGTGCCGGTGCGCATATCGAGGTCGAGATCGCCGCTCGAGCGCCTGATCCGGAGGTCGAGGCCGAAGCGATGGCGCTTGCCGTGGTGTACGAGGATCCCGAGGTGCGCGTCATCGACAAGCCTGCGGGACTGGTGGTGCACCCGGGCGCAGGTAATCGCAGCCACACACTACAGAATGCGCTCCTCGGTCTCGATGCCTCGGCGGCGAGGCTGCCGCGCGCCGGTCTGATTCATCGGCTCGACAAGGATACGAGCGGGCTGCTGGTCACGGCCCGTACGCCCGAGGCGCAGACAGCACTCACGCGGCAAATGGCGGAACGCACGATCGCGCGGACCTACTTCGCGGTGTGCGTCGGACTCATGATCGGCGGCGGCACGATCGATGCTCCGATCGGCCGCAATCGGCGCGATCGGCTGCGCATGAGCGTGCGGGGCGATGGGCGTGCGGCCATCACCCACTACCGGGTGCTCGAGCGATTTCGTGGCCACACTTACCTGCGAGTCGAGCTCGAGACCGGGCGCACGCATCAGATCCGGCTGCACCTCGCGCATCATCGCCACCCCCTGATCGGCGATCCGCTCTACGGGGGGCGCTTTTCCCGGCCGCGGGCCGCGAGTGAAGCGCTGGTTGCGGCGCTGCGGACCTTCAAGCGCCAAGCCCTGCACGCGGGCCAGCTCGCTTTCGATCAACCGCGCACGGGCAAGCGCCTCACCTTCACCGCGGCGCCGCCGGCCGACTTTCAGGCGCTGCTCCAGGCATTGCGCTCCGATGCGCGCGCGGGGCGCGAGGCGTGAGCGTCGAGGTCCTCGTGCCCGAATGGCCGGCGCCCCCCGGGGTGCGCGCGCTCGCGACCGGCCGTGCGGGCGGCGTCAGCGTCGGGCGCTACGCCTCGCTCAATCTGGCCGCCCACGTGGGCGATGCACCGGCCGCGGTGAGCGAGAATCGGGCGCGGTTGAGGACTGCCGCCGCGCTGCCCGCCGAGCCCGGTTGGCTCGAGCAGGTGCACGGCACCCGCGTCCTCGATCTGGACGCCTGGGGTGCGGGGGGCGCCGGACCTGCCGATGCGGCCATCACCCGCCAGATGGGGCGCGTCTGCGCGATTTTGAGCGCGGATTGCCTGCCCGTGCTGCTTGCGGCCCGCTCCGGCACCGCGGTGGGTGCGGCGCACGCCGGCTGGCGCGGTCTTGCCGCCGGGGTGATCGAGGCGACGGTGCGAGCGCTCGCTGTGCCTCCCGCCTCGCTCATTGCGTGGCTCGGCCCGGCCATCAGCCCTGAGCATTTCGAGGTCGGTCCCGAGGTGCGCGCGGCGTTCCTGGCGGTCGATCCGGAGGCCGCGACGGCGTTCGTCGAGAATGCGCGCGGGCGCTATCAGGCGGATCTTTACCGCCTGGCTCGACTTCGGCTCGAAAGGGCGGGGGTGTCGGCAGTTTTCGGGGTGCAAGCGTGCACGTTCGCGGATGCGAATCGCTATTTTTCGCACCGTCGGGAGGGGCCGACCGGACGGCAGGCGACGCTCATCTGGCGCGAGCCGGCTCCGTAGCTTTCTCGCTCAAATCAGGTGCCTTACCCCGTTGAATACTCGTTGCGCCATCCCCACTTTCGTCGCACACACTCGATGAACGGCAGGTGATCCAATGCGAATGGACAAGCTGACCACCAAGTTCCAGGCGGCGCTCGCGGATGCGCAGTCGCTCGCGGTGGGGCGCGACAATCAATATATCGAGCCGGTGCATCTGATGATGGCGCTGCTCGAACAACAGGGCGGCACGGCCCGTCCTCTGCTCGAGAAGGGCGGAGTGAACATCGCCCGTATGCGCTCCGAGCTCATGGCTGCACTCGATCGCTTGCCCACCGTCGAAGGATCCGGGGGTGAGGTGCTGATCGGGAACGACCTCTCAAAGCTTCTGAACGTGACGGACAAGCTCGCGCAGCAGCGCGGCGATCAGTTCATCTCAAGCGAGTTGTTCGTGCTTGCAGCCATCGAGGACCGCGGCGAACTCGGCCGCATCCTGAAATCCTGCGGTGCGACCAAGGCGGGCCTCGAGAAAGCGATCGATGAGGTGCGGGGCGGCGCCAAGGTCGAGGATGCGGGCGCTGAGGAGAATCGACAGGCGCTCGAGAAGTACTCGATCGATCTGACCGAGCGTGCGGAGCAGGGCAAGCTCGATCCGGTGATCGGACGCGACGATGAGATCCGGCGCACCATCCAGGTGCTGCAGCGCCGGACCAAAAACAATCCGGTGCTCATCGGCGAGCCCGGGGTGGGCAAAACAGCGATCGTCGAGGGGCTCGCGCAGCGCATCGTCAATGGCGAGGTGCCCGAGGGTCTCAAGAACAAGCGCATCCTGGCCCTGGACATGGGTGCGCTGATCGCGGGCGCCAAGTTCCGCGGTGAATTCGAGGAGCGACTGAAGGCGGTGCTCACCGATCTTGCGAAGCAGGAGGGGCAGATCATCCTCTTCATCGATGAGCTGCACACGATGGTCGGTGCCGGCAAGGCCGAGGGCTCGATGGATGCCGGCAACATGCTCAAGCCTGCGCTCGCGCGCGGTGAGCTGCATTGCGTCGGCGCGACGACCCTCGATGAATACCGCAAGTACATCGAGAAGGATGCCGCGCTCGAGCGGCGCTTCCAGAAGGTGCTGGTCGATGAGCCCTCGGTCGAGGACACGATCGCGATCCTGCGGGGCCTCAAGGAGCGCTACGAGGTGCACCACGGGGTCGAGATCACCGATCCCGCGCTGGTCGCCGCGGCGACGCTCTCGCACCGCTACATTCCCGACCGCCAGCTGCCGGACAAGGCCATCGATCTCATCGATGAGGCGGCCTCGCGTATTCGCATGGAGATCGACTCCAAGCCCGAGGCGCTCGACAAGCTCGACCGGCGCATCATCCAGCTCAAGATCGAGCGCGAGGCGCTTAAGAAGGAGTCCGACGAGGCCTCGCGCAAGCGCCTGGCCACTCTCGAGGAGACTCTCTCGAGTCTCGAGAAGGAGTACTCCGACCTCGAGGAGATCTGGAAAGCCGAGAAGGCGTCGGTGCAGGGTGCCGCTCATATCAAGGAGGAGCTGGAGCGCGCGCGCACCGAGCTCGACGCCGCGCGCCGTGCCCAGGATCTTGCGCGCATGTCCGAGCTGCAGTACGGCAAGATTCCCGAGCTCGAGCGGCGTCTTGCACAGGCGCTCGAGGCCGAAAACAAGCCGAACCAACTGCTCAGGAATTCCGTGACGGAAGAGGAGATCGCGGACGTGGTCTCCCGCTGGACGGGTATCCCGGTGTCGCGGATGCTCGAGGGAGAGCGCGAGAAGCTCCTGCGCATGGAGGAGGTCATCGAGAAGCGCGTCGTCGGCCAGGACGAGGCGGTGACGGCGGTGGCCGATGCCATTCGCCGCTCGCGCGCCGGCCTCTCCGATCCGAACCGGCCCACCGGCTCGTTCATGTTCTTGGGTCCCACCGGCGTCGGCAAGACGGAGCTTTCCAAAGCGCTCGCCGAGTTCCTCTTCGATACCGAGGATGCGCTGATCCGCATCGATATGTCGGAGTTCATGGAGAAGCACTCGGTCGCTCGCCTGATCGGCGCGCCGCCGGGATATGTGGGTTACGAGGAGGGCGGCTACATCACCGAGCGCGTGCGACGCCGGCCCTACAGCGTGATCCTGCTCGATGAGATCGAGAAGGCGCATCCGGATGTGTTCAATGTGCTTCTGCAGGTGCTCGACGACGGGCGCTTGACCGACGGTCAGGGCCGCACCGTGGACTTTCGCAATACCGTCATCATCATGACCTCGAATCTCGGGAGCCAGGCGATTCAGGAGCTCTCGGGCGAGGGTAACTACGAGCAGATGAAGGGCGCGGTCATGCAGGTGGTCACTCAGCACTTCCGCCCCGAGTTCATCAATCGCGTGGACGACATCGTCGTGTTCCACCCACTCGGGCGCGAGCAGATCCGTGCGATCGTCGACATTCAGCTCGCGCGGCTGCGCCAGCGGCTCGCCGAGCGCGATATTGAGCTCAGGCTCGACGATGCGGCCCGTGATCGCATCGGTGAGGCGGGATTCGACAGCGTCTACGGTGCGCGGCCCCTGAAGCGGGCGATCCAGTCGCAGATCGAGAACCCGCTCGCGCAGCGGATCTTGAAGGGAGAGTTCATCGCGGGCGATCGTGTCGTCGTCAAGGCCGGCAAGCGCGAGGGTCTCGTGTTCGAGAAGGAGCGGCTGCACTAGGTAAGCGCTGGCCGTTCGCGGCTGCCGTCCGCGCTAGGGGGGTGGCGCGCAGGTCGCTATACTTAGTGGTTTTGGGACAGGCGCCCGGTGGCGCCGCGCTTTGAAGGACAGACATGCCGTTCTACGAGTATCAGTGCGAAAGCTGTGGCCACCACCTGGAGGCCATGCAAAAGGTGAGCGATGCGCCGCTCAAGAAGTGTCCGGAGTGCGGCAAGAGCCAGCTCAAGAGGCTCATGTCGGCGCCGGTGTTTCGCTTGAAGGGGAGCGGCTGGTACGAGACGGACTTCAAGAGCGAGAAAGAGGACAAGCGCAATCTCGCCGAGCGACCCGAGGGCAAGGAGGAGAAGAAGGACGCGGTCGAGCCCGCCCCGGGGGCGGCCGAGGGCGCAAAGACCGCGGACAAGAAGGAGACCGTGGCTGAGAAGCCGACCGATAAGCCCGCGGACAAGACCGTGATCGCGGCGCCCTCGAAACCGATCGATACCCAGAGCTCGAGCGCGCGCTCCGCGAGCGGCACCACCGGCTCCCCACGGTCCGCGAAGAGCGCGCCACGCGCTGCGCGTCCCGTGAAGAAAGCCGTGAAGCGGCGTCTCGCCGGGCGCTCGGCGCGACGGCGCTGAGCGGCGGCTGAAGATCGCGATCCTCGCGGAGCCTATCCATGCGGACCCACTACTGCGGCGAAGTCAACGAGTCGGTGAGCGGCGCCGAGGTCACGGTCGCCGGGTGGGCGCATCGGCGGCGCGATCACGGGGGGGTCATCTTCATCGATCTGCGCGATCGCAGCGGCCTTGTGCAAGTGGTCTGCGACCCGGACAACCGTGAGGTGTTCGCACTCGCCGAGCGTGTACGCAACGAGTATGTGCTCAAGGTCACCGGGCTTGTGCGCATGCGCCCCGCAGGCACCGCCAACCCGCACCTGAAGTCGGGTCAGGTCGAGCTGCTGGTGCGCTCGCTCGAGCTCTTGAACCGCTCCGAGCCGCTGCCCTTCCAGCTCGATGAGACCGTGAGCGAGGAGGTGCGGCTGCGCTACCGGTATCTCGATCTCCGCCGCGAGGAGATGCGCGAGCGGCTGATGTTGCGTCATCGCATCACGCGCGCGATGCGCCACTATCTCGACGAGGCGGGCTTCATCGACATCGAGACGCCCATGCTGTCGAAGGCGACCCCCGAGGGCGCGCGCGACTATCTGGTTCCGAGCCGCACGCACCCGGGGAAATTCTTCGCCCTGCCGCAGTCGCCGCAGATCTACAAGCAGCTCCTCATGATCTCGGGGTTCGACCGCTACTATCAGATCGTGCGCTGCTTCCGGGACGAGGACTTGCGCGCCGATCGACAGCCGGAGTTCACCCAGCTCGATATCGAGACCTCGTTCCTGGATCAGCACGAGATCCAGGCTCTGATGGAAGGTCTCATACGGCAGCTCTTCAAGGAGGTGCTCGGTGTCGAGCTCTCCGCGCCGCTCCCGCGCATGACCTACGCGGAGGCGATGCGGCGCTTCGGCTCGGATAAGCCTGATCTGCGCGTGCCCTTGGAGCTCCTCGACGTCGCCGATCTGGTGCGCGGCTGCGAGTTCAAGGTGTTCGCGGGACCTGCGGCCGATCCCGACGGGCGCGTCGCGGCGCTGCGAGTGCCGGGCGGCGCGGATCTCACGCGCAAGGAGATCGACGATTACACCGCCTACGTCGCCCGCTATGGGGCAAAGGGACTCGCGTACATCAAGGTCAACGAGGCGGCGAAGGGCCGCGAGGGTCTGCAGGCACCGATCCTCAAGTTCCTGAGCGATGCGGCGATTGATGGGATTCTTGCCCGCACCGGCGCCCGCGACGGGGATCTCATCTTCTTCGGCGCCGACCGGGCGAAGGTCGTGAGCGATGCGCTCGGCGCGCTCAGACTCAAGGTGGGCCATGATCGGCGGCTCCTTGAGCCCGGCTGGCGCGCGCTCTGGGTGGTCGATTTCCCGATGTTCGAGTGGGATGCGGAGGCGCGACGCTGGATCGCCATGCACCACCCCTTCACGAGCCCGGTCAACCTCGATTATGCCGCGCTCGCGGCGGCGCCCGGCGAGGCTCTTGCCAAGGCCTACGACCTCGTGCTCAACGGCTCGGAGATCGGCGGTGGCTCGGTGCGCATTCACTCCCAGGAGCTGCAGGCGGTGGTGTTCGACCTGCTCGGTATCACGGCCGAGGAGGCGCGCGAGAAATTCGGCTTCCTGCTCGATGCGCTCAAGTTCGGCGCCCCGCCCCACGGGGGGATCGCGTTCGGACTCGATCGCCTTGCAATGCTGATGGCGGGCGCGGACTCGATCCGCGACGTCATCGCTTTCCCGAAGACGCAGACCGCGGCCGATCCGCTCATGGATGCGCCCACCGCGGTGAGCGAGGCGCAGCTGCGCGAGCTGCACATCCGTCTGCGAGTTGCGCCCAAGGTCGAGTAGACACAAGCGCCGAAGCGAAGTCGAGTCGAAGGTGCAATCGTTTCGGCGCCCCGAATCCGTGCTCATCGTGGTGTACACCGCGGGCGGCGAATTCCTGCTGATGGAGCGGCGCCGCCCGCCCGGTTTCTGGCAGTCGGTCACGGGCAGCCTGGACTGGGGCGAGAGCGCCGATGAGGCGGCGCGGCGCGAGCTCGCCGAGGAGACCGGGATCATCAATCGCGGCTTCTTGCGCAACCTGCAGTGGACGCAGAGCTACGAGATCCTGCCCGCGTTCGGCAAGGTGTTTGCACCCGGCATCACCCGCAACCTCGAGCACGCCTTTGCCTTGAAGCTTCCCGAGCGCGAGCCCGTGACATTGAGCGAGCACGTGCAGTATCGGTGGTTGCGCGCGCCCGAGGCGATTGCGCTTGCCTCCTCGCGCACCGACCGGGCAATCATTCAGCATTTGCGCCATTGACGGGAATGGCGATGCGCACCGCGGTCGTTTATGTGCATGGCCTCTGGGTCGGGGGCTGGGAAACCGTCTGGCTTCGCGCTCGCGTTGCGCGAATCATCGGCGGTGAGTCGCATGCTTTCGACTATCGCTCGGTGAAGGGCACGATGGCCGCTCACGCGGCCGCGCTCGCACGGCTCCTCACCTCGCTGCGCGCCGATACGCTGCACCTCGTCGGCCACAGTCTGGGCGGCCTCTTGATCCTCGAGTGCTTCAAGGCTCATCTGGCGCGCGAGGCGCTGCCGCCGGGCCGGGTGGTGCTCCTGGGCTCGCCGGTGCGCGGCAGCGAGGCGGCGCAGCGGCTCGCGCGCTTTCGATACGGAACCGCGCTTCTCGGACCGACTGCGCGAGAAGTGCTGCTCGAGCCGCGCGAGTATCGCTGGAGCGAGCCGCGCGAGCTCGGAGTGATCGCCGGGGGTCTCGCGCTCGGCTTCGGACGATTGATGGGGCGCATGCCGCAGGCGAGCGATGGAACCGTGATGGTGACTGAAACCGATCTTCCCGGCGCCAAGGAACAGCTCGTCATGCCGGTCTCGCACACCGGCCTCGTCCTCTCTGCGAGGGTGGCACGGCAAGTGGCGGCGTTTCTACGCGACGGGACATTCGAGGCGCGCCCTCAAGCTTAGCTTCCGTCGCCCAGCAGCGTGCTCGTCCGCAGCGTGTTCGTCCGCGGCGTGTTCGTCCGCGGCGTCTGCTGCTCGTCATGCATCGCGCGCGGAATTCTTCTCCAGCGTCGATTTCAAGCCGAAGAGAAGCGTGAGCGCCTCGCGTGGGCTGAGTGCATCGGGGTCGAGCGCCCGCAACGCGGCGAGTGCGGCGGCTTCGGCGGGCGTCGGCGCAATGGAGCGCGGGGTCGGCAGCGGCGGTTGAGGCCCGGGCGGCGGGCCTAGCGGCAGCTCCGATTGCGGCGAGCTCGAGCGGCGCAGCGCGTCACGCTCGCGCTCGAGCTCGGCCAGGAAGACCCGCGCCGCCTCGATCACCGACCGCGGGATGCCGGCGAGAGCGGCGACCTGCAGCCCGTAGCTGCGGTTGGCGGGCCCCTCCTTCACGCTGTGCAAGAACACGAGCCGCTCGCCGTGCTCGACGGCCTCGACGTGCACATTGGCAACCCCGGGGGCCTCGCTGGCGAGGCTCGTGAGCTCGAAGTAGTGGGTCGCGAACAGGGTGAAGGCGCGCACCTGGTTGGCAATGTACGCGGCGCACGCCCAGGCGATGGACAGTCCATCGAAGGTGCTGGTGCCGCGTCCGATCTCATCCATGAGCACGAGGGACGCTGCAGTGGCGTTATGCAGGATGGCTGCGGTCTCGGTCATCTCCAGCATGAATGTGGAGCGGCCGCCGGCGAGATCATCGGAGGCGCCAATCCGCGTGAAAATGCGATCCAACGGGCCGAGGAGGGCGCGCCGCGCCGGCACGAAGGAGCCGACGTGAGCCAGCAGCGCGATGAGCGCGGTCTGGCGCATGTAGGTGCTCTTTCCGCCCATGTTGGGCCCGGTGATGATGAGCATGCGGCGGGCCGCATCGAGCTTGAGGTCGTTCGGTACGAAAGGCTCGCGGCTCACGCTCTCGACCACCGGATGTCGGCCGGCCTCGATCAGGAGCGTCGGGCACTCGGTGAGCTCGGGCTCGACCCAGTTGAGCGTGCCGGCGCGCTCGGCCAGGCAGGTCAGCACATCGAGCTCGCCGAGCGCGCTGGCGGTGCGCTTGAGCGCGCCGAGGCGCTCGATCAGCGCATCCTGCAGCTCATCGTACAGCTCCTTCTCGCGGGCGAAGGCGCGCTCACGCGCGCCGAGCACCTTGTCCTCGAAGCTCTTGAGCTCGGGCGTGATGAAGCGCTCGGCGGACTTGACGGTCTGGCGACGCTGATAGTCCTTCGGCACCGCCTCGGCTTGCGAGCGATTCACCTCGATGAAGAATCCCTGTACGCGATTGAAGCCGAGCTTCAAGCTCGACAAGCCGCTGCGCTCGCGCTCGCGCTGCTCGAGGTCCTTCAGGAACTCCTCGGTGTGAGTGCCGAGCCGGCGCAGCTCATCGAGCTCGATATCATGCCCACTCGCGATGACGCCGCCGTCGCGCAGGAAATGCGGGGGCGACTCGACGAGTGCGCGCTCGAGGAGATGGCGCTCCTCGGTGTGCTCGCCGACATCGCCGCAAAGTGCCTCGAGCCTGAGCGAGGCAGACTCCTCGAGGACGGCGCGGAGCCGCGCGCGAAGCGATGTGAGAGCCGAGAGGGCAGTGCGCAGCTGCGCGAGGTCGCGCGGCCGCGCGGATTTGAGCGCAATGCGGGTGAGGATGCGCTCGATGTCGCCCACGGGGCGCAGTCGCTCCGCGAGAGCCGCATGGCGCGAGGCGGGCTGGAGCGTCGCGACCGCCTGATAACGAGCGCGCAGCACCGATCGATCCCGAAGCGGCCTGTTGATCCAGCGGCGCAGGAGCCGTGCGCCCATCGCGGTGGCCGTATGGTCGAGCACCTCGGCGAGCGTCGACCCGGGCTTGCCGCTCAATGATTCATCGAGCTCGAGATTGCGCCGTGTGGCCGCATCGAGGTGCAGCGCACCGTCGGCCTCCTCGGTGGTGAGGGCGAGCAGGTGGGGCAATGCGGCGCGCTGGGTCTCGCGCACGAAGGCGAGCAATGCGCCCGCGGCCGAGATCGCGAGCGGCTTGTCCGCGCAGCCGAATCCCGCAAGATCGCGCGTGCCAAACTGCTCGGTGAGCGCGCGTTCGGCGGCCGCGCGATCGAATTGCCAGAGCGGGCGCGGCCGCGAGGCGTACTCGACGCCCTCGCGGCTCACGCTCGGGGCGCCCTCGGGCTCGAGGAGCTCGGCGGGCCTCAAGCGCGCAAGCTCGGCTTCGAGCGCACTGCGGTCGGGCAGCTCCATGACGCAGAACCGGCCCGCCGACATGTCGAGCCAGGCGAGCCCGAAGCGCCCCTGCGACTCGAGCAGGCTTGCGATCAGCGTATCGCGGCGCGCCTCGAGCAGCGCCTCGTCGGTGACGGTGCCCGGGGTCACGATGCGCACGACCTCGCGCTCGACGGGGCCCTTGCTCTTTCCCGGCTCGCCGCGCTGCTCGCAGATCGCGACCGACTCGCCCTTGCGAACGAGACGCGCGAGATACGTATCGAGCGTCGTCACCGGCACGCCCGCCATGGGGATGGGTGCGCCCGCCGAGGCGCCGCGCTGCGTGAGCGCGATGTCAAGGAGCTTCGCGGCGCGGCGCGCGTCCTCGTAGAACATCTCGTAGAAATCGCCCATGCGATAGAAGAGCAGCACGTCGGGATGCTGCGCCTTGATGCGCAGATACTGCTGCATCACCGGCGTATGTTCAGGGAGTGTTGCCAAGATGCCGTTCGCTTTCGGGCAAGAAAGGTCGCAAAAAATAGCAGCTTTCGCGTCTGCCCGCCGTGTCCGCGGGTGATATCCCAAAAAGCGGGGAGGTGTCAGAATCGAGCACGATGATTCCGAGGGGAGTGGCGGATGAGGATCTCGAACGCCTGGCGAGGCGGGTCGGGAAGAGGCTGCTCGAGAGCCGACGGCGGCTCATCGCCGCCGAGTCCTGCACGGGCGGCTGGATCTCCAAGGCGATCACCGACGTGGCGGGCAGCTCCGCCTGGTTCTGCGAGGGGCTGGTGACTTACTCGAACGAGGCCAAAGGCGAGCGGCTCGGCGTTCCGAGCGCGCTCATTGCCCGGCACGGCGCGGTGAGCCGCGAAGTCGCGCGGGCGATGGCGCGGGGCGCGCTCGAGCGGGCTGCCGGCGCGCCGGAGGCGCGGAGGGGCGCGTTGGCTGCAGCGCGCAGCGCAGCGAGCGGGGGCGCGGTTTGGGCTTCCATCGCCGTCGCCGTCACCGGGATTGCGGGGCCCGATGGGGGGGTTCCCGGCAAGCCGGTCGGCACGGTCTGGTTCTGCTGGGCGTGGAGACCCGCCGGGGCGCACCGGGGTCGGCCGGGCGTCATCCGGCTCAAGACCGAGCGCCACCATCTGCGGGGCGACCGTGAGGCGGTGCGGCGCAAGACGGTGCGCCGCGCGCTCTTGGGCTTGCTCGCGATCTAAAAGCGCGTGGCGCGCGCTGCTCCGGGTGCCTCGATGTCGCGCCTCTTCTTCGCAGCGTTGCCGGACGAGGGCACGCGGGCGCGGCTCCTGGCGCTCATCGCCGAGCCGTTGCGCCGGAAGGGGCGCGAGAGCCGGCGCGACGAGGTGAGGCGCGAGAGCGGGCGCGCGGTCGGGCGCGAAGGCGGCTCGCTCGTGCCCGTGCCGATCGAGAACTATCACTTGACCCTCGCCTTCGTGGGCGCCGCGACACCGGCGCAGCTCGAGGCGGTGCGCGCGATCGGGGCGAGCCTGCGGGGCCGTCCTTGCGAGGTGCGGCTCGAGGCGCTCGAGTGGTGGCGGCGGGCGGGCGTTCTCGCCCTCGCGGCGCGACTCTGTCCGCCGGAACTCGCTCAGATTCACGCCCGCCTCCGCGATGCGCTCGGACGAGCGGGTTTCGCGCGCGACCTCGAGACCTTTCGTCCGCATGTGACGGTCGCGAGGAAGGTGACGCAAGCGCCTGTGCTGCCTCGGGTGCTCGAGCTCACGTGGCCGGTGCGCGAGGTTGCGCTGCTCGACTCGGACACCTCGGGCAAAACCTCACGCTATACAGTACTCGACACGTGGCCACTACTGGATGAGCCGGCGATGCGCTGAGGTGCGCGCGTCAAACTCTCCTCTTCTGCGGGTTTTCAGATGAGCGCGGCGCGCTGAATATGAAATAATGCGCGCACTCAAATGCAAGGACTCCCCATGGAAGAGAATCGCAAGAAGGCGCTGGCGGCAGCGCTCAGCCAGATCGAGAAGCAGTTCGGCAAGGGCTCGGTCATGCGCCTGGGCGATGCGGCCGCGACCTACGAAGTGGAGGCGATCCCGACCGGCTCGCTGGGCCTCGACATTGCGCTCGGCGTCGGCGGCATTCCGCGCGGCCGGGTGATCGAGATCTTCGGGCCCGAATCCTCGGGCAAGACCACGCTCACGCTTGCGATCATCGCCTCGGCGCAACGCAACGGCGGCACGGCCGCCTTCGTCGATGCCGAGCACGCGCTCGATCCGGTTTATGCCGAGAAGCTCGGCGTCAAGGTCAACGATCTGCTGGTTTCGCAACCGGATACCGGTGAGCAGGCGCTCGAGATCACCGACATGCTGGTGCGATCGGGCGCGGTGGACGTGGTGGTGGTCGATTCGGTCGCCGCGCTCACGCCGAAGGCGGAGATCGAGGGCGAGATGGGGGATCAGCACATGGGGCTGCAGGCGCGCCTCATGTCCCAGGCGCTGCGCAAGCTCACCGGCAACATCAAGCGCTCGAACACGATCGTCATCTTCATCAACCAGATCCGCATGAAGATCGGCGTGATGTTCGGCAATCCCGAGACCACGACCGGCGGCAATGCGCTCAAGTTCTATGCCTCGGTGCGCATGGACATCCGCCGCATCGGTGCGATCAAGAACGGCGAGGAGGTGGTGGGCTCGCTCACGCGCGTGAAGGTGGTGAAGAACAAGGTGGCACCGCCGTTCCGCGAGACCGAGTTCGAGATCATGTACGGCTCGGGCATCTCGAAAGAGGGCGAGCTGATCGAGCTCGGTGTGCTGCACGGCCTTGTCGAGAAGTCGGGCTCCTGGTACAGCTACAAAGGCGAGCGCATCGGTCAGGGCAAGGACAACACGCGGCTTTTCCTGCAGCAGCATCCCGAGATGGCGCAGGACCTCGAGACGCAGCTGCGGGCGAAGCTGATTCCGGAGAAGGCGACGATGGCGCGCAGCGACGCGAAGGAAGCGTAGGAGCCTCAAGCGGGCTCCTGACGGCCGCAGCGTGGCCCGGCGCCCCGTCGAGCCGCTCGATGCAAGGGCTGCGCGGCGCGCGGCGCTCGATGCCCTGGCGCGCCGGGATCACGGGTCGGGGGAGCTCGCGAGGAAACTGCTCGCAGCCGGCTACGATCCAGGCGTGGTCGAAGCGCTGATCGAGCGGCTCCGCGCCGAGAAGCTGCTGAATGATCAGCGCTTCATCGAGAATTTCATTGCCTATCATGCGGCCCGCGGCCAGGGGCCGGTCCGGGTGCGCGCGGCCTTACATAAGCAGGGTCTCGAGGGCGAGCTGGTCGAATCCTGCCTCGCCGGGCATGGCGACTGGATTGTGCAGCTGCGCAAGGCGCGGGAGAAGAAGTTTGGCGCATCGCCACCGACCGGCTACGCTGACCGGCAGCGGCAAATGCGCTTCCTGGGTTACCGAGGTTTCACGAGCACCCAGATCCGAACCGCCTTAGGCTTCGATATCGACCTAGATGTTACCGATGAGACGTGAAAAAAGCATGAAAAGGGATGTGAAGCTGCGCATGATGTCGAGCGCCGAGGTGCGCGCGAGCTTTCTGGAGTTCTTTCGCAAGAACGGCCACGCGGTGGTGCCCTCGAGCCCGCTCGTGCCGGCGAATGATCCGACCCTCCTTTTCACCAACGCGGGCATGGTGCAGTTCAAGGACGTCTTCCTCGGCAAGGATACGCGCGAGTATTCGCGGGCGGCGAGCGCGCAGCGTTGCGTGCGCGCAGGTGGCAAGCACAACGACCTGGAGAACGTGGGCTACACCGCGCGCCACCACACCTTCTTCGAGATGCTCGGCAACTTCAGCTTCGGCGATTACTTCAAGAAGGAGGCGATCCACTTTGCGTGGAATTTCGTCACCGTCACGCTCGGGATCCCGAAGGAGCGGCTGTGGGTGAGCGTCTACCACGAGGACGATGAAGCGGCGCGCATCTGGATCGAGGAGATCGGCGTCGATCCGACCCGCTGTGCGCGCATGGGCGAGAAATCGAATTTCTGGTCGATGGGCGATACGGGCCCCTGCGGACCGTGCACCGAGATCTTCTACGACCACGGACCGGATGTGCCGGGCGGCCCGCCGGGAACGCCTGATGAGGAGGGCGACCGGTACGTGGAGATCTGGAATCTCGTGTTCATGCAATACGATCGCTCCGCGGACGGGGTGCTCACGCCGCTTCCCAAGCCCTCCGTCGACACGGGCATGGGGCTCGAGCGCGTGGCCGCGGTCATGCAAGGTGTGCATAGCAATTACGACATCGACCTGTTCCGGGCGCTGATCCGTGCGGCGGCGGAGCTGACCGGCGCGAGCGATCTCGAATCCGCGAGTCTGAAGGTGATTGCCGATCACATTCGCGCGAGCGCCTTCCTCATCATCGACGGGGTCGTGCCCTCGAACGAGGGCCGCGGCTATGTCCTGCGACGCATCATCCGCCGCGCGATCCGCCATGGCTACAAGCTCGGCCAGACACAGCCCTTCTTTCACAAGCTCGTGCCGACGCTGGTGAGTGAGATGGGCGGCTACTACGGCGAGCTCGTCAGCGGCGAGCAGCGCGCGATCGAGGTGCTCGCGCAAGAGGAGAACCGGTTTGCCGAGACGCTTGCAACAGGAATGGCTCTGCTCGACGCGGAAACGACCAAGCTCGTGGGCTCGGTCATACCCGGCGAGACGGTGTTTCGCCTCTACGACACTTACGGGTTTCCACTCGATCTGACCGCGGACGTCGCGCGCGAGCGCGGCCTCACCATCGATCAGGCCGGATTCGATGCTGCGATGGCGGCACAGCGCGATCGAGGCCGCGCCGCGAGCAAGTTCGGCGTCGATCTTGGCGAGTCCGTGAAGCTCCCGGGCAAGACGCAGTTTCAGGGATACGAGCGGCTCGAAGGCCCGGGCCGGGTGAGCGCGCTGATCTTCGACGGCGCGCTGGTCGATGCGCTGCGGCCCGGCGAGGAAGGCCGGGTGGTGCTCGACAACACGCCGTTCTATGCCGAAAGCGGCGGCCAAGTCGGAGATACGGGAACGCTCGAGACGCCGCAGGCGCTGTTCCGGGTGAGTGATACGCAAAAGCTCGGCGCCTCGTTCGCACATGCAGGGGTGCTCGAGCGAGGCCTGCTGCGCGTGGGCGATGTGGTGCACGCGAAAGTCGACGGCGAGCGGCGCACCGCCGTGCGCTTGAATCATTCTGCGACGCACCTGCTGCACGCGGCTCTGCGTAAGGTCCTCGGGTCGCACGTCACGCAGAAGGGCTCGCTCGTTGCGCCGGACCGGTTGCGCTTCGATTTCTCGCATCACCAGCCGGTCTCGAGCGCGGAGCTGCGGCGAATCGAGGAGCTCGTCAACGAGATCATCCGTCGCAACGAGCCCGCCGAGACGCGAGTGATGGCGCTCGATGAGGCGGTGGCGGCAGGCGCCATGTCGCTGTTCGGCGAGAAATACGAGAGCGACGTGCGTGTACTGTCGATTGGCGATTTCTCCATGGAACTCTGCGGCGGCACTCACGTCGAACGGGCCGGAGATATTGGATTGTTCAAGATCATCAGCGAGTCCGGTGTCGCGGCAGGCGTGCGCCGGATCGAGGCCTTGACCGGACAGGCTGCCTATGAATGGGTCGTGCATGTCGATGAGGTGTTGCGCGACATCGCGGGACTGTTGCGCGGGAGCCGCGAGGATGTGGACGAGAAGGTCCGCGAGCTGATCGAGCGCTCGCGCCGGCTCGAGAAAGAGGTGCAGCAGCTGCGGGCCAAGGTTGCTACCGGACAGGGCGGCGATCTCGCGGCTCAGGCGAAGGCCGTGGGTGGGATTAAGGTTTTAGCTGCACAGATCGAGGGCGCCGACAGCAGGGCGCTCCGCGATGCGGTCGATCAGCTCAAGCACAAGCTCGGCTCATCGGTGGTGGTGCTCGGCAGCGTGCAGGACGGCAAGGTCGTGCTGGTGGCCGGGGTTTCCCCCGATCTCGTTGCACGGTTCAAAGCCGGCGAGATCGCCGGGGCGGTGGCCGAGAAAGTGGGCGGTCGCGGCGGCGGACGGGCGGATTTCGCGCAGGCGGGCGGTACGCAACCGGAGAACTTGAGCGCGGCCCTGGAGAGCGTCGAGTCGTTGATCAGGACGCGCCTCTCGAACTGAGCGCGACGTCCTTGTTGAACGGTGTTACTTTCTTGTTGAACGACATGCTAATTCTGATAACACGATGCAACACAGCTATTGTCGATTCTTGTATTCTTTGCTTCTAATCGATCGAGAAATTTCCGGCTGATTCGAGCGGCCGGCTTCTTCGCAGAAAGGAGCCGACCGAAGCGGTTCTCGAGGGGCTTGTACCGCAACGTCAGCCGGAACTGAAGGAGCGCGAAATATGTTGATTCTGACTCGAAGAGTGGGCGAGACCGTCATGATCGGGAACGAGGTGACGGTGACCGTGCTCGGTGTGAAGGGAAACCAGGTACGTATCGGCGTCAACGCACCGAAGGACGTTGCCGTCCATCGAGAGGAAATCTACGAGCGCATCAAGCGCGAAGAGGATGACGGCCGCCCTCCCGGCTCGGTCGCACAGGTCGTCGACGATATCTGAGATCACAAGGCCCGCAAGCGCTCCATCTGCTTTCTTTGCCTTGACCGCCCGCCGCGGTTATCATCCGCCGCTCCCGATTCGGCCTTGTGCGATGCCGATCCCGGAGAGGTGGCCGAGTGGTCGAAGGCGCACCCCTGCTAAGGGTGTATGGGTCAAAAGCCCATCGAGGGTTCGAATCCCTCCCTCTCCGCCACTATGAAAATCAAAAAGGGGTCTTGTGCCCCTTTTTGATTTTCATGGCGGATCGATGAGGCGGGGTTCGAACCGAAGGTTCGACAAGCCGCCGCGCAGCGGCGGCGGCGCTGGTCGCCTTGGCGACGGCGAAGCGATTGCCTGGGAATTGACGGTGCCGTGGCCGCGAGCGCCAGTCGGCATGAACCCAGAGACGGTGTGATAACATGCGCGGCCCTACCGGTACCACGCGCCCGTAGCTCAGCTGGATAGAGTACCTGGCTACGAACCAGGTGGTCGGGAGTTCGAATCTCTCCGGGCGCGCTCTTAACCATTCTAGAACAAACGACGCCCGTCTCTCAGCGCGATAGGGGGCGGCCCTCGACAATGCTGACCATCGTGGCGGTGGCAGTGATCGAGGAGAGTTCGAAGCCGGCGCGCGCAAAAAGCGCGCGAAACTGGTCCTCGGTGCGTTCGAGCCCTCCTGGAAAGTTCATCATCGTGATGTCGAAATCCTTGGAAATCGAACGGCCATTTCCGGGTGGCACGACGCACTCGACGACGAGCAACCGGCCTTGCACCGGAATGACCTCTCGGCAGTAGCCAAGGATCTGCAGGCACTGCTCATCGGTCCAGTCGTGAAGGATGTGCCTGAATAGATATGCGTCCGCCCCCGCCGGTATGGTCTCGAAGAAGCTGCCCTGGAGCACCTCGCAGCGTTCTGCGACCCCTTGCTCTTTTAGATTGTTGCGCGCCCTTTCTACAACGTGACCCAGATCGAATAGCAGGCCCCGCATTTGCGGGTACCGTCGGAGCACTGCACCAATTAGCGATCCATTGCCGCCACCCACGTCCGCCAGCACGCGCACGCCGCCAAAATCATAGACATCGAGCATTGCGGCAGTTTCGTACCCGTGAAAGGAACTCATACCCGCGTCAACGATTGGCCCGAGGTCGGGATGCTCCGCGACGTAATCGAAGATCGGCTTGCCGTAAATCTTGTTGAATCCAGGTCGGCCCGTGCGGACGGCATGCTCAAGACCGCTCCACGCAGCGAACATGCGGTGAAACATCTGCGCTCCCGCTCGGTAAGATCCCTCCGCATCGCTGCGTAGCGCCTCTGAAAGCGCGGTGTGATCGAATTCGCCGTTACCCGTCTCGGTAAAAAGTCCGTGACTCGCGAGCATTCGCATTAGCCGGTAAAGCGGGCCCTCGATAGTGCCGGTAGCTTCGGCCAGATGCCGAGCCGAGCGGGGTGATCCACGCCGAATATGATCCGCGACGCCAAGTTCGGCGGCCGTGCACATAGCCGAGGCGAGGGCTGCGCCGAAGATGATTTCGTTCAACTGTTCGGTTTCTCGCTGTCCCACCGCCGTCTCCTTGGTTTTTCGTTCAGTCGCGCGAATTTAGCATGCGTTCTCACCGATGCGGAAAATGGCTGCCCCAAAGCGGACTGTCACGACAGGCAGCAGAGGGGCCGAAACCAGTCAGTTATCGGCCCTCTCAATTACAGAGCCGCGAGGGAAACTGGGCGCTCCCAGTGCCCCGATTCATCACCTATGGCGCGCCAATCACATACCGGTCCTAACTGGGCGGACGTTACCTATTTTTTTTCCGGAGCACACCGGATTTCTCGCTCGCCGGCGGACTTGCTTTATCGGCCTGCACAGGGCGCTGCGCGAGAGTTGATGGTGTATGGACGATAGCGCCCTCTCGGTCTTCTGTTGCGCATCGCGCGGAGCTTGTGGTGGGCCTCGGACTGATAAGCGCCTCCCCGCGATCACGACGCCAGCTTGAGGCTCTGACTCAACGCCTGCCCCGCGGCCCACGCGGCGCCGACGAGCCCCGCGCGATCGCCAAGTTGACTGGGTTCGATGGCAACTGGTCGCGAGAAGAGGGTTGGAAGGGTCTGTCGGACGCGCTCATAGAGCTCGGGGCGCACACCAATGCTTCCTCCAAAAACAATGAGCTCCAGATCGAGGAGGGATTGCATCGTCACGACGGCAAGGGCTACCCAGCGCGCAGTCGTGTCCAGGACCGACGCCGCCACTTGGTCTCCTTGCTCCAAGAGCTTGAAGATGCCACGCACCGTATCGGCCGCGGTTCCTCCTTGGCGCCTATATCGATCGACGATGGCAACCGAGCCCACCTCAAGTTCGAAGTTGCCACTGGAAAAGGGAAGCGGCGAAACGGGATCGCGTCCGATGGGTAGATCCGCGATCTCTCCCGCCGAGCCGTTCGCCCCCCGAAACAACTTGTCATCCATGAGCAATCCGAGACCTGCACCCGTACCCAGCGATAAGAACGCCGCATTACGGCATCGACTAGCGCACCCGAGCGCATGTTCGCCAAGCATTGCCAGATTCACGTCATTCTCGATTGCCACCTCCGGTCCGAAGCGGTGACGCAGAAACCCAAGCACATCGAAGTCTTCCAGCCCCGCGATGTTTGGAGTCAAGGAAACATGGCCGGTGCGAGGATCGACCGCTCCGGGGACGCCGACCATGACATGGCGCACGCGCGTGACATCGATCCCGACAGCGGGCGCCAGCTTTTTGGCGCATGCGTCGATCTGTTCGGCCACGTACGCTGCCCCGCGCGGGTCGGTGGGCTCGGTCAATTCCGCCACGATGCCACCCCGGCTATCAGCGATCGCTGCGGCGAGTTTCGTACCGCCGAGGTCCGCCGCAAAACAATAGGCCTCTTCGCGCGTCACTGACGTGCGCTGCGGTGTGCCGGCGGCGGAAGAGGAAGAGCTGCGGCGAGTTCCCCGACTCCGAAAAATTCGTCATGCAGGCGGCGCAAGGCAACGGATAAAGCGCCAACGACCCCTGCCCGCCTGCCGAGGCTGCTCGCGCGGACCTCAACCGGCCGCGGCGCGAGCTGCAACAGCACGCGCGCGACCTTGTCGGCAAAATCTGGACGCGCCCCGACTGCGCCACCCAGCACAAGCAGGTGCGGATCGACGGTTGCGATGACCGCGGCGGCGGCCAGAGCGGTCAGCCGCGCCGTCTCGTCAACTACGCACGCGGCAATCGCATCGCCGGCCTGTGCGCGCTCGAACACCTCTCTCTCCGAATCAACATCGGAGCCGCCGCCCTCCCGGTATCGCCGCACGACACCGGTTGCGCCAACCTGGTACTCAAGACAGCCCTGCAGGCGTGACTCGGCTTGCAGCGGGTCGCCACCAATCGGCAGATAGCCGATCTCGCCGGCGGCGCCATTCTCACCGCGGACGAGCCGTCCGTTCACATACAGGCCCAGTCCGACGCCGCTACCGAGTGCGAGGAAAGCCACGTTGTCGAGGTTTTGCGCGCACCCATGCCAGAGTTCCCCGAGCAGAGCCAGATTGATGTCATTTTCAAGGACGACGGCACTACCGAGTTTCTCGCCGAGCAGGCCGACGACATTCAAATGGTCCAGGCCGGTGATGTTGGGAGCCATTTCGATGGCGCCGCTCTTGGGATTTACTACCCCAGGGGTGGCCATCACGATCGAGCGAATTCGGCTGGGGTGGGTGTGGTTGTCACGCGCCAGACGGTCCGAGAGCCGAGCAATCTGGTCGAGGGCCCAAGCTCCGCCGCGGCTGTCGGTCGGCTCGTCGGCTTCAGCGAGGACTCTGCCTGCAATATCGGCGAGCGCGACTGTCAATCGTCGAGCTCCAAGATCGATCCCGAGCACGTGACCGCCTTCGGGACTCAATTCGTACAACACGGCTGTGCGTCCAACATTGCCGCTGGTACGTCCCACCGGGCGAACCAGCCCCTGCTGCCCGAACGCGTCAATGACTTCCGACATCGTCTGTTTCGACAGGCCGGTCACCTTGGCAAGGTCGGCGCGCGAAATGGGGCCGCGGTGCAGGAGGGCCTCAAAGACGCTCCGTCGCGAAAGTTGGCGAGTTACGCTGGTTATCGGCGGGGAAGGGATGGTCGCTCTCATTTGTTCGTCACCACGCCGAACAATAATATCCGTATTTGCTACTAAAACCATCCCCTATTGACGAAAAGCGCTCACCGTGCGAGATTGATTCGTCAGGAGACCGAATCAATAGGCGCGGGGGGAATCGGTCATGGGGGTCGACAGCGCAGTTTCCACGACGCGACTTCCAGCAGCGGATGTCGATGCTCCGAATAATGCTCGTGGTCTGTGCGTTTTTGCCACTGGCTACCCACGCGATGGCTCGTGGGTGCTAGGGCGAGTGGCGCATTCGATTTAGGCGGCACGCCCACCGCAGGACTTCAGGGATTCGGGAAATAACTAGAGGCAACGCCCGTGTCAAACGTACATCGCAAGCATCCCCTGTCGGTTGCGGTATCCATGGCGTTGCTCGCCTCTGCGGCGGCCTCGGCCAGGGCAGCAGAGCCTACGAGTGCCCCCGCGGCAAACGCGGGGCCGCAGAACCCTGCACAACCGGACGCACCGAAGACATCGGCCAAAGAAGAGGAGTTGCAGGAGCTCACCGTGACCGGCGTGCGTGAGTCGCAGATACGCGCGATCGAGATCAAGCGACTGGCTCCCAGTATCCAGGACAGCATCTCGGCCGAGAGCATTGGTCAATTTTCCGACGTGACCATCACGGATGCGCTTCAGCGCATCACCGGCGTGCAGATCAACCGCGACGCCGGCGTCGGGACCTCGGTGAACGTGCGCGGCCTGCCCGAGGTCGGCACCATGCTGAACGGTGAAGTCTTCATCACACCGGATCAGATCGACTCCCAACAACCCGACTTCACCACGGTGCCTGCGACCCTGTTCAATCAGGTGGACGTCATCAAGTCCGCCACCGCGGGCCAGACCTCGAGCGGCATCTCGGGTGCACTCGATCTACACACCTATCGGCCCTGGGATTTGCCGCACGGTTTCACCTACAACTATTCGGCCGATGGAGAGCGAGGCAGCACCTCCCGCAAAACCGGGCCGGAGGCGAGTGGTCTCGTCTCTTTCAACGACGATGGTCGCTGGGGCTTTTTGGTGCACGGTGACTTTTCCGATACCACTCGGTACGGCACGGTGGGCAAGTATGGCTCGGGTGCCAACGCGAGCGAGAGCCTTGACCAGTATGGCGTTATTTTCCACGGCGAGAACGGTTACAGCGCGTCCGCCTACAACGGATTCATCGGGGCGTGGAACGGGGCGCCCATTCCGAAAAGCATCGTGCAAAATCCGAACGGCAGTGTCGATGTAAATGGTGACGGGAAGTCCAACGGCGTGTTCATGGGTAGCCAGGACATTGGCCTTTACGACAGCACCATTCAGCGCAAGCGCGAGGCCGCCAATGCGTCGTTCCAGCTGGACCTCGACCACGGATTGAAACTGACCAGCGATTACTTCTACGCCCATCAGGATCAGTGGGAACGCACCGTGGGCATCCAGTTCAATTCAACCAATTGGCAAGGCGCGACCTACGTGCCCTTGCAGTCGAGAAACACCGGCGTTACCGCCTTGAGTCAATACAACACGCCGCCGCAAGACCCCAATTGGGCAGGGTCGAAGATCTACACCACCCAGGTGTACGAGAAATGGCCGGGCGACGTCGAGTCGTACTCTCAGGTCAACCGCTGGCAGTCCACCGCACAGAACTTCAACGTGCAATTGGATTTCGACAATGGCGGTCCCTTCAAGGCGGGCGTGCGGGCCCTCCGCGAAACGGCGCGGCAGGATTACATCGAGACCGACGTCAATATCTCCGATTCCGATGGGTGCCTGTGGGCCGATCCCAACAGCTCATTGCCCTGCGGAACATTCAATTATCCAACCCAACTCGGCGGGCCCCGTGTTTTCAATGCCCACGGCATTCCCCAGAACACGGTTCCCATCATCGCCAATTTCACGGGGCGAAACGTGACGATCGGCATGCCGGCCTCGCTGGCCGCCGACTTCGCGAATCCCAACGCGTGGACCATGAAGACCCTGGAATCGGGCGAGGACTACAACCGAAATACCGCGCTCACCGCGCTGCGCTTCGATGGGCACTACCTCTTCAACGACTCGTTCCATCTCAATTTCGGCGTGCGCAACAGCATTCGCAGCGGCGGTAACCAGGGGTACACGTTGGTCACTCCGGTGTACGCCGGCATCGGGGCGAGCGACCCGAACGGGTGTCTGGTGCGTTATGCCGGTTCCGACGTGATCCTGGGCGGCAATGCGACCGCCACGACACCCAATACTTGGTGTACCGCGGGCAACGCGCTCGGCGCCTTCCGGGCCGGCGAGATTTCGTCTCTGCAGGTATTGAGGAGCCCCGGCCCTCTCGCCAACAACTTTCAGCAATACACCAATTTGCTCGGCTCTGGAGTCACCTTCTGGGCGGTGAACCCGCACGCCTTGGATGATCCATTTGCGTTCTGGAAATCGCTTTACCCCAATACCACGACTGAGGCCTCGCCTGAAACCAGTTGGGCCGTGTGGCAGAAGGAGCTCTCGAGCTATGTGCAGGCTGACTTCAGCGGCGAGCTCGGCAGCATGCGGTACAGCGGTAATGTGGGCGCACGGTTTATCCACACCAATCTCGACATTACCCAGTATCTGACTGGCCTTCCGGGACCCAACATCACCGAGCCCGCCGAGGCCGGCACACAGAGATTCCTGCGCAGCTACAACGACGTCCTGCCGGCGCTTAACGTTGCGTTGAACATGACCAGTAAGCTCACCATGCGTCTCTCCTATTCCAAGAACATGCTGCCGCTCAATCTGAGCCAGTGGGGCGGAGGCTTGCAGCTGAACTACTCGCTGCAGGAAACCAAAACGGGTCCGATCTACCAGGTTGCGACGGGTACCTCGAACGGCAACCCGACGCTCAATCCGTGGCGCTCCTCGAACTACGGGGCTTCATTCGAGTACTACATCAACTCCACGAGCATCGTGAATCTCGAGCTGTTCCGCATCAACGTGGACAGCTTCATCAAGAATGGCGCCGTGATCAATTGCAATCTGCCGGACGCAGACGGTGTCGTTCGCCATCATTGCATTGCAATCACTGAGCCGTTACAGGGCGCGGGGAACAGCATCCAAGGCGCTGAGTTCGACTATCGACAGGGATTCACGTTCCTGCCGTGGTTCCTCACTTACACCGGCATGGAGTTCAACTTCACCTACGCGCCGAGCAACACGGGAGAAAAAGATCTGGCCGGAAACAAGATCCCGTTCCAGGACAACTCGACCGAGTCGGGGAACTTCATTCTCTGGTACCAAGACAAGCACTTCCAGGCTCGCGTCGCTTACAACTACCGTTCGAAGCGAGCCTATCAAGACAGCATTGGAGGCATTGCCGGCCTGGAGGAGTACGAGGCGCCCCAGCGGTATCTCGATGCGTCGGTCGCGTACAAGTTCAACAAGTATCTCGAGGTATTCGTCGACGGCACGAACCTAACCAACGAGTACCAGCGATTCTATCTGGTATGGCCGGACCAATTCGGGCACGCAAACTTCGCCGAACGCATGTTCACCTTTGGCGTCCGCGGACAATGGTGACCGTCGTTGGGAGCCGCTGAGGTGGTGCAAATCCCGCGCATCCCCGTGCTCCCGGTGGTCATTGCATTCGCGCTGCTGACGCGCGTATCGATAGCACCCGCCGAGACCGTTTTCTCACCCACCCGAGTCGCCGGCGAACTCGGGTCTGCCACCCCCGTCGCCTACTGGCAGATTCAATCAGTCCCCAAAGCGCAGGAAAGCGGCGCTGAAGTCTCCTCGGCCCGGTTTTCGACGGAAGGCTGGTACCCGGTGAGCGGACGCGCGACCGTGATGGCGGGACTGATGGAGAACGGCAAGTACAAGGACGTCTTCTACGGCGACAACCTGCGGGCGGTTGAGGAGCCTGACGCCAGCGGCACCATGTTCGTGACTCCGTGGTGGTATCGCAGCGAATTCGAGATTGACGGGGGGGCGCCCGGAATACGCACGACGCTTCGGATCAACGGCGTGATCGCGGGCGCGGATGTCTGGTTGAATGGACAGCGGGTCGCGGATCAAGCCACCATCGCCGGTGCCTATCCCGTGCAAGAACTCGATGTGACACGCTGGGTTCATGCGGGCACTAATACCCTTGCGTTGCGCGTGCATCCGGGAGACCCGAGGACGAGCTTGTCCATCGGCTGGGTCGACTGGAACCCGTCGCCACCCGATAACAACATGGGACCGTGGCGGGGCGTCGATATCGTGCGAAGCGGCCCGGTCGCGCTCCGTGCCCCGCAGGTGTCATCGATATTAACGCTTCCCGATCTGTCCCGCGCCGTGCTCACCGTGAAGGTGCAGGCCCGAAACCTTGATACATCGGCACACGACGCAACGATCACAGGGCTCGTGGCCGGCGTTCCGCTCAAGCGAACGATCCACCTCGATCCCGGACAGACGCAGACCGTGTCCTTTTCCCCCAAGAGCGATCCAAGCCTCGAGCTCAAAAGTCCCCGGGTTTGGTGGCCGGTCGGTATGGGCGGCCATCCACTCTACACCTTGGAGATGGCTGCGGCCGTTGATGGAGCGGTCTCTGACCGAGCCCATGCGGTTTTCGGAATCCGCAGCGTAAGCGCCCAGCGAACGCCACAGGGTTATCTTCAGTTCGTCGTCAACGGCAAGCCCGTCCTGATTCGCGGTGCAGGCTGGGCGCCGGACATGTTCCTGCGTGAGGACCCCAAACGTATGGAGGCTGAGTTCAGTTACGTCGTGAATCTCGGGCTCAATACTATTCGCAGCGAGGGGAAGCTCGAGGATGCACGTTTTTACGATCTCGCCGACCGCGAAGGCATCATGATCCTTCCCGGCTGGGAGTGCTGCGACAAATGGGAATCGTGGGCCAAGACGGGCGGCGAGCCGTGGGACGCGGCTGACGAGAAGGTGGCGGCGGCCTCGATGGCAAGCGAGGCACGACTGCTGCGAAACCACCCTTCTGTGATCGGATTTCTGATCGGCAGTGACAATGCGCCGCCGGCAGCGATCTCAAAGACGTACGTCGATACCTTGCATGCCGAAGACTGGTCGCTGCCGATCGTTGCGGCGGCCATCGACCAGTCCACGCCCGAGACCGGTCCGTCCGGCATGAGGATGGAAGGGCCGTACTCCTGGGTTCCGCCGGCCTATTGGTATGCCGATAAGCTCGGCGGCGCCTTCGGGTTCGACTCTGAAGTCAGCGCAGGCGCCTCCATACCCATGCTCGATGACTTGACCCGCATGCTCTCGCCGCAGGAGCTGGAGGCCCTGTGGCAAAACCCACGCGCGCGTCAGTATCACGCGTCGGCCGCCTGGTCGGTATTCGCGACCCTTGAGCCGTTCGATAACGCGCTATCCGGGCGCTACGGGCCACCCAAGAGCCTCGCGGACTATGTCGCCAAGTCTCAACTCGATAACTACGAAAACGCTCGGGCGCAATTCGAAGCTTTCAATGCGCACATGAGCACGCCCAAACCCTCGACGGGCGTCATCTACTGGATGCTCAACAACGCCTGGCCCTCGCTGTATTGGCACCTGTACGACTATTTCCTGAATCCGGCAGGCGCCTACTTTGGCGCCAAGATGGCTAATGAGCCCCTGCACATCCAGTATTCATACGACACGCGCGCCATCATGTTGGTCAATCACACGCTCACCCGTGAGCGAGGATTGCGCGCGGTCATCCGGGTACGCAATCTGGATGGGAGCATCGCCTATGAGCGTCGCCTCAAGGACCTCGAAATGGGGGCCAATCGCGCACAGCAAATATCGATGCTGCCAGCGCTTGATGGCTTGTCGCGCACGTACTTCCTCGAACTAGAGCTTGCTTCCGCAGTGGGCAAATCGATCAGCCGCAATGTCTATTGGCTCTCCACCCAAACCGACGAGCTCGACTGGGCTCATTCCAATTGGTACCTGACGCCCGTGTCGCGATACGCGGACCTGACCCTGTTGCAATCCCTGCCGGCGGCGACGAGCGAGGTTCGGGCAACGATACGGCGCGAGGGAGCCGAGGACATCGCCTCGGTCACGCTGACGGTACCGCCCTCCTCAAAAACTGTGGCGCTGTTCCAGCATGTATCGGTCAAGCGACCGGAGGGCGGCGACCCTCTGCTGCCGATCCTGTGGAGCGACAACGACGTCACGCTGTGGCCTGGCGAATCGATCACTCTTACGGCGCGCTTCGCGACGCCAGGAGGGGTGATGCCGGTCGTCGAAGTGAGTGGCTGGAACGTTCCGACTCAGAGTATTCCGGTCGCTGCAGAGAATCGGACAGCCGCTGCGCGGGAGGGAAAACATTGACTTCGGGCGGCCTTTGGCGACGACTGCGGGCACGCCATAGCCCGGACCAGATATCATCCGCTGGCCACCCCGGTTAAAGAGGGACTCCATGCCAGAGGTACCCCGCGTCGCGAAGTCAGCCTTGAAGTTCCACTTCATTTCAGGATTGCCGCGCTCAGGTAGCACGCTCCTGGCCGCTATCCTTAACCAGAACCCACGTTTCCGTTCGGGCATGACCAGCCCGCTGGCCGACATCATGGGGGTGGTGATGGCGGAGACCAGCAGCAAGAACGATTTCTCGTTCGACGTCTCCGACCAGCAACGTATTGCCTTGCTGCGCGGCTTGGTCGAGAACTTCTACGCCGGACAACTGGATGCGGGCGTCGTGTTCGACACCAGCCGGCTGTGGTGCAGTCGGATGCAGTTGTTGGAGACCCTGTTTCCGGAGGCGAAGGTCATCGCGTGCGTTCGCCAGCTGTCGTGGGTGTTGGACAGCATGGAACGGTTGGTGCGCAGGCAACCGGTCGCCGTCAGCAAGGTGTTCCGGTTCGACACCAATACCACGGTGTACTCGCGTGTCGAGGCGCTGACCGATCCGCGCGGCATGGTGGGGTTCTCCTTCCAGGCGACCAAGGATGCGTTCTACGGTCAATATGCTCCAGGCCACTTGCTGCTGCTGACCTATGAAAGCCTGGCGCGCAATCCCTCGGCGGCCATGCGCGCGGTCTACCAGTTCATCGGTGAACCCTGGTTCGACCATGACTTCGAACATGTTTCGTATAACGCGGACGAGTTCGACGCCCGGGTCGGCATGCCGGGCCTGCATAGGGTGCGCGCGAAGGTGGAGCCGATCGAGCGCACCCCCATCCTGCCGCGCGAGATCTTCAGCCGCTTCGTGAATGAATCGTTCTGGATGGACCCGAAGAACAACATCAGCCAGGTCCCGGTCGTGTAGTGGTCTGATGACATGACGATGACATCCACGGTGCGCGTTGCCGCTGTCGGCAGAAACCAGTTTCTGGTTGCGGTCGTGTTTTTCGTGTTTTTCGTGATCTCCTTTCTCACGAACATCCTCGGACCGCTGGTTCCCGACATCATCACGGGCTTTCACGTATCGCTCGCAATGGCGGCCATCCTTCCGTTCGCGTTTTTCATCGCGTACGGCGTCATGTCGATTCCCGCCGGCTTCGCCGTGCAGCGCTGGGGGGAAAAGCAACCCATGATCGCCTCCTTCGTTGCGGCGACGCTCGGCGCGGCAAGTTTCGCGGCCTTCCCCAGTTATGCAATGGCCGTGACCTCGCTGTTCGTGATCGGGGCGGGGATGGCGGTACTGCAGGTGGCGATCAATCCCCTGCTGCGTGTGGCCGGAGGGGAGGAGCATTTCGCGTTCAACTCGGCTTTCGCACAGGTCATCTTCGGGGCAGCTTCGTTCGTGAGCCCCCTGGTCTATTCCGATCTCATGAAGCACCTCGGTCCCGCCCATCCCGATCCGAGCGGGCTCTATGCGGTCCTGAGCAGCATTACGACGCCTGCGTTTCCTTGGGCATCGATCTATTGGATATTTGCGGTGATCTCCGGGGGCTGCGTTGCCGTGATCGCATTTCTGCGCTTGCCGGAGGTGCAGCGTACGTCGGACGAGTCGGCAGGCACGCTTTCCATGTACCGGCAACTTCTGCGCAATCCATTCGTCTGGCTGTATTTTCTCTCAGTGATTGCCTACGTCGGCTGCGAGCAGGGCACGGCAGATTGGATGTCGCCCTTTCTCGAGCGCTATCACCATATCGATCCTCACACGAAGGGCGCGGACGCGGTGGCCTACTACTGGGGGCTGATGACTGCCGGCTGCCTTCTGGGAATGGGTTTGCTCAAGCTATTCGACAGCCGCCGCGTACTGATCGGATTCTCGCTCGGCGCGCTGTGCATGTTGTCGGCGGCCCTGTTCGGGCCGGCCGACGTATCGCGCGTGGCTTTTCCCTGCATCGGCTTCTTCGCCTCGATCATGTGGCCAACACTGGTGTCGCTCGGGCTGAACTCGGTACCGCAGTACCACGGCCCGTTCGCGGGCATCCTGTGCTCGGGGATCATGGGTGGCGCGCTCGTGCCCCTGGTCATCGGCTGGCTCGGGGACCGGTATGGCCTGCGAATTGGCATGATGTTCCTGTTTCTCACCTTCGGGTTCGTCTTGAGCGTGGGCGTGTGGGCGAAACCGCTCATTCGCAATGCAACCCGGGGGTCCGCAAACAAACTCGATGCATAGGTACGTCCTGAGGTTGGCCTTGGCGGTAGTCGCGGCCGCCGTCCGGGTCAGCAGCGCTCAAGCGCCGTCCTCTCCCGAGGTCAATGTGCCGCCGGCGGCAACTTCCGCAAGCGCTGCACGCTATGGCAAAAACCCTTATGAGTTTGCGCCATCGGGCAGCGTCGACCACGCGATCCGACTGTCCAGATGGGTGGACGGCATTCGCTTCATCTGGCCACGCACCGCCACTGCGTGGGACACCGCGCTGCTCGCAGTTCGCAGCTGGGGCGCGGAACAGGATCCCTGGGTTGAAGTCTCGGTCGGCGACGTGCGCCTTCAACAGTACTTCGATCCCTATGTAGTTGGAGTCCGTTGGTTGAATTTGAGCGGTTTGCGGGAGCATCTTACTGCCGGTGTCGAAGTAACCATCCGGGCGCACTCGGTGACGTTGGAGCCCGAAGAGGCGCCGCTGCGCTTGTTCGACAATCATCTCGACCTGCGACAACGCATATTGGTGCTTGCGCCTCATCCCGACGATGCCGAAATCGCGGCCTTTGGCCTGTATGCCGATCGACAAGCCACCGTCGTCACTGTTACCGCCGGCAATGCCGGCGACATGAATTATCGTGCGATCGTCAGCGACCCGGCGGAGCACTACGCGCTCAAAGGCTATGTCCGCGCGGTCGATAGCGTGACCATTCCTTGGCAGGGCAATGTTTCTCCCGAAAACACCGCCAACCTGGGTTACTTCGATGGACGATTGGATGCGATGTATCTGGCACCCGAGCAAACGATTCCCGAAGTCTACGGGCCGAATACCGATGTGGCGCGCTATCGCCGTGCCAACCTCAGTAAGCTCGTATCGAGCGCGGCGCGCAGCAATAGCTGGCAACATTTGGTGGAGGATCTGGTTCAGGTGCTGCGCAAGGTGAACCCGGCGATCGTGGTGATGCCCGATCCGCGGCTGGACACCCATCTGGATCATGAATTCACCAGCGTCGCCCTCGACCAAGCACTCGAACAATGGCAAGGGAATCCGGTGTTTCTGCTTTACACCAATCATACCGACAGCAATCACTATCCGTATGGACCCGCAGGCACCGTGGTGTCGCTGCCGCCCACTGATCGGCGCCTCAGCACGCAAAGAGTCTATTCGCATCCCACGCCGCGCCCCCTGCAAATCCGCAAATTGTTCGCCCTGGAGTCGATGCATGACTTACGCCTCTCTCCGGATGAGCAGATGAGCTGCAATTCGCTGACCATCGCGCACCGTCCGGATTATCCACGAGCTCCGGAGGAGGATTATTTTCGGCGCGCGCCGCGGGCGAACGAACTGTTTTTCGTGTTCGATAAAGCCGGCGTACGCGCGGCGATTCAAGATTTTATTACGCAGTACGAGGCGGCTCGAGGAACACGAGCCGCGCAGCCAGCACATTGAGAGCGTGAGGGGGATGTCGGCGCCCACGTCAAGCATCCTTTGGTGTCGCAGCGGCGCCGAGCTTGCTCGCACCGCCGCGGACCACGTCGCTGAACTGCTGGCTCGTAAGCCTGGGGCGGTCGTAGCGTTGCCCACCGGACAGACACCGCTCGGGCTGTACGGCGAGTTGGTAGCGCGTGCAGCAGCGAAGCGGCTGGCGTTGGCGCAGGCGCGGTTCTTCAACTTGGATGACTACCTGGGGGTGGGCGTGGATCATCCCCTGAGCTATGCGCGTTTCCTGAGAGAGCACTTCTTGAGGCCCGCGGGCGTGGCGGAGGAGCGTATTCGGCTGTTGAAAGCCGACGCCGTCGCGGTCGAGGCGGAATGCGGCGACTACGAGGCGGCGATCGCGGCAGCGGGCGGTCTGGACTTGGCCATTCTGGGGTTAGGCACCAACGGGCACATCGGCTTCAACGAGCCAGGCAGTGATTGGTCGGCGAGGACGCATGTGGTCCGCTTGAGCCAGGAGACCCGCGCAACCCACGCGGCGCAAACTCAAGGCCAGTTTCACATTCCGGAGTACGGCATCACGGTCGGGATAGCGACCATTGCCGCGGCACGAGAAGTTTTGCTGCTGGTGGTCGGCCCCGCCAAGGCGCGCGCACTGGCCGCCTTCCGCGCAGGCACTGCGGATCCGAACTGGCCGGTCACGGCCCTGCTGACACATCACAATCTAACGGTTCTCGCCGAAGCGGAACTGCAGACGGCCAATCTCCAATGAGCGCGGCGGCGGCCTGCCGGCGGCGCGATCAGCCCGCCTTTGCTAGGCTCTCGGCCATGGGCTCATTCACCGGCAATCTTCTCGGGCGCTGGACGCCAACGGGGACGGGTCGGCAACGAATCGAAGCCGTGTACGAAAGGGCGGCAAGGGCAACGGCTGCGCGCAGTCTGCAGGAAGCGCTTGAGCTGCTTGCGACCTTAGAGCAGCAGGCTCTCGGCGCTGAGCAAACATGAAAGCTTGAGAAATGGCTCGTCGCGACTACCCGTATGGGTGCATTCGCGACGAGTGATGGCTTTGGCTGGTTACCCGCGTCTACTTCAAAGGTTGGATCTGCGAGAGATTTCGATCGAGAAAGCTGTGGATCTCCTCCGCTATTTCGGATCCGTTCGTTTCTAGCGCAAAGTGTCCAGCGTCGTAGAAACGCACTTCGGCACTCGGTACGTCACGCTTAAAAGCTTCGGCACCAGCAGGCAAGAAGAACGGATCGTTCTTACCCCAAACCGCAAGCATCGGCGGATTCCATTTTCTAAAATAAGCTTGAAACTGCGGATAACGCTTTACATTGCTCGCGTAGTCGAGGAATAGGTCCAGCTGGATCTCGTCATTGCCCGGGCGTGCAAGCAGCGCCGAATCCAGCGTGTAGCTTTCAGGCGCTACGAGGCTTTCATCGCTCACCCCATAGGTGTACTGCCACTTCACTGATGCGGGCTTAAGCAATTCGCGAAGCGCCGAGCGATTCTGATTGGTCGGCTCCCGCCAATACCTCTGGATCGGATTCCAGCCGCTGCTCAAGCCTTCCTCATAAGCGTTGCCGTTCTGGGAAATGATAGCCGTGATGCGTTCCGGGTGGGCGACAGCGAGTCGCCAGCCGACCGGAGCGCCATAATCGAACACTTCGAGAGCGTAGCGATTCAGCCCGATGACTTGTGTGAAGTGATCGACCGTGCCCGCGAGGTCATCGAAGCTGTAGCGATAGTTGGCGCTCTTCGGAACCTCGGTAAAGCCAAAGCCGGGGAGATCTGGCGCGATCACATGATAACGGTCAGCCAATAGGGGAATCAGGTTTCGATACATGAAGGAGGAGGCCGGGAAGCCGTGCAATAGAAGAATCGCTGGGGATCGGGGATCGCCCGCCTCCCGATAGAACACTTTGATTCCGTTGACCGAGACCATGTGGGTAGTGACCTGGGGTGAGGGCTGAGCGCGGGCAGAGACGGTTTGGCCAAAAGCAGGACCCGACTCGCTGGCCATGGCCGCAGTAGCCAGCAAAGCACCTGATGCAAAGCGAAATAACACGGATGTAACTCCTGCGAGAGTTGAGAATGTAACCATCAAAATATCTTAATTAAGGTTACACCTATTGTGTAACTAGTCAATGCATGTTTTGACGGTTACAATGGTCCATGCGAATTTGAGGCCTCTTGCCATGCCCGCTTCCCTACCCGCACCCGACACCCGGACGGATCCGCTGTTCATTGCAGATAACCTCGCGCTTGATTTCGTAAACACCACTTTTGGGGTCGGTGCTGGGCACCAAGAATGCCTGGGCAGTGATGTACAGGTGCTTGACTGGTTGCGATGCGCGGGTCTGCCCGCCCCGCCAGGCAAACGCGGCCGGTCGGGTGCACTGCTCTCCGCGGCCCACGAGCTGCGCAGCACCGCGGTGCAGCTAATCACGGCACGCAAAAGAGGTCGCATAAGTGAAACCTCGGTGCTCAACCGGATACTGGCCGCGGGCAGCGCCTATTCGCAGCTGGTCTGGACGCAACCGGAGAAGCCCGTCCTTCGATTGCATAACCGCTTGGAGCGGATTGAATCGCTGCTCGTCCCAGTTGCGCAGGCGGTGGCGTCTCTACTGACTGAAGGTGACTTTAGGCTCGTGCGCCAGTGCGAAGGCAGCGAGTGCGTGTTGTGGTTCTACGATCATACCAAGGCGCACAAGCGTCGTTGGTGCAGCATGGCACTTTGTGGTAATCGAATGAAGGTGGCGGCCTTTCGCGCGCGCCAACGACATTTGGTACCCGGTTAGATGGGACTTGTAGTGTCGGAGTGTCTGCTTCCGGGTAGCTATTTCGGCGTCGTCAGTGACTGTGTCTGGAAGAAGACCTGCGATCTATCGGATGCGGCGCAGACTGCCGGCGACCGGC
>DATGIA010000027.1:0-33173 GCA_035307465.1 Steroidobacteraceae bacterium
GTGGGAATGCCCGCGTAAGGAACGCCGTAGCACAAAGCGCCGCAGGGTGGGATGGGCAGTTGCGATGGGGCGGTGTAGCTCACCCGGTTCACCCAGCCACCATCCTCGCGGTACGAGACGCTCGCGCGAAACCCGAGCACCCCCGGGATGATCGGGCCGCCGACTGCGAGGCCCCCCTCGTAGTTATCACCGCCGCCGTCGATCTTGCCGTACTCCGACCGCACGTAGACCCGCCAGTCCTCCAGACTCGGCTCGGGAGTGATGAAGCGGATTGTGCCGCCTTCGGAGCCTGCACCGAACAGGGTGCCTTGCGGGCCTTTGAGCACCTCAACCCGCTGTAGATCGAACAGCGCGGGATAGGGATTTACGGTGCCGAACTGAAGATGTCGCGTCTGGATCGGGGTGTCGTCGACATAGATGCCGATCGTCGAGGCACCCGCGGTCGAGTCGATGCCCCGAATGGAGATGTCCGAGTCCTCGTCATTGTAATTACCGCTGCTGCTCATGCCGTTGCGGATGAAGGTGACGCCCGGGCTGAGGCGCGACAGATCATCGATGTTTCGAAGTCCCTGCTGGTCGATCTTCTCCTCGCTGAAGGTCGTGATGCTCATGGGCACGTCTTGCAGCCGCTCGGTTCTGCGCTGTGCCGTCACGACGATCTGTTCCAGGGTTCCGGTATCCGAAGGCCCGCCGGACTGGGCGTGCAATACGCTCACGGACAGGACGCCTTGGGCGATAACCCATGCAATCTGACCTGCATGCCGATTCAAGGAATGGGCAGTCGTCATCCCTCTCCCTTTTCCAGCCCCTTCGAGCCAGCGTCTTTCTCTAATAACGGTAGGTCGCGGTAATTCCGATGGTTCGCGGGCGCACGCCACGTCCGAAATAGAGCGTGTCGGTGGTCGGTCCATTCTGGCTCGCTCCGGTTCCGGGCGCTCCCGGATAGGGATAGATGTCTCGGGCTTCGAACATCAGCGGATGCGCGTTGGTGAGGTTGTTGCCGTACACCGAAAGATCGATCCCGCTGAAGCGCAACCCCGCTCGTGCCGATAGATTGTTCACAATGGGCAGCCCCGGCAGTGTCTCATCGAAGATCGCGTTGTTGGGGTCCTGAATTTGCAGCCTCGAATTCTGTGCGGTCGAATGCTGAAAATCGATGCGCAGGTAGGGATGCCGCGCGTTCCAATCCGGGAATTCATACTGCATGGAAGCGGTTAGCGCCCAGGGGGCATTGAGCAGCGCATCGCCGTTCGATGCAATCGGGCGAGCCGGTGTCTGACCGGGGGCCTCGCACGCGTCCGAGGCCGCGACGAAGACCAGCGAGCCTGCGCACGAGGACTTGGTCAGGCGCGCGTCGGTGTAGGCAGCGGTGAAATCAAAAGTGAGCCGCGGCGCGGGCCGATAGAGCACCTCGATGTCACCACCTTCACTTTTGGCCTTGCCGAGGTTGGCGGTGAACTGCTCGCCGCACGCCGACAAGTAGACGTTCTGCTGGATGTTATTCCAATCAATGTAATAGATGCTGGCATCGATCTCGAGGGTATGCTCGAAGAAGGTGTTCTTTGCACCGATTTCGTAACTCCACAGGCTGTCCGAAGAGAACTGCCCAGGAACCTGAGTCAGCCCAAGAGCGGTGAGATTGGGCCCGCAGAGCAATTGACTCACGCCGATATTGACGCCGCCAGGCCGGAAGCCCTTCGTGGCGCCCAAGTACACCAGATGGTCGTGGTCGGGCTGCCAAGTGAGCACTGCTTTTGGCGTTACGGGCTTCTCGGAGTTGCTCGACTGCGTGACGATCGTGGTTCCCAGGAAGGGGCCCGTCTCCGACACCGATCCGGTAAAGTCGATGCGCGAGAGTCGCAGGCCGGCCTCGGCTATGAGGGTATCGGTGAATCGGAATTTGACGTCACCGAACAAGGCAAGCTGCTTGTCGACGACCCGGTCGACCGGACCCTGATAAATCAGCCCCCCCGGGCAAGGTTGCGTCGCGGTACAGACGGGCACTAATTGCTGCGAGGGAGGGAGCCCGGTGAATGAATTCACCTCCTGATAGAGCGTGGCATCGAAGATATTTTCAGGCACGTTCTCGCTCAAGTGAGAATAGAAAAGCCCCCCGGTCCAGACGAAGCGCGCATCCGCGTCTTTCGAAGCCAGACGAAGTTCTTCGTAGAAGTTGCGCTGATCATCCTCGAAGGTCGCATATCCACTGTCGCCCGCCTGCGGGAAGGTGTTGGGCAGCTCGCCGAAAGAGTTCCAGGTCGCACGCAGGTATTGCGTGTAGTCCGAGCGGGCGTTTTGGTTGCGATCATAAAAAGCCGTGTTTGAGAATAGCGATGCGAAACCCGCGTCCCAGTTGACGCGGATGGAGCTCAGCGTGAAAGGATCGTGGCTCGGGTTTCTGCCCGCGTTACCGTTGCGATAGGTGGAGGAGCCGGGATCTGAAATTCCGACCCAGTAGGCAGCCGTATCATTGATGTAAAGATTCTGATAGTAGAGCGAGGGCAGGATCTCGAGTACGTCGCTTACTTTCCACTTGAGCGCGAGCCGCGCCGTCGTCGTCTCCCAATAATTGGCGTTCGTCTGCGTGGTGACTCCATTGAACACCGGTGTCGGGAGCGCAACGGTTGCGTTCGGAACGAGGGAGTAGTCCACGCGGTCCACCCAGCCCCCGTCGCGCCGGTAGGAAACGCTGGCTCGAAACGCCAGCACGTCCTCAACGATGGGTGCTCCGAATGCGACGCCGCCCTCATAGCTGGGCGAGCCACCGTCGGTGATCGAATAGTCCGCTCTGCCGTAACCGCTTTGCCTGTTGACCTCAGGCTCGGGCGAAATGAATCGTACGACGCCACCCTCGGCGCCGGCGCCGAACAGCGTCCCCTGCGGCCCCCGCAATACCTCCACTCGGTTAAGGTCGAACAGCGCGGGATACGCATTGATGGAGCCAAAGCCAATGTGGCGGGTCTGAATGGGCGTGTCGTCAATGTAGATGCCCGTGGTCGAGGTGCCGGCCGTGGAGTCGATGCCGCGGATGTTGATGTCCGAGCCCTCGTCGTTGTAATTGCCCGAGGAGCTGAAGCCGTTGCGCTGGAAATTGAGGCCCGGGGAGAGACGCGACAGATCGTCGATGCTCTTCAGGCCCTGTTGATCAAGCTTCTCCTGACTGAAGGCGAGCACGCTGATCGGCACGTCCTGCAGGCGCTCGGCGCGGCGCGTGGCGGTGACGACGATTTCCTCGAGCCCGGTATTGGCCGCAGCCTCGCCTTCGGCCGGCTCGGCAAGCGCGCGGGTGACGGGTAAAAGCTGCCCAAGCAAAGCGAGCGGCAGCAGGTGCCGCGTCCAGCGAATCGTGCGATTCATCCCCTACCCCTTAAGGTCTGTTGCCATTCCCCCACGGATCGGACCCACCGCTCACGGCTCTTCCGGCCGTTTCGTCGCGTTCCTGTACTGGTCTCGCCGCAACTCTAATATGTGGACGGCACCCTTGTATACGGCATCAGTTGCCGACCAGTTGAGAGACCTCGCGGGCATCGGCCCGCTTCATCGGGCGGCCATCCACCGGTGAGTAAGGTGCCTGGCGGATACCGTCGATGGGGAAGACGGTCGCATCGACCGTGCGGCCGCCGGCTGCGAAGCGCAGCGCCGGGTAGTTGATGCTGCGCTCGGCGTCCATCTTGACGCGCCGCTCGTAGAACTGGTGCGCTATTCCGACCTCGAGCAAGCGCAGGGCCACCGACTCCGAGCGATCGGCGAAGAGGTGCAGGTTGATGTCGCTGTGGGTGGTCGCGGTACCGGTCAGGACCGAGCCGACGAGCCGCGGCTGGAACTCGATGAGGAGCTGCATGGCGTCGAGGGCGATGCGCCGCTGCTCCTTGAGCGTGTGGTCATGGGATTCGCGATTGAAGAGCCGTTGGTGCGCCACCAAGGCCGCCTCGATCTCGGTGTTCTTCGGCAATACCGAGACATCGTTGACCCCGAGCCGATCTGCCGCCTTGCGCTTTGCCTGCAGAAAGTCCTCGATTCCATGCTCGGCCATGATGCGAGCGGCTTCCTGAGCGAGAGCACGGCGCAGGTCCTCTGCGCGCTGGGAGAATTTCTTGGCCATGTTCAAAAAAGAGGCTTGTCGCCGTCGTTGAGCTGATTCTGATTCGTGTTCGGACCTTCGTACACCTCCGCCTTCGGCAAGTTGCCTTCGATGAACTTCTCCATGATGCCGTTCGGATTGTCGGCGCTCGCCAGCAGGCCGCTGGTGGGATCGACCCGCACGGTCACGATGCCATCGGGCACCGGGACCGGGGTGCGGCGTGTGGCGGCAAGCGCCGCGTGCATGAAATACACCCAGGTCGGCAGCGCCGCGCGCGCACCCTGCTCGCCGGCGCCGAGGGAGCGGTCCTGATCGAAGCCGGTCCAGACCGTGGCGACCAGCGCGCCATTGAAGCCCGAGAACCAGGCGTCGTGCTGGTCGTTCGTGGTACCGGTCTTGCCGGCGATGTCGTCGCGATTCAAGGCGCGGGCGCGCATTCCGGTGCCGTGACGGATGACGTCGGCCATCATGTCGGAGAGCAGGTAAGCGACCTGCGGTCGCAGCACCTGCGGCGCAAGCCGCGCCTTCGGGAGCACGGTCTTCCCGTCAGGAGTGCCCTCATCGAGCGAGCTCGTGGCGGGGCGCGCCGTTGCCCCGGGCATGCGCTTGCCCTCCTCGAGGCGGGTATGAACTACGTGCGCCCCGTCCGCTGATTCCTCCTGCGCGCACTCGAAGCAGGCGATCGTGGGATGCGCCTGCAGCAGCGTCTTGCCGCTCGCATCCGCGATGCGATCGATGTAGTACGGGGTGACCTTGAAGCCGCCGTTCGCGAACGTCGAATAGGCGTCGGCGACCTGCAGGGGTGAGAGCTCAGCCGTGCCGAGCGCCATCGTGAGATTCTGCGGCAGCTGGGCCCGGTCGAAGCCGAAACGCTGAACGTAGTTCCAGGTGTAGTCGAGTCCCATCTCGCGCATCAGGCGCACCGACACCAGATTGATGGAGCGCGCCATGGCCTCGCGCAGACGCACCGGCCCGTAGAACTGGTCATTGTCCTCCTTCGGGCGCCAGGCCGGCTGATCGGCCGTCGCCTGGTCGAACACGATCGGCGCATCGATCACGACGCTCGCCGGCGTATAGCCCTTGTCGAACGCCGCCGCGTAGACGAAGGGCTTGAAGGCCGAGCCCAGCTGGCGGCGCGCCTGCGTGACGCGGTTGTACTTGCTCTGGAAGAAATCGAACCCGCCCACCAGCGCGACGACCGCTCCATCGCGCGGGTCGACCGCCACGAGCGCGCTCTGGGCCTCCGGAATCTGCACGAACTCCAAGGACTCGGCGCGGTTGCCGACGGTATAGATGACGTCGCCCGGCCGTACGATCTCGCGCGCCTCGCTCGGGGCACGATCCACCTTCTCCTCGGGCAGCTCGCGGTGCGCCCAGGACAGCTTCTCCCAGGGCAGCACCACCGATCCGAGCTCCCGCGTATGGATGCGCACGCTGCGCGCCTCGACCTTCTCGACGATGGCCGGGCGCAAGCCTCCCACGATCGGGAACTCCTCGAGCTCGGCGTCCATGGCGGCCGGTGTATCGATCTTGCTCGCATCGAGGTGGGCAGTGGCTCCGCGCCATCCATGGCGGCGGTCGTATTCGAGGAGTCCCGTGCGCAGCGCCACCGTTCCCGCCGCTTCGAGGCGCGAATCGATCGTCGTGAACACCTGGTAACCCGAGGTGTAAATGCCGTCGCCGTACTTGGCCTGCATCTCATTACGCACCATCTCCGCCACGTAAGGCGCATCCACCTCGATCGAGGGTCCGTGCAGACGGCTTTCCATCGGGCTCGCCTTGGCGGCCTCGTATTCGGGTCTCGAGATGTAGTGCAGATCGAGCATGCGGCCGAGCACGTGCGCACGACGCACCTTCGCCTCCTCCGGGTTGGCCACCGGGTTTGCGAGGGAAGGCTCCGCCGGCAATCCGGCCAGTGTCGCCATCTCGGCGAGCGAGAGCTCATCGAGGGACTTGCCGAAGTACACCTCGGCGGCTGCCGCGACCCCATAGGCGCGCTGTCCGAGGAAGATCTTGTTCACGTAGAGCGAGAAAATCTCCTCCTTGGTGAATTCGGTCTCCATGAGGAGCGATATGTAGATCTCGCTCATCTTGCGCTTCATGTCGCGCTTCGGGCTCAGGAACATGGCGCGGGCGACCTGCATGGTGATGGTGCTGGCGCCCTGACGAATGCCACCGGCCCGTGCGTTGGCGAGCGCCGCGCGCAGAAAACCCTGCCAATCCACCCCGTGGTGGCGGAAGAAGCGGTCATCCTCGGTCGCGAGGAACGCCTGGATGAGCCGCGGCGGCAGTTGGTCGTAGCGCACCGGGATGCGCCGCTGCTCGCCGATCGCTGCGATCAGGCGGCCATCGCGGGTGTACACCCTGAGCGGGACCTGCAGCTGCACCTCGCGCAGAGAGTCGACGTCCGGCAAGGTGGGCTTCAAATAGACATAAGCGCAGACGTTGGCAAATACCAACAGCGCCACCCCGCCCGTGAGAATCGCGCCGATGCGCGATATGAGAACTAGGTAACGTTTGGCCACAGAAAACCGTTCTAACTTATTGCGCCCGCGGACTGAGGGCTGCATAGTACCGCTGCTTTCAAAGGCATACTCATCGAAAGATGAGGACGCAAAGCCACCGGTCTAAGGGTTCGGAACCTAGGACAGCGGGGTTGCCAGACCAAGATTAACCAATCGCCTGTGCAGAACATAGGCGTCGCCTCGGGAGCACACGGGCGAGGAGAGGTCTGAATGTTTAGGGATGAGCCTTTCATAATTCGCTGCGACTCATTCGCAGTTCGCAGATTTTCACAAAGTCCTCCGCCCCGTCGGTCATTGGCGTCAGTACCGTGAGTGGGTTCACGTTCTATTTAACAGTTCCTTGATAAGTTTGTTCCTTGTGGCCAGGCATGCGCGCGCGATCGACCCCCAAGTTTCTGAAGACAAAGGAATTTTCCAGTGTGGTCGTTAGGCAGTTTCGGTAAGCGATACAAGCCTCTGCTGGGTCTGGACATCACCACTTCATCCGTGAAGCTGATCGAGCTTGCGATGTCGGGGGGCCAGTACCGGGTCGAGTCCTATGCGGCAGAGCCCACTCCGCACAACGCCATCAACGAGAAAGCGATCGTCGATGCGGAAGCGGTGGGCGAGGCCATTCGTCGCGCCGTGAAGCGCTCCGGCGCGAAGAGCCGGCTCGCGGCGATCGCCATCTCGGGCGATGCGGCGATCACCAAGGTGATCCAGATGCCGAGGAGTCTCGGCGAGAACGAGCTCGAGGGTCAGGTCGAGATGCAGGCCGACCAGTACATCCCCTTCCCGATGGAAGAGGTGAGCTACGACTTCCAGATCGTCGGCCCTTCGGACAAGGATCCGGACATGCTCGATGTGCTGCTGGTCGCGACTCGGACCGAGAACGTCGAGCAGCGGCAGGCCGCGGTGCAAGCCTCCGGCCTGATGGCGCACATCGTGGATGTGGAGGCCTTCGCTCTCGAGAATGCCTGCACGCTCATGCGCCACCAGATGCCCGACGGTGGCATGGACCGCACGATCGCGGTGGTCGATTTCGGCGCGAGCAGCACCACGTTCAGCGTGCTCAAGGACCTCAAGGTCATCTATACCCGCGACTTTGCCTTCGGGGGCCAGCAGCTCACCGAGGAGATCATGCGCACCTACGGCCTCAGCATGGAGGAGGCGGGGCGCGCGAAAAAGGAAGGAGGGTTGCCGAGCAACTACCAGCCCGAGGTGCTCGATCCCTTCATCGACGACATGACCCAGCAGGTCAGCCGCTCGCTGCAGTTCTATCTCGCCTCGGGCAGCGGTCGCTCGCAGCCCGATCAGATCCTGATTTGCGGTGGCTGCGCCAATATCCCGGGCGTCGCCGACGTGATCTCGAGCCGCGTCGGTGTGCCGGCGGAGAAAGGCGATCCGCTCGGCAACATGAAAGTCTCTTCCAAGGCCAAGGCGCAGGCGGTGAGCCGCGACGCCACGGCCCTTCTGACTGCCTGCGGCCTCGCGCTGCGCAGCTTCGACTAAAGAGCCGCCATGCCCCGAATCAACCTACTCCCGTGGCGCGAACAGGAACGCAAGACCCGGCGCCGCGAATTTTGGGTCGCCTCCGGAGGCGCCGCCATCGCCGCGCTCATCTTCGCCGGCGGCGGCAAGCTCGTTTACACGAGCTGGACCGATGCGCAGATCGAGAAGAACAACCTCTTGAAGAAGGAGATCGTCAAGCTCGACGCGCAGATTGCCGACATCCAGGACCTCGAGAATCGCAAGCAAAGGCTCGTCGCGCGCATGGAGATCATCGAGAAGCTGCAGCGCAAGCGCCCGGAGATCGTCCACGAGTTCGATGAGCTCGTGCACACGGTGCCCGACGGCGTTTACCTGACCACGCTCAAGCAGAGCGGCAACAAGCTCGAGATGCACGGCGTCGCGCAGTCGAGCACGCGCGTCTCGACATTCATGCGCAACATCGACTCCTCCTCCTGGTTCGACAACCCGCAGCTGCAGGTCGTCGAGACTGCGAAGGACGTGCCGAACGGTGGCTCGAACTTCGTTCTGTTCGCCAATACGGTCGGAGTGAATCTCGATCAGGGTGGCGAGACCACCGTGAAGAAGGTGGCGGCCAAATGAAAAAGCTGCTCGACCAACTGCGTTCGATCGACCCGCGCGACCCGGGGCGCTGGCCGCTGCCGGTGCGCGCGTTCTTCGTGCTGCTGGTGTTCGTGGTCCTGGGGTCGGTCTTCTGGTACATGCTCGTGTGGAACGAGGATCGTCCCATCCTGCAGAAAGCCGAGGCGGACGAGCTCGATCTGCGCACGCAGTTCGAGAACAAGCAACAGCGTGCCGCAAATCTCGATGCCTACAAGGCACAGCTCGCCGAGATGGAGCGCAGCTTCGGCGCGATGCTGCGCCAGCTCCCCGGCAAGACCGAGGTGCCGAGCTTGCTGGTCGACATCTCGCAGACCGGGCTTGCCGCCGGACTGCAGGAGAAGCTGTTCCAGCCCGGCACCGAGAAGAGCAACGGTTTCTATGCCGAGCTGCCCATCAAGATCAAGCTCGTCGGCAGCTATCACCAGTTCGGCGCGTTCGTGAGCGGCATCGCCGCGCTGCCGCGCATCGTGACGCTGCACGACATCGAGATCTCGCCCGCCAAGGAGGGAGGGGAGAAGAGCACCAATTACGACAACCTCGTCATGGACGTGACGGCCAAGACCTATCGCTACATCGAGGATGAAGGCGGGACTGCGAAGCCCGCCGCCGGAGCGAAGAAGAAGACGGGAGGCGCCACTTGAACAGCGTGAGGGTGCGTTTGGTTTGCGCAGCCGTGATCACGGCGTGCGCCGCGGCGGGCTGCTCCGGCGGCCAGTCCGATCTGGAGAAGTGGATCGCCGAGACCAAGAAGAAGCCCGGCGGGCGCATTCAGCCGTTGCCGGACGTCAAGCCGTACGAGAGCTTCTCCTATACGGCGGCCAACATGCGCTCACCGTTTCAGCCGGTGAGCGCGGCACTCGCGGGCGGGCAGTCGCTCCGGCCGAGCGTGCGTCGCAACCGCGAGTTCCTCGAAGGCTTCTCCCTCGACACGCTGAAGATGGTGGGCACCTTCAAGGTGGGCGGCCGCTTCTACGGGCTCGTGCAGTCGAAGGACGGCCTGGTGCACAAAGTGCAGCCTGGAAACTACATGGGCCAGAACGACGGCAAGGTCACCGAGATCACCGCGAGCAAGATCAGCCTCGTCGAGATCATCCCCGACGGTCTTGGTGGGTACATCGAGCGACCGGCGTCGCTCGCTTTGACCGATTGATGCGATTTTCGGAGAACAAACGCATGAGCAGATTTCACATACGAACGGCGATTGGTGCTCTCGGGCTGGTCGCGCTGTCCGTCCTCACCTGGGATGTACGGGCCGCGGATCCGACCAAGCTCGAGGCCATCGACGTACAGACGCTCTCCGGACAGCAGGTGCAGCTCAAGCTGCACATGAGCGGACCGGCGCCCGAGCCGCTGCCCTTCACCATCGACAAGCCGGCGCGCATCGCGTTCGACCTGCCGAACACCGCGCTCGCGCTGCAGTCCCGTCGGATCGACGTGCGGGCGGGCGGGGTGGATACGGTGGTCGCGGCGGAGGCCAATGGCCGCACCCGGCTCGTCGTCAACGTCGACTCGCTCATGCCCTACACGACCCAGATCGATGGCAACAACATCATCGTCACCCTGGGCCGCCAGCCCGGCGCGGCGGCGGTCGCGAGCGCCTCGAGCACGCACGGGAGTGCGGCGCCCGCGGCCGAGCGCGCCATCAAGACCATCGATTTCCGGCGCGGCTCCGACGGCACGGGCCGCGTGATCGTGCAGCTCAGCGATCCGCGCACTCCGGTCAACGTGCGCCAGGAAGGCAACCAGGTCGTCGTCGACTTCGCGGGCACGCAGATGCCGAAGAACCTCATGCGCCGTTACGACGTGATGGACTTCGCGACGCCGGTGCAGACCGTCGATGCGATCCGCGTCGAGGGCTCATCGCGCCTCGTCATCAGTGCGCAGGGTGACTTCGAGCAGCTCGCTTATCAATCCGATACGCAGTACACCGTGGAGATCAAGCCGGCCGCGAAGCCGGTGAACGGCGCCGAGGACAAGAAGGAGTACACAGGCGAGCGTCTCACGCTCAACTTCCAGGACATCGACGTGCGCTCGGTGCTGCAGCTGCTCGCCGACACCAGCGGACAGAACATCGTGGTGAGCGACTCCGTGACCGGCAATCTCACGCTGCGCCTGCAGAACGTCCCCTGGGATCAGGCGCTCGACATCGTCCTGCGGACCAAGGGTCTCGACAAGCGACGGCAGGACAACGTGATCCTGATCGGTCCGACCGCCGAGCTCGCGGCGCGCGAGAAAGCCGAGCTTGCGGCACGCAAGGAGGTCCAGGACCTCTCACCGGTCAGATCGGAGTTCATTACCGTGAACTATGCGAAGGCGACCGATCTCGCGCGCATGATTCGCGGCCAGATCGGTGGTGGCTCGAGCGCGACGCCTTCCGCAAGTGGCAGCCCGGCCTTCTCCGGGTACAGCGCTGGCGGGGGCGGCGGCGGCGGCGGCGGCGGGTCGATCGGCGGAGCGAGCAACTCGCTGCTATCCCAGCGCGGCAGCCTGACGGTCGATGAGCGCACCAACACGCTGCTCGTGTCGGACACGGCCGAGAAGCTCGCCGAGATCCGGCGCCTGGTGCAGCGGCTGGACGTTCCCGTGAAGCAGGTGCTGATCGAGGCCCGCATCGTGGTGGTCAGCGATACCTTCGAGCGCGACCTGGGCGCCCAGTTCGGCGTCACCACCGCGCAGACCAATGGCAACAATGGCTTGCTCGCCGTGACCGGCAGCGGTCTCGGCGCCGACACCATGATCCAGTCGGCGCTCACCAACATCAGCGGCGGCAACCCGGCGACACCGGTCTCGACGCCCTCGCTGGCGAACCGCTACATGGTGAACACGCCGGCCGCGAACACCAACGGCAGCATCGGCATCTCGCTGCTCGGCGGAAGCTACCTCGTCGACCTGGCGCTGTCCGCTGCGGAGAACGAGGGCAAGAGCGAGGAGATCTCTTCGCCGCGCGTCATCACGGCGAACCAGAAGCAGGCGACCATCATGCAGGGTGTGGAAATTCCTTATCAGGAATCGGCCTCGAGCGGCGCGACCACGACGCAGTTCAAGAACGCGGTGCTGTCGCTCAAAGTCACCCCGCTCATCACCCCGGACAACCGCGTGATGCTCGATCTCGACGTGTCCGACGACACCGTCGGTCAGCAAGTGACCAGCGCGACCGGCGGCAGCGTTCCCTCGATCGATACGCGCGAGATCGTCACGCAGGTGCTCGTGGGCGACGGTCAGACCGTGGTGCTCGGCGGCATTCTCGATACGACCAAGTCCTACTCCGCGAACAAAGTGCCCTGGCTCGGTGATATCCCGGTCTTCGGTAATCTGTTCAAGAGCACCACGAATATCAACAACAAGACAGAACTTTTGATCTTCATCACGCCAAAAATCTTGCGCGAGGGGTCAAATCTGTACTGACGCCGACCCATTATGTCGAGCGAGGATGAACGACATGCGTAGAATCATTATTCCGGCGTTGCTCGCGGCGGCGCTGGTCGCCGGCTGCAGCGGCTCGAAGAGCCTCAGCGGCGGCACCGGGTCGGGCACCGGAACAGGCACGGGCACCGGGACCGGTACCGGCACCGGGACCGGCAAGACCACCCTGTCGATGGGGAACGGGACCGGCACGGGCTTCAAGACGGGTGCGATCGGTATCACCACGACTTCGCTTGCCGCGGGCGGCAGCACGAGCCTGCAAGTCTCGATCGTCGATCAGACAGGCGCGCTCTATACGCAGTCGGTGACCATCACCTTCAACTCACCGTGCGCGAGCCAAGGACTTGCGAGCATCGTTGCGACACCGGCGTCGGGAGGGCTACCCGCAAGTTCCTCGGTCACTACAACGACCGGTACGGCGAACGCCACTTACTCCGCGACGGGTTGCAACGGGAGCGATGCGATCACCGCGAGCGCGACCGCCAACAGTCAGACGCTTACCGCCACTGGAAGCGTCACCGTGGCCGCCGCCGCCATCGGGTCGATCAAGTTCATCTCGGCGACCCCGTCGCAAATCACACTCAAGGGTGTGGGCGCAGCCGGGGGTTCGGAAACATCGACGGTCGTGTTCAAGGTGGTCGACACCTCCGGCGGCCCGCGCGCGGGCGCCACGGTCAACTTCACGCTCAACACCAGTGTGGGTGGCATCACTCTCGCCCCGGCGTCGGCACAGAGCGATGCCAATGGGGATGTGCAGACCATCGTCAGCTCGGGCACCGTGGCGACGACGGTACGGGTGACCGCGACGACGACCACCGCGAGCGGCAGCGCGATCTCGACGCAATCGAATGCGCTCGTGGTCTCGACCGGTATTCCGACGAGCGCCAACATTTCGCTCGCGGTCAAATGCCCGAACGTCGAGGCCTGGAGCATCGATAATGTGGTGGTGCCGGTGACCGTCAGCATGACGGACCGCTTCAGCAACCCAGTGCCCGATGGCACCACCGCCAACTTCCAGACGACTCTCGGCGGCATCGATGCGAGCTGTCAGACCGGTGCCACCACGCCGGGCTCGGGGCAGTGTACGGTGAACTGGTTCAGCAAGGCGCCCCGCATGGTCAGTGGTAACCCCCGAAGCACAATGGGCAATGCCTACACGGATACCACGAATTACTGCACGGGAGGCGCAGGTCCCGAGGGGCAACCCAATCTGTGCCAGGGCTACACCAACGGCCGCAGCCCCATCATCGTCACGGCGATTGGTGAGGAGAGCTTCAAGGACGCGACGGGCAGCGGGGTGTTCGACTCCACCAAGGACACCGTCGCCTGGGATGCGAACGACACGGACAACAATTTCACCAGCGGCGCGAATAGCGGTCAGCCGAAGCCGTGGTTCGACACCTCGGAGCCGTTCCTCAACGAGTACGAGGTGTACGACACGGTAGGCACGCCGCTCTTCTACTCCGGTGAGCCTTTCATCGACTTCAATTCCAACGGCAAGCGCGACGGCCCTGACGGCCTCGTTCAAAGCGCGCTCTGTCAGGGGTCGCTCTGCTCGACGACGGGCAGTACGGTTGCCATTTACGCCGCCAACGTCATCGTCATGTCGGGCAGCACGCCGTATTTCGCGACCAGCCCTGCGCCCCCCTTCAAGCTCTCGGGCCCTCTGACGATCCAAGTCGCCATCGCGGATGTCAACAACCAGCAGATGCCTGCAGGCACGACGGTGGCGGCGAGCCTGACTCCCTCTACGGCGGGCACGCTGACTTTCCCGACCAGCGGTAGTTACACCTGGCCCTGTTCGGCCGCCGTCGGCGGACAGGTCTACAGTTTTGTTTTGAGTCCGCCCAGCTCGGGGCAGACCGCGGGCACCTTCAACGTCACGGTCACGACCCCGGGGAATCTCGTGACCACGATCTCCTATCCGATAGGCCCATAGTGAACGAGGCGCGGCCCCCGACGGGGCCGCGCCTCGTTCGACGACCGGGCGCGGCCGAATCGCGCGCGGCCGCCCTTCTCCGCGGCGCCGCCGCTCCACTATGATCGGCGCCGATGCGAGGTAAAACCAATGTATTCCTGGTCGGACCGATGGGCTCGGGCAAATCGGCGGTCGGCCGGCACCTCGCCCGCCTGCTGCGCCACACATTTCACGACAGCGATGCGGACATCGAGGCGCGCACCGGCGTCGATATCGCCTTTATCTTCGAGAAGGAGGGCGAGCCGGGATTCCGCCAGCGCGAGAAGGAGTCCATCGAGCGCCTCACGCGTCTCGACCGCATCGTGCTCGCCACCGGCGGTGGCGCGGTGATCGATGCGGACAACCGGCGCCTGCTGGCCGAGCGCGGGACGGTCGTCTATCTCAAGACTTCCATCGCTCAGCAGCTCGAGCGCACCCGCCATGGCCGGCACCGCCCGCTCCTCAACAATACCAACCGCGGGGAGAAGCTCGAGGAGTTGATGCTGCGGCGTGCCGTGCTCTATGCCGAGGTCGCCGATTTCACGGTATCGACCGATGGGCGGCGCGTGCAGCTGGTGGCCGAAGAGATCCATCAGGCCCTTCGGCAGGCGCTCGAGCCGTAACGTTCGTATAATCCGCGCGTGCAGACAATCAAGGTCGACGTCGGACACACGCACTACCCCATCATCATCGGCTGGGGGCTGTTGACCCACCGCGACATCCTGCACACGAACATCACGGGTCACGATCTCATGATCGTCACCAATACCACCGTCGCCCGGCTGCACCTCGCGAAGCTGCGGGAGCAATTCAAGGAGCGCAACGTCGGTGAGTGCATCTTGCCGGACGGCGAGCAGCACAAGACGCTGCAGACGGCGGGCTGGGTCTTCGATGCCCTGATCGCGCAGAAATTCAATCGCGATGCGACCGTGCTCGCGCTCGGCGGCGGTGTGGTCGGCGACATTGCCGGTTTCGCGGCGGCCTGCTATCAGCGCGGTGTCGGTTATGTGCAGATACCGACGACGCTGCTTGCGCAGGTGGATTCCTCCGTGGGTGGAAAGACCGGCGTCAACCACAGCGGCGGCAAGAACCTGATCGGCGCCTTCTACCAGCCGCTCGCGGTGCTGGCCGATACCGACACGCTGGCGACGCTCCCCGATCGGGAGCTGCGGGCGGGACTTGCCGAGGTGATCAAGTATGGCTGCATCTGGGACCCGCTCCTGTTCGACTGGCTCGATGAGCACGTCCATGAGCTGCTCGATCGCGACGCCGACGCGCTCGCGTACGCGATCGGCCGCTCCTGCGAGATCAAGGCCACCGTGGTCGCGCAGGATGAGCGTGAGCAGGGCTTGAGGGCGATACTCAATTTCGGTCATACCTTCGGCCACGCCATCGAGGCGGCGACCGACTACGAGCGCTTTCTGCACGGCGAGGCGGTCGCGATCGGCATGTTGATGGCGGCCGATTTCTCCTGCCGCCTCGGGTTCATCGATGCGGCGGTGAAGCTGCGCATCCGCGGGCTGATCGAGCGGGCGGGGTTGCCGACCGAGGCGCCGAAGATCGGGGCTTCCCGGGCGCTCGCGCTCATGCAAATGGACAAGAAGGTGCTGGCGGGGCAGATGCGCCTGGTCTTGCTCGAGAAACTCGGGCGGGCCGTGTTCATCAGCCAGTACCCGCAGGCGGCCCTCGAGGCGACCCTGCGGGAGCATCTCGGGTGAGTGAGCTCGCCTCCTACGCCGCACACGAGACGGAATCGCGCGGCCGCCGGCATCCCGAGCCCGCGCCGCGCTACCGCAGCGAATACCAGCGCGACCGCGACCGCATCGTGCATTCGACGGCCTTCCGGCGGCTCGTCTACAAGACGCAGGTGTTCGTCAACCACGAGGGGGACCTGTACCGCACGCGCATGACGCACACGCTCGAGGTCGCGCAGATCGCCCGCAGCATGGCGCGCGCGCTCAAGCTCAACGAGGCTCTGAGCGAGGCGATCAGCCTCGCGCACGATCTCGGCCACACTCCCTTCGGCCACGCAGGGCAGGATGCCCTCAACGAATGCATGCGGGATTTCGGCGGTTTCGAGCACAACCTGCAATCACTGCGGGTGGTGGACGTGCTCGAGGAGCGCTACGCGGAGTTCGACGGGCTCAACCTGAGCTACGAATGCCGCGAGGGGATTCTCAAGCACTGCTCGCAAAAGCACGCGCTCGAGCTCGCCGAGCTCGGCGAGAGATTCTTGAAGCGCCAGCAGCCGAGCCTCGAGGCGCAGATCGCGAACTTCGCCGACGAGATCGCCTACAACAATCACGATGTGGACGATGGGATCCGCGCCGGACTCATCACGATCGAGGAGCTGCTCGCCGTGCCGTTGTTCGCCACCTACCACGCGCAGGTCGTGCAACTCTTTCCCGCGCTCGGCGGCCGGCGCCTGGTTTACGAGATCCTGCGCCGCATGATCGATTGCCTGGTCACGGATCTCATCGAGAACTCCCAGTCGAGGCTCGCGGCCTCCGCTGTTCTCACCATCGCCGATGTGCGTGCACAGAGCGCGCCGCTCATCGGCTTCAGCGAGGCGGTCCAGGCGCAGAACACCACTCTCAAGCAGTTCCTGCGGCGCCGGCTCTACCGCCATTACAAGGTGCGGCGCATGACCGCCAAGGCGGGGCGCGTCGTCGCCGAGCTGTTCGCAGCGTTCTCGAGCGATGCGGGGCTCATGCCCGATGAGCACCGCGCGACAGCCGAGCGGCTCGAAAAGGAGCAGGGTCAGGCAGGCCTCGCGCGAGCGGTCGCCGATTACATCGCGGGAATGACGGATCGCTATGCGATCCTCGAGCACCGCAGGCTTTTCGATCCGGGGGAGCGCACATGAGCGCCGCCCCGCTGCGCAACGACCTGCTCCTGCGCGCACTGCTGCGCGAGCCGACTCCGCGTCGTCCTCTGTGGTTGATGCGCCAGGCCGGCCGCTACCTGCCGGAGTATCGGGCGAGCCGCGGCCGCGCCGGCAGCTTCCTCGCGCTGTGCACCCGCCCCGAGCTTGCCTGCGAGGTCACTCTGCAGCCGCTCGAGCGCTACGCGCTCGATGCCGCCATCCTCTTCTCGGACATCCTCACGATCCCCTATGCGATGAATCTCGGTCTCAAGTTCGAGACCGGCGAGGGGCCCGCGCTCGAGCGTCCGGTGCGCTCGGCGAGCGACATCGACCGGCTGGCCGTGCCCGATCCGACGCGCGAGCTCAAGTTCGTCATCGATGCCGTGTCGCTCATCCGCCGCGAGCTCGGTGGCAAGGTGCCGCTCATCGGCTTTGCCGGCAGCCCCTGGACGGTGGCGACCTACATGGTCGAAGGCGGCAGCAGCAAGGGCTTCGCGCGCATCAAGCGCATGATGTACGAGGCGCCGCGCGAGCTGCATCGTCTGCTCGATGTGCTGAGCCGCGCAACCATCGCCTATCTCAATGCGCAGATCGAGGCGGGAGCGCAGGCGGTCATGCTGTTCGACACCTGGGGGGGCGTGCTCACGCCGGCGCAGTTTCGCGAGTTCTCGCTCAACCCGATGCAGGCGATCATCGCCGAGCTCAGGCGCGAGGCGCAGGGGCGGCGCGTGCCGAGCATCGTCTTCACCAAGGGTGCGGGCGCGCTGCTGCGTGATCTCGCGACGATCGGCTGCGATGCGCTCGGCGTCGACTGGACCACGGATCTGGCCACGGCGCGAACATACACCGAGGAGCGGGTGGCGCTGCAGGGCAATCTCGATCCGGCGGCGCTGCTCGCGGCGCCCGCGACGCTGCGCGCCGAGACGCTGCGGGTGCTCGAGAGCTACGGCCCGGGGCCGGGGCATGTGTTCAACCTGGGCCACGGCATCACCCCCGAGGTGGACCCGGAGCGAGTGCAGACGCTCGTCGAGACCGTGCGCGGCTACACACCGCGCTGAAGCCCGGTCTTAGCGGGCGGGTGGGACACCGCCCGGGCCCGGTCCCTCGGTGCGGGGAGCATCGGTCCGCGTCGGGGTCGGGGTCGCAGGCGCGCGCGCGACGCTCGGTGCGTGCAGCTCATCGCGCAGCGCCCGCCGCAGGATCTTCCCCACGTTGGTCTTGGGCAGCTCGTGACGGAAGTACACATGCTTGGGCACCTTGTAGGCCGTCAAGCTCTTGCGCGCGTGCTCGATAAGCGCCTCGGCCGTGAGGTTGGGATCCTTCTTCACCACGAACAGGGCGACGGATTCGCCCGAGCACTCGTCGGGCTGCGCAATGGCGGCCACCTCGAGGACGCCCGGGTGCTCCGCGGCGACCGCTTCCACCTCGTTGGGATAGACGTTGAAGCCCGATACCAGAATCATGTCCTTCTTGCGGTCCTCGATGTAGACGAACCCGCGCTCGTCCATGCGTCCGATGTCACCGGTGCGCAGCCAGTCGCCGAACATCACCTTCTCGGTCTCGTCGGGCCGGTTCCAGTAGCCGCGCATGAGCTGCGGACCGAACACGCAGATCTCACCCACCTGGTTCGTGCCGACCTCGCGGCCATCGTCCTCACGGATCGTCACGTCGGTGGAGGAGATGGGCAGGCCGATCGAGCCGTTGAAGTCGAGGCCGATGGGGTTGATGCATGCGGCGGGCGAGGTCTCGGTAAGGCCCCAGGCCTGGGTGAGGATGCAGCCGGTGACCTTCTTCCAGCGCTCGGCGACGACCGCCTGCACCGCCATGCCGCCGCCCAAGGTGATCTTGAGGCTGCTGAAATCGAGCGACTCGAACCCGGGGGTGTGGAGCAGCGCGTTGAACAGAGTGTTCACGCCGCTGATGAAATAAAACTTGTGCTTGCGCAGCTCCGCGACGAAGCCCGGGAAGTCACGCGGGTTGGTGATGAGCACGTTGTGTCCGCCGAGCCGCGCGAACAGCAGGCAGTTCGCCGTGAGGGAGAAGATGTGATAAAGCGGCAACGCGGTGATGACGACGGGGTGCAGTTTCGGGTGCAGGGCGGGCTGCAGCCATGCCTGCGACTGCAGCACGTTCGCCACCATGTTGCGGTGGGTCAGCACGGCCGCCTTCGCAACTCCGGTCGTGCCGCCGGTGTATTGCAGGAACGCGATGTCATCGCCGACCAGAGCGATGGGCTCGGGTGTGACGCCAAGGCAGGCGGACACGGCGGTCTTGAAGTCGAGGGTTCCCGGCATGCTCCAGGGAGGGACCTGCTTGCGGACGTGCTTGAGCACGAAGTTGACGACCATGCCCTTGGGAAAGCCGAGGAAATCGCCGATCCGGGTGGTCAGCACTTTCTTGAGCGCGGTGTGCGGCAGCACCTGCTGCAGGACGTGCGCGAAATTCTCGACGATGACGATCGCCTTGGCGCCCGAGTCCTTGAGCTGATGCTCGAGCTCGCGTGCGGTGTACAGCGGGTTGGTGTTGACGACGATCATGCCGGCACGCAGCACGCCGAAAAGCGCGATCGGGTACTGAAGGATGTTCGGCATCATGAGCGCGACGCGATCGCCGGGCCCGAGCCCGGACCGGCGCGTGAGCCACGCTGCGAAGGCGCTCGAGAGCGCATCGAGCTGCGCGTAGGTCAGCGTGGCGCCGAAATTGGTGTAGGCCGGACGATGTCCGTGGCTCGCGCACGCCTCCTCGAACAGGTGCTTGAGTGAGGGGTATGCGTCCGGGTCGATGTCGGTCGGTACGCCGCGCGGATAGGAATTAAGCCAGACTCGGTCCACTCAATGCGACTCCCTTTCGCGACTCGGTTGTATAGCACCCGGGCGCCCCGGCCAGCAACGGCGCCGGTCGCAAGAAGTGTATGCTGGGCGCCGGGATCGCACCGTGTGCGGGCGCTGCGCGCGCCCCGGGGAGCCTATTGCATGAAGAGACGAGGGTGGCTGGCGGGAGTCGCGCTGGCGATGGCGGGCTGTGTGCACGGCTATGGCGGCTGTCTGTTCGTCTCGCCCATCAAGCATACCCTGACGGGGCGCGTGCACTTCCGGACCTTTCCGTCGCCCTCGGGGGGCGTGGAGACGGCGCCGCTCCTCACGCTCGATCGGATCGCCTACATCTATTCGCCCGCGCAGAGCTTCATGTGCATTCCGGCCGATGAGTTGCAGCTCGAAGGCATCTCCGAGTTTCCCGAACGGGTGGTCGAGAACTCGCACGTGAGCGTGCAGGGTCAGATCGTTGCAGCCACTTCGAGCAGCGACCATACTCGTTTTCTGATGCAGGTCATTACACTGCTGCCCGACAATGCCGGCCATTGAGAACGAAGCCAAACTCGCGCGAGGAGAGTAGGACATGAGAAAACACTGGATGAAGGTCATGACCGCCGCACCGGCGCTGAGCCTCGCGTTCGCGATCGGCACGGGGTGGGCCGCCGATGCCCCGGCTCCGACCCCCTGCAAGGACGGCACCACGTCGACGGCGACCGGGCGCGGCGCGTGCAGCGGTCACGGCGGCGTGCAGAAGAGCGCGGCCAGCGGCACGAGCTCCGGGTCCTCCTCGAGCTCAGCGCCTGCAGCGACGGCCCCTGCGAAGGCGAGCGCGCCCGCGGCCACTCCCCCGCCCTCGACGGTGTCCCCCCCGGGCAGCGCCAGCAAGGCGACTGCGCCGACGACCATGAGCGCCTCGGGCGCTGCGAAGAGCGCGAGCGGCGCCGCGCCCGTGGGTGCAACCGCGCAGTGCAAGGACGGCACCTATTCGACCTCGAAGCACCACAGCGGGACCTGCTCGAAGCATGGGGGCGTGTCGCAGTGGCTCGACGGGTCGAAATGACGCTCGAGCTATAGCAGCGGCCGCAGGACGGGCCACACGGCATCGAGAAGCACGGGCTGTGCGGCGGCGTTCGGGTGAATGCCGTCGGCCTGCATCTGATCGGGATCGAGCGCCACGCGGCCGAGAAGAAACGGCACGAAGGGCAGCTTACGCTTTTGCGCGATGTCCTCGAAGAGCGCAGCGAAACGTTGCGCGTAATCGGGCCCGTAGTTGGGCGGTATGCGCATGCCGAGCAGAACGACTCGCGCGTGGGCGCCCTGCGCGAGATTGATCATCTTCTCGAGGTTTGCGCGGACGGCCTCGAGCGGCAGCGCACGCAGCCCGTCATTGCCGCCGAGCTCGAGCACCACGACCGCGGGGTGGTGAAGGGCCAAAGCGCGCGGCAGACGTGAGAGTCCGCCGGTCGTGGTCTCGCCGCTGACGCTGGCGTTGATCACCTCATCCCCGTACCCTTCGTGCTGGAGCCGGGCCTGCAACAGGGCCACCCAGCCCTGATCGACGCGCGGCAAGCCGTACCCGGCGCTGATACTGTCGCCGAACACGAGGATCACCGGGGCTGCGGCCCGAGCGACCGGTGACTGCAGTGCCCAGCACAGAATCCACAAAACACCCAGACGTTTCACGCGCGCTCCCGATGCAAGATTCCATGGTTCTCGAAGCCAGCCACGTCACCAAGACCGTGACCAGCCCCGAAGGTCCGCTGACCATTCTCGCCGATGTCAGCCTCGCCGTGCGTCGGCAGGAGACGCTCGCCATCGTCGGCGCATCGGGGGCGGGCAAGTCGACGTTGCTTGCGCTGCTGGCCGGCCTCGATCTGCCGACCTCGGGCCGGGTGTCGATCGCCGGCATCGATCTCAGCCGCCTCGACGAGGACGGTAGGGCCGCGGTGCGCGGCGCGCACGTGGGCTTCGTCTTCCAGTCCTTTCATCTGATCCCGGCGCTCACCGCGCTCGAGAACGTCATGCTGCCCCTCGAGCTGCACGCGCGCCGCGATGCGCGCAGCGCCGCCCTCGAGGCGCTCGGCCAGGTGGGTCTCGAGCCCCGCATCGCCCACTATCCTCGCCAGCTCTCGGGCGGAGAGCAGCAGCGCGTTGCGATTGCGCGCGCTTTCGTCGCGCGGCCTGCGGTGCTGTTTGCCGATGAGCCGACCGGTAATCTCGACACCCACACGGGCGAGCGCATCAGTGATCTGCTGTTCGACCTGAATCGCGAGCACGGCTCGACCTTGGTGCTGGTCACGCACGATCGCGCGCTGGCGCGCCGCTGCGGACGTCTGTTCGAGCTCGATGCCGGCCATGCGGTCGCAGCGGCGCCGATGCAGGCGCAGTGACGTGCAGCGGCTGCGGTTCGCGTTGCGCAATCTCTGGCGGGACCTCAAGTCGGGCGAGCTTGCGGTGCTCCTGCTCGCGCTCACGGTGGCGGTCGCCTCGCTCACGGCGGTCGGCTTCTTCACCAGTCGGATCGCACAGGGCGTGCGCGCTCAGGCGGCCGAGGTGCTTGCGGCCGACCTGCGCCTCGAATCGGCGCATCCCGTCAATCCCGCCTACGACATCGAGGCTCACCGCCTGGGCTTGAGGGCGGCCGGGGTCGAGAGCTTTCCCACCGCCATCTTCAACGGCGAGCTGAGCCAGCTCGCGGCGCTCATCGCAGTGACGCCCGGCTATCCGCTGCGCGGGCACGTGAAGATTGCCGACACGCCCTTCGGCGCCGCGCGCACGACCGAGCGCATTCCGCAGCCCGGGGAGGTGTGGGCGGACGCCCGCATCATGGCGCAGCTCAAGCTCGCGCTCGGTGCGAAGCTCAAGATCGGCGCCGCCCAGCTGCGTCTTGCCGAGGTGCTCGACTATCGACCCGACCAGGGGACCGGGTTCGTCAATCTGGCGCCCGCGGCGCTCATCAATGTCGCGGATCTGCCTGCCACGCAGCTCATCCAGCCGGGCAGCCGGGTCACCTACGCCGCGCTCTTTGCCGGAGCGCCCGCCGCGGTCGCCGAGATGCGCGAGTACCTCATCGCTCATAAGCAAGCCGGAGAGCGCTTGCGCGAGGTGGACGAGTCAAGCCGGCAGCTTAACTCCGCGATCGACCGGGCGAGCCGCTTCCTGAGCCTCGCGAGCCTCGCCTCGGTGTTGCTCGCCGCGGTGGCGGTTGCGATGGGCGCAAGACGCTATGTCTCGCGCCACATCGACACCGTGGCGCTGCTCAAGTGCATGGGCGCCTCGCAGGGCTTCGTCCTGTCGATGTCCTTGATCGAGCTGCTTCTGCTCGCGCTCGCCGCGGTGGCGGCGGGTGCGCTGCTCGGTGACCTCGCGCAGCGTGGGATCGCGTGGCTCCTCAAGGGATTGATTCGCTCCGAGCTGCCGCCGGCCTCGCTCGAGCCTCTGCCGATTGCGCTGGTGACGGTGCTCGCGATGCTGATCGGCTTTGCGTTGCCGGCGCTGCTGCAGCTGAGAAGCACTCCACCGGTGCGGGTGCTGCGCAAGACCGCCGAGGCGCCGGCGCTGCGCTATGGGCTCGCCTACGTGCTCGCGCTCGGCGCGCTGTTCGCGATTCTCTGGAGCCTGGTGCGCGATACCGAGCTGGTGCTGTCCGTGCTCGCCGGCGCGCTGGGCATGGGCGTCGTGCTCACGCTCGCCGGATATGCTCTCGTGCGCCTCACCGGGCGGCTGCGCGGCGGCGTCGGGGTGGCCTGGCGCTATGGTCTCGCCAATGTGTCGCGGCGCGGCGGCGCGAGCGTCGTACAGATCGTCGCCTTCGGGCTCGGACTCATGATGCTGCTGCTCCTGGCGGTGGTGCGCGGCGACCTGCTCGCCGACTGGCATCGCAGTCTGCCGGTGGATGCGCCCAACAACTTTCTCGTCAACATCCGGCCCGAGGAGCGCGCGCCGCTCGAGCGCTTTCTGGCGAGCCACGGGCTCGGGAAGCCGGCGATGTATCCGATGGTGCGTGCGCGCATCACCGCCATCAACGGCGTGCCGGCCGAGCGGCTGCACCTCAAGGGAGATACGGCGCGCGGCTATCTCGAGCGCGAGCAGAATCTCACCTGGTCCGAGCGCCTCATGGACGACAATCAGCTCATCGCGGGGTCCTGGTGGACGGCCCAGGAGCTCGGCCGGCCGTTCGTGTCGGTCTCCTCGGAGTACCAGGAGGCGCTCGGCCTGAAGCTCGGCGATGCGCTCACCTTCGACATCGCCGGCGAGACCCTGACCGCCCGAGTGTCGAGCATTCGCAAGGTGCGCTGGGACAGTTTCCGTCCGAATTTCTTTCTCGTCTTTCCACCGCAGCTGCTCGACGGCGCCGCGGGCACCTACATGACCAGTCTGTATCTCACCCCGGAGCAGCGCCCGCAGCTCGTCGATCTGGTGCGCGAGTTTCCGACGGTGTCGGTGTTCGACGTCGATGCCATCTTGAAGCAGATTCGTGACATCATGGATCGTGCCTCGCTCGCCGTGCAGTACGTGTTTCTGTTCACGCTCGCTGCCGGCATCGTCGTGCTGCTCGCAGCCGTGCAGTCGACCCGCGATGAGCGCCGCTACGAGAGCGCCATGCTCCGCACCCTCGGGGCGAGCCGCGGCACGGTGCTGAAAGGCGTGGCGGCGGAGTTCGCGGCGCTGGGCTTTCTTTCGGGAACGCTGGCCGCGTTCGGGGCGAGCGCGATCGGCTGGGTGCTCGCTCATCGCCTGTTCTCGCTGCACTACGAGCTCGACCCCTGGGTGTGGGGGGTCGGGCTCGTGTGCGGGACGCTGCTCGTCGGGGTCGCGGGCACGCTCGCGACGCGGCGCGTGGTGAACACCCCGCCCATCGTCACCTTGCGCGACGATTAGTACGCATCGACTGAGCCGTTGGCGGGGACTGCGGCGCTGCTGCGCCTCGCGCATGCGCCTGCGCGCCGGGCGGTGCTACTGCACCTCGAGGGTGAGCCAGCCCTCCTCGATGGGCAGTGCGCCCTTCGGCGGCAAGGCCTCGATCCGCACGCTGTACGTGCCTACCGAGAGGCCGGTCGTGTTGAAGGTCATGCGGATCTCGTTGTTCGAGTCCTTGAGCACGTTGTTGAGGACCAGCGCGCGGCCCTGCTCGAGCTTGTCGACGAACACCCGGTACTGCATGAGCTTGCCGGTGTAGGCCATGTCGATGTGCAGATCGATGAGCTGCGGCTCGGTGCTCTTGACGACGATGCGGGCGCGGTCGAGTCCGGGGGCCTTGTCGGGCGTGAGGGCGATGCTGCGCTCCACCGCGGGTTGGACCAGGGGGCCCTGACGCATGCGCAGGCGCGTGTCCTCGAGCTCGCCGCGCAGCAAGGCGTACTTGCCGATGAGCACCCAGAAGGCCGTGAGGCTCAGGAGCGCCACCACGCCCAAAGCGATGGGGATGTAGATGCTGCGCCACCAGGGGGGCGTCGGTTCCCGCAGGTCCTGGGGCTGACCGCTGGCCTCGAGGAGCTTGAGGCTCGCGCGTGCGCGCTCGGCGAGGCCCAGGCGGGCGAGGTGCTCGGGGTGCGCGCGACACCACTGCTCAAGGTCACGGGCGCCCTTGAAGGGTAGCTTGTCCTCGAGATAGCGCTCGATGAGCTGATGATCCTGGATGAACTTCGCATCGAAGCGCGCCGGCAGCGGCTTTTGCCCGGGCCCCCCGCTCGACGCATGGCGCACGGGCGCGGTCGCTGTAAGAGAGGAGGACTGGGTCGGGGCGGCCTTGGAGCGAGCGGGGTCGGCAGTTCGAGCGTTCATGGCCGGGCAGTCCTTGAGAAGGTCAGTTTGCCGGGTCCGGTGGGCGCAAATATGTGAAATGATCGGCAAAAGCGTGGGCGCGGCGCCTCGGATGGGGCGTGCGATCGAGAAACTGTGCACCAGGGCCTGCCCGCCGGTCTCAGGGCCGCGGGCGGGTCCTGGGGCGGCGATGGAGGCGGGGTCGCCGAGGCCTCGCGGCGCGCCCGCGGGGCACCCCGTCGAGCTCCTCCAGCAGCGCCGCCCGCTGGGCGCGATCGAGCCCTCGCAACTCGATCTTGCTCGCCGGCGAGGCGCTGAGCACCGCATCGTCGGTGCGCGTCCGGGCGCGGCGGCGCGCCGGGGAGAGGCTCTGGAGTGCCTGCGAGGGTCGCGGCGCCAGCCGCCGGGTGTCGCCCATGCGCAGCAGGTCGAGCAGCGCCGGGATGACCCGGGCATGGCGCAGCAACGCGCCATGCTCGGCCTGCACGTACCACGTCCGGAGTCCCGCGAGCCGGGTGCGCGCCACCGGGACCGTGCCATCGCCTTGCACGCGAGTGAAGTAGGCAAAGCCGCCGGGTCCGGGCAGTACCGCCTCGATCGTCGGGTGCCCCACCCCGGCGATCTGCACCATGCGCCCATCCGCCGGAGCGAGCGCGGTGCGCGCACGTCGGGCACGGGCGATGAGCCTTGCGTTGGGTCGCGGACCTGCACTGGGCCAGCGGGTCGCGCGCAGCAGGTCGAGGGCGCCTCCGTCTCGTTCGGGCAGCAGATCGTAAAGCCCTCTGAAGGTGCTGAACACCCGCGCGGCGAGCCAGGACGCCGAATGCCGGCGGTCGAGCCGGGCGAGGCTGCGCACGAAGGGATGCGTGCCGCGCAGCGCGAGCACCGGATCGAAGCAACCGCGATGCGGAGTGCCGACCAAAATCAAGCGCTCGAGGCGCAGATGCGGCCGTTGCGCAAGGGCGCTGCGCGCAACCAGCCCGCCCATGCTGTGCGCGATCAGCAACCTTGGCGCATCGGCGGCGCGCAGATGCTCGGCGAGCTGCGCGCCGAGCTCCGCGATACCGCGCCGCCAGTCGTAGGCAAAGAACTCGGGCGCGAAGCCCGCGATGCGCAGCTTGAGATGGAGCAATGCATAGGCGTGCAGCAGCACGCCGCGCACCGGCGCCGGGCGATGCTCGCGCAGCGCGAGCCGCGCGAGCGCGCCGGAGGCGATGTGCTCGGGATCGATCCACACGGTCGACGTGGCGCGAGCGGGTGCCAGCCGCGAGCCCATCATGCCCGGGACGATGAGCACCTTGCGCCGGGGTGCGCTCGAGCGCGCCGCGGCGCGGTGCGCGAGGTGCGCGAGGTGTTCGAGCTCGCCGTGCATGCGCTCCCCGAAGTACTCGGCGAGGCCGCGGCGGTGTCGGCCCCGGGAGAGTGCATCGAGGATCTGGCGGTCGTCGGCGCGAAATGCCCAGCGCAGATCGCCGAGTGCGCTCTTGGAAGCGCGGCTGGGGCGTCGCGCCATGCGCGCGCTCAGCTCCGTGCCGCCATGACGTGATCGATGACGTCGCACACGGCGCCGATCGCCGCGGTGCGGGTGCTCGACTTGCGCCATACGGCGCCCACGGTGCGTGCGGGCGCGGGCTTGGCGAACTCGCGCACCACGAGCCCGCGCTGCGAGCCGAAGGGCGACTCGACGGCGAGCTCGGGCATCAAGGTGAGCCCGAGCCCGGCGATGACCATCTGGCGCAGCGTCTCGAGGCTCGTCGCCCGGAAGTCCTCGGCCTCGCGCACATCGACGCGGCTGCACACCTCGAGGGCCTGGTCGCGCAGGCAATGCCCGTCCTCGAGCAGCAACAGCGTCTGTCCCTTGAGATCCGGCACCTTGATGCTCGACTTCTGCCCGAGCGGATGGTGATTCGGCAGCGCCACCATGAATGCCTCGGAGTACAGCGAGCGCGAGTCGAGTCCATCGAGCGCGGCGGGCAGGGCGAGAATGCCGACATCGATCTCACCATCGCGCAAGCGCTTGAGCAGCGGCTCGGTCTGATGCTCGTAGAGCATGAGTGCGAGGTGCGGCAGCGTCTTGCGGATGCGCGGCATCACCCGCGGCAGCAGATACGGCCCGATCGTGGGAATGAGCGCGAGCTTGAGGCGCCCCGAGAGCGGATCGGTGTTGCTGCGCGCGAGCTCGACGATCTCCTCCTCCTCGATGAGCATGCGGCGCGCGCGCACCACGATCTGCCGTCCGACTTCGGTGAGCTGCACGTTCTTCGGCTGGCGCTCGACCAGCTTCACTCCGAGGTAGTCCTCGAGCTTCTTCAGCTGCGCGGAGAGCGTCGGCTGGCTGACGAAGGTGCGCTCGGCCGCGCGGCCGAAGTGCCCCGTGTCGGCGAGCGCCACCAGATATTTGAGGTCCTTGAGATTCATGCGGCCGTCCCCATCGATAGACATACTCTATCAGATATATGCATTTAATCAATTTCTATAATCAGGATGCAGGCGGCAAACTGTGCCCCATCGCTGCTACCACTTACGGAGATGCTGAGATGTCATTGATCAACACCGAAATCAAGCCGTTCAAGGCCACGGCCTATCACAACGGCAAGTTCGTCCCGGTGACCCACGAGACCCTGAAAGGACAGTGGTCGGTGCTGGTGTTCTATCCGGCCGACTTCACCTTCGTCTGCCCCACCGAGCTGGGCGACCTCGCGGACAACCACGCGGCCTTCAAGAAGCTCGGGGTGCAGCTCTACGGCGTGTCGACCGATACCCATTTCACGCACAAGGCCTGGCACGACACCTCCGAGACCATCGGCAAGGTGCAGTACCCGCTGATCGGCGATCCGACCCTGACCCTGGCGCGCAACTTCCAGGTGCTGATCGAGGAGGAGGGGCTGGCGCTGCGCGGCACGTTCGTGATCGACCCCAATGGGCTCATCAAGATCATCGAGATCCACGACAACGGAATCGGCCGCGACGCGAAGGAGCTGTTGCGCAAGGTGCAGGCCGCGCAGTACGTCGCCGCGCATCCGGGCGAGGTGTGCCCGGCCAAGTGGACGCCGGGCGAGCAGACCCTCACGCCCTCGCTCGACCTGGTGGGCAAGATCTGATCGCACGCAACGGCGGGTGAAGCCATGCTCGATGCAAAACTGAAGTCCCAGCTGCAAGGCTATCTCGGCTTGATCTCGCAGCCCGTCGAGATCGAGATCTCGGGCGACGAGAGCGAGAAATCGCGCGAGATGCTCGAGCTGATCGAGGAAATCGTCGCGCTCTCGCCGAAGGTGAGGCAGGTCGCGCCGACGACGCAGGCACCCGTCAGGCCCTCCTTCGCGCTGCGTCGCTCCGGCCGTGAGGCGCACGTGCGCTTCGCGGGACTGCCGCTCGGGCATGAGTTCAGCTCGCTGGTGCTGGCGTTGCTGCAAACGGGCGGCCATCCGTCGAAAGCGGACCCCGCCCTGATCGAGCGCATCGAGCGCATCGAAGGGGAGCATCACTTCGAGACCTTCGTATCACTGAGCTGCCAGAGCTGTCCGGAGGTAGTGCAGGCGCTCAATCTCATGGCGCTCATCAATCCGCGCATCCGCCACACGATGATCGACGGGGCGGCGTTCCCGCAGGAGGTCGAGCGGCGCGGGATCATGGCGGTGCCCGCCGTGTTCTTGAATGGCGAGCCGTTTGGACAGGGTCGCATGGAGCTTGCGGAGATCGTCAACAAGATCGATTCCCGGGGCGCAGCGCTCGAGGCCGCGGCCTTGAGCGCCCGGGCCCCCTACGACGTGCTCATCGTGGGCGCGGGACCGGCCGGCGCGGCGGCGGCGATCTACTCGGCCCGCAAGGGCATTCGCACCGGACTCATTGCCGACCGGCTCGGCGGTCAGCTCCTCGACACGGTCGGCATCGAGAACTTCATCTCGGTCAAGGAGACCGAAGGGCACAAGCTCGCCACCGGTCTCGAGCAGCACGTCGCCACGTACGACGTCGACGTGATGAGCGGGCAGCGCGCGAAGGCGCTCACTGCGGGCGAGCTCATCGAGGTCGCGCTCGAGGGCGGCGCCTCTCTCAGGGCCCGCTCGGTCGTGATCGCCACGGGCGCGCGCTGGCGCGAGATCAACGTGCCGGGCGAGCGCGAGTACCGCAACCGCGGCGTCGCCTATTGCCCGCACTGCGACGGCCCGCTGTTCAAAGGCAAGAAAGTGGCCGTCATCGGTGGGGGCAATTCCGGCGTCGAGGCCGCGATCGATCTGGCCGGCCTCGTGAGCCATGTGACGCTGATCGAGTACGAGGCGGCGCTGCGCGCCGACGCGGTGCTCATCGCCAAGCTCACGAGCCTGCCCAACGTGAGCGTCCTCACCGGGGCCCGCACCACCGAGGTGCTCGGTGACGCTGAGCGTGTCGTCGGCCTGAGATACCAGGAGCGGACGAGCGGCGCGCAGAAGGAGCTCGCGCTGGCCGGTGTGTTCGTGCAGATCGGTCTGAAGCCGAACACCGACTGGCTCACGGGAGCCCTCCGGATGTCGCGGCACGGCGAGATCGAGGTCGATGCTCGCGGGCAGACCTCCATTCCCGGCGTGTTCGCGGCCGGCGACTGCACGATCGTGCCGTACAAGCAGATCGTCATCGCGATGGGCGAGGGCGCGAAGGCGGCGCTCGGCGCCTTCGATCATCTCATCCGCGCGCCGCTGCCGGCGGCGGCCTGAGGCGCCGGCGCATCGCGAACGGTATGCACGACGCCCCTCGGCCCCTCGGTGCCGCCGCCGCGCTACACTCGGGCATGTCGTGCGATTCGCGAGCGCGCTGCGCTGATTCCCATGGTGTCGACCGGCACTAGCCCGCCTGCTCGCCTCTCCGCCGGCGTGGTCCCCGTGAACCTCGACGGAGCGGCGCCCGTGCTGCTGCTGCTGCGCGCCTATCGCAACTGGGATTTTCCCAAGGGGCTGGTCGAGCCCGGCGAGGAGCCGCTCGCCGCCGCTCTTCGCGAGGTGCGCGAGGAGACGACGCTCGAGGATCTGTGCTTCGATTGGGGACATGACTTCATCGACACCGGCCCCTACAACAAGGGCAAGATCTCGCGCTATTACCTCGCGCGCAGTCCGCGCACTGTGGTCAGCCTGCCGGTCAGCCCCGAGCTCGGGGTGCCCGAGCATCACGAGGCGCGCTGGGTGAGCGTCGCGCAGGCGCTCGAGATGGTCTCGCCCCGCCTCGTGGCCGTCGTTCGCTGGGCGGAAGGAAAGCTTGGCCTGACGCGCTGAGCTCTCGCTCGAGCGCGCCGCTCATTCGAGATGCAGCGCGCCGCGACCGAGCTCGATCACATCGCCGCCAACCCGGATCTGTCGGCCGGCATCGATGTGAAGATGCAGCGTCGAGGGACGGGCGATCTGCTCGCCTTGCGAGATCTCCACCTCGAGCGGCAACGGCCAGCCCACCGCGAGACACCAGCCGCCCAAGTTCGCCGTGGCCGAGCCGGTCGCCGGGTCCTCCATCATCGAGCCGTTCTGCGGAAAGAAGAAGCGCGCGAGCGTGCGGCGCTTGCCGCTCTCGGCGCCGCCGCGCCCGCCCGCGTGATTGCGCTCGGTGAACACGTAGGCCATCGAGATGTCATCCTCGCTGCGAATCGCCGACAGGCGCGCGAATTGCGGCTGTGCACGACGCACCGCGTCCTCGGTTGCGAGCGGCACCACGAGCTGCTCCTTCCCGGACTTGATCCACAGTGGCCGCTCGCCGAGGTCGGCGCTCTCGAGACCGAGCGCCTCGGCGAGCACGCCGCGCGGCTCCTCGACCTCGCGCCAGGTCGGCTCGAGGGCGGTCAACGTCCAGCGATCGCCGCTCGCCGTGACGGGGATAATGCCGGCCTGCATCTCGAGTCGCAGCGCATCGGTGCCGAGCTTGAGCGCGCGGCACACGTGCGCCGTGCCGAGCGTGGGATGGCCGGCGAACGGCATCTCGTAGGTGGGCGTGAAGATGCGCACGCGCGCATCGGCGCGCGTCGAGGGAAGGATGAAAGTCGTCTCGGAGAGATTGAACTGGCGGGCGAGCGCCTGCATGGTCGTGCTGTCGAGCTCCGCACCGTCCTCGAAGACGCAGAGCGGATTACCGGTCAACGCGCCGCGCCGGTAGGTGAAGACATTGACGATGCGGAAACGATGGATGCTCATCGCCCGAAGTATACGTGCGGCTGCATCGAGCAGCCGCACGGCGCGAGGGCTGCATTCCGCGACCCGCGGCGCCCCCGCAGAGTGCTCCTAGCGCACGACCACGAGGGGCGCGACCGGCACCGGCGCGACCACCACGGCGACGCGCGGCCCGTAGGAGCGATGGTAGCCATACCCGTAGCCGTAAGGCGCGACCACGCAGCCGGACAGCGTTGCAATTCCCAGCAGAATCAATGACATAAACAAGCGTTTCATGCGGCTCTCCGAAGGGCGCCGAAGTGGCGCCCCGTTCCCTGGCTCAACGGGGCGGCGCGCGCCGGGATGACGCTCATGAACAGTCGTTAAGATTGCGCCGCCCGCGCGCGTGCCCCGCCGGGAAGATTTTCAGGCGAGCGTGTGGAACACCTTCTGCACGTCCTCGTCCTGCTCGAGCTTGTCGATGAGCGCGAGCACCTCGGCGGCCTGCGCTTCGGGGAGCTCCGTGGGTACGGAGCAGATGTACTCATGCTCAGCGGAGAGCGGCGTGAGGTGGCGCGCCTCGAGCGCCTCCTGCAGGCGACCGAAATCGTTGAAGGCGCAGCGGATCACGAGCTGCGGCTCGCCTTTTTCGCCGGTGCTCTCCCCCATCTCCTCGAGCCCATGATCGATCAGATCGAGCTCGAGCTCGTCCTGGTCGTTCACGCTCGCAGGATCCAGACGAAAGACGCCCATCTTCTTGAACAGGAAGCTCACGCTGCCATTGGTGCCGAGGTTGCCGCCGTTCTTCTGGATAATGTTGCGCACGCTGCCGACGGTGCGCGTCGGATTATCGGTGGCCGCCTCGACGAGGAGCGCGACGCCGTGCGGCGCGTAGGCTTCGTACAGCACCTCCTGATAGTTGGTCGAGTCCTTCCCCGAGGCGCGCCGGATCGCGGCATCGGTCTTGTCCTTCGGCATGTTGACCGCGCGAGCATTCTGCAACACACGACGCAGCGCGGGGTTGGAGGTCGGATCCGGGCCGCCCGAGTGCACGGCGATGGTGATGTCCTTGGCGATGCGCGTGAATTGCTTCGCCATGCGATTCCAGCGCGCGAACATCGTGTGCTTTCTGACTTCGAATATGCGGCCCATGCGGCAGACTCCGTTGACTCCGAGCGGTCATTCTAGACCACCCGGCCGCGTTTCCCGCCGCGGCGAAAGTCCTCGATGTTTGCGGCGACCTCATCGAGGCAGCGCTGGCGCGCCTCGCGCGCGCCCCAGGCGATGTGCGGGGTGACGATGAGACGCGGGATGCCGGGCGCGAGCAGCGGGTCGTCGGCTGCGGGCGGCTCCTGCGCCAGCACATCGAGGCCCGCGCCGCCGAGAAGGCCGCTGCGCAGCGCCTCTGCGAGCGCTGCACTGTCGATGAGGCCGCCGCGCGCGGTGTTGATCAGGAGGGCATCGGGCTTCATGAGCTTGAGCTCGCGCGCGCCGATCAGGCCGCGCGAATCCTCGCTCAACACGACGTGGATCGA
>DATGIA010000028.1:0-23418 GCA_035307465.1 Steroidobacteraceae bacterium
GCGCGCTCGTGACGCCGAGCAGGGCGCAACTCGCCGCCATCAGCCGCTGGCGCGTGCTCAACGAGGCGGCCGCGCGCTTCAGTTGCATCCGCAGCCGCCGCCCGCGAACGATCGGCCGCCCGCAGCGGCCTCCTTGCTGAAATACAGATGATCATCGATCGCCCGATCGAGCGGCTCGGCGTTGAGCTGCATCTCCTCACGCGCGAGCGTCTCCCGTTGCCAGGGCCTCACGCCCAAGGGGCTGCACGCGGCGTTCATGAGGGATGCGCCGGCGAGCAGGGCACCGATCAGCGTTTGCGCTCGCATGGCATATCCTCGTGATTCATTCATGGCTCATCGAGCAGCTCCCGCAGCTGCCTCTCGTATGTGATCCGGTCCTTGTCGGAGAAGCCGATGTGCGTGAACCGCACATTGCCGCGCCGATCGATGAGCACGCTGCAAGGCATCCCCTCGAGCTTGAACTGCCGCGCCAGGCTGCCGCTCGGGTCGAAGCGCACCTCGAAGCCGGGATGAAAGCGCTTCAAAAAGCGCTCGCCGTCGGCGCGGTTTGCATCGACATCCACCGCCACGATGGAGAGCCCGCGCAGCGCGTAGCTCTCGTGCATCGCCTGCAACCAGGGAAACGCCTGGCGGCAGGGGGTGCACCAGGACGCCCAGAAATCCACGTACACGACCTGGCCTTGATGACTGCCGAGCTCATCGAGCGGCGCGGCCGCCGCGGCCGCGCCGGGCAGGGCCAGGACCACGGCGAGCGCCGCTGCATTGCAGCGCATGCGCAACGCAGCGCGGCGCGGCGCCCGATCTGTCGAAGCGTCTTGAGGCACGTGTGAACTTTGTACTGCAAAGTAAACGGCGTCAAGCAGCGACAGCGAATTTTCCGGCACTAGCCCGCGTTCAGCTCCTCCTTGTGGCTGCTCACCGCCTCGCCGTCGCGTTGCGTGAGCTGGGTGAACACGACCGTCGAGGCGATGGTGAGCGCGCCGAGCACGCGCAGCGCGAGCTGGATTCCATGGATCAAGGCGCCTGCAGCGGCATGGGCGTGGTCGGGTATGAATACGGCGGCGGTGAGCGAGGCGCAGGCAACGCCGAAGCTCACCGCCAGTTGCTGCACCGTGCTCGCAATCGTGCTTGCCGCGCTGGCCTGTTCCTCGCTCACGTCGGCGAAGGCGAGCGTATTCATGCTCGTGTACTGAGTGGAGGTGAAAAATCCGTAGACGAAGGCCTGCACCACGATCAGCCAGACGGGGGTGCCGAGGTCGATCGTGGAGAACGCCATCATCATCAGGCCGAGCATCACCGTGTTGAGGATCAGCACTCGGCGGTAGCCGAAGCGGCGCAGGATCTTGGGCAGGGTCAGCTTCAAGGTCATCGCTGCGAGCGCCTGCGGCATGATCATGAGGCCCGACTGGATCGGGGAGAACCCGAGCCCGACCTGATAAAGCAGCGGCAGCAGGAAGGGCAGGCCGCCGATCCCGAGCCGGGTGAACAGGTTCCCTGACACCGCCACGCGAAAGCTGCGGATGCGCAGCAGGCCCAGACGCAGCAGCGGATGCCGCGTGTGCACCGAATGCAGGCCGTAGGCCGCGATCAGTGCCGCGGAGATCGCAAGCAGTCCGCTGATCTCCCGCCCGCTCAGCGCATGCTCGCCGAAGACTTCGAGAACGTAGGAGAGCAGCGAGATGCCGGAGCCAAAAAGCACCAGTCCGACGAAGTCCAGGGGGTAGTTGCGCGCGGCGCGATAGTTGGGAAGGTGACGGTGTACGAGCACGAGTCCGGCGAGGCCGATCGGAATATTGACGAAGAAGATCACGCTCCAGTGGAAGTAGCCGATGATCAGGCCGCCGAGCATCGGACCGAGCATGGGACCGATCAGTGCCGGAATGGCGACGAAGCTCATGGCACGGATCAGCTCCGATTTGGCGAAGGTGCGCACCATCGTCAGCCGCCCCACCGGCAGCATCATTGCGCCGCCGCAGCCTTGCAGGATGCGGCAGGCCACGAGCCAGTGAATATTGGTGGCGAGCCCGCAGAGCAGCGAGCCCAGAGTGAACAGGCCGATCGCCGCACCGAATACGCGGCGCGTGCCGAAGCGGTTCGCCATCCAGCCGCTGATCGGAATGAAGACCGCGAGGCTCAACGTATAGCTCGCGAGCACCGCCTTCATGCTGAGAGGCGCCACGTGGAGTGCGCGTGCGATCACCGGCACGGCCGTGTTCAAGATCGTGGTGTCGAGCGACTCCATGAAGAAGCCGACGGCGACCAGCCACGGCAGCAGCCGCTTCGAGGTGGCGCTCGGCGCGTCCGCGTCGGTGCGTGCGGCCCGCCCTGCGCCGGCGGGGCTCACGGCCGCTCGCCCGTCATGTGCAGGGTGCCCGGCAGATGCTACCCCGCGAGCGCGTTGTCGACGATGCGCTGAGCCTCGTTGAGAATCGCCTCGAGGTGCGTCGCATCGCGCCGGCTCTCCGCATAGATCTTGTAGATGTCCTCCGTGCCGGAGGGACGCGCCGCAAACCAGCCGCTGCCGGCGCGCACCTTCACCCCGCCGATTGCGGCACCGTTGCCCGGCGCCTGCGTGAGCACCTCTTCGATCGGTTCACCCGCCAGCTCGGTGCTCCTGACGCGAGAACGGTCCAGGCTGCTCAGACGCTTCTTCTTCTCGGGCGCCACGGGCGCATCGATGCGGTCGGCGAAGAAATTGCCGAGATCGCCCTCGAGCCGCCGATAGGCCTCCCCGGGATCATAGCCACGCCGTGCCGTCATCTCGGCGGCGAGCAGCGCCGGTACGATGCCATCCTTGTCGGTGCTCCAGGCGCTGCCGTCACGGGCGCTGAACGATGCGCCGGCGCTCTCCTCTCCGCCGAATCCAAGATCGCCCGACAGGAGCCCGGCGACGAACCATTTGAAGCCGACCGGCACCTCGTAGAGTCGGCGTCCGAGCCGCTGCGCCACCCGGTCGATCATGTCGCTGCTGACGACGGTCTTGCCGACCGCGGCATCCCTCCGCCAGCCCTCGCGATGCCGAAACAGGTAATCGATCGCGACCGCAAGATAATGATTCGAGGGCAGCAGACCGGCGCTCGCGCTGACGATGCCGTGTCGATCGTGATCCGTGTCGCACGCAAAGGCGACGTCATAGCGCGACTTGAGCGCGAGAAGCGGCTGCATGGCGTAGGCGGATGAGGGGTCCATGCGAATCCTGCCGTCCCAGTCGAGCGACATGAAGCGAAACGTCGGGTCCACCGTCTTGTTCACGACGTCGAGGTCGAAACCGTGGGCTTCGGCGATACGCGGCCAGTAATGGACTCCGGCACCGCCGAGCGGGTCGACGCCGAGCCGCAGACCCGCGGCACGGATCGGATCGAAATCGATCACCTGGACGAGGTCCGCAACGTAGGTGCCGAGAAAATCGTAGGCGCGGGTGCTCGATGCGCGGCGCGCGGCGGCGAAACTCAAGCGTTTCACCTCCTTGAGCTTCGCGAGCAGCAGCTCGTTCGCGCGCGCCTCCATCCATGTGGTCACCGCGGTATCCGCCGGTCCCCCGTGCGTCGGGTTGTATTTGAACCCGCCGCTGTCGGGCGGATTGTGCGAGGGGGTGATCACGATACCGTCGGCCAGCCCCGCGGAGCGACCACGGTTGTGGCACAGGATGGCGTGCGAGATCGCGGGGGTCGGTGTGTACTCGCCGTCGGTCGCCGTTCGCACCTCGACGCCGTGGGCCGCGAGCACCTCGAGCGCGCTCGCATAAGCCGGCGCCGACAGTGCATGCGTGTCGAAGCCGATGAACAGAGGCCCATCGATGCCGTGCTGCCGGCGGTACTCGCAGATTGCCTGCGTGATGGCGAGGACATGCGCCTCGTTGAAACTTGCCTGGGTCGAGGTGCCCCGGTGCCCGGAAGTGCCGAAGGCCACGCGTTGCGCCGCGAGGGCGGGGTCGGGCCGTTCGGTGTAATAGGCGGTGATCAGGCGCGGGACGTCGATGAGATCATCCGCCGAAGCGGGCTGTCCCGCCCCGGGTGCGATGCGCGAGCTCACGTCGGCGCCTACGACGCGGCCGTCAGGGCCGAGCTCTTCTCCGTGATGCTCTGCATCAGCTCGCGCCAGGATTTGACGAAGGACTGCGCGCCCTCGCTCTGCAACCGCTGGGCGAGCGCGGCGACATCGATCCCGGCGCGCTCGAAACGCGCCAGCATCGGCTCTGCCTCGCCTCCGTCCTCGCGCATCGGAGCCGGCACCCTGCCTTTCTCGGCAAACGCGAGCAGCGTCTTCTCCGGCATGGTATCGATGGTATCCGGCGCCGCCAGCGCCTCGACGTACAGCGTGGGCGACGCCTTCGGATCCTTGACCCCCGTGCTTGCCCAGAGCATGCGCTGCGGCACGGCTCCCCGCGCGGCGAGCTCTCTGAAGCGCTTGCCCTCGATGAGCTCGCGGTAGGCGCGATAGGTGCGCTGTGCAATGGCGATGCCGAGCCGGTTCACGAGCTCGGCCGGCACCTTATCCTGCACCGCGCGGTCCCAGCGACTGACGAACAGGGATGCCACCGAGCTCACGCGCGGGTCCAGCCCCGCGGCGATACGCCGCTCGATGCCCTTCATGTACGCCTGGGCGGCGGCCAGGTAGTGCTCGCGCGAGAACAGCAACGTGACGTTCACGGGGATGCCGGCAAAGATGGCTTCCTCGATGGCCCCGATACCGGCGGGGGTGCCGGGAATCTTGACGTACAGATTCGGCCGATCCGCCCTGTGGTGGATCTGCCGCGCGGCCTCGACCGTCCCCCGGGTGTCGTCGGCAAGCAGCGGCGAGACTTCCATCGAGACCCATCCGTCCTGCTGCTGTGTGCGGTCGAACACCGGCCGGAAGAGGTCCGCAGCGCGTCTCAAGTCCTCGAGCGCGAGCTCGACGAACAGCGCCTCTCCCTGAAGGCCGGTGCGTGCCTTTTGCTGGATGCTGCGGTCGTAAGCCTGCGAGCCGCCGATCGCCTCATCGAAGATCGTGGGATTGGAGGTGAGCCCGGTCACCGCGAGCTCATCGATATAGCGGCGCAGGACCCCGTCGTCGAGCATCGGTCGCGTGATGTTGTCAAGCCACAGGCTCTGACCGAGATCGTGCAGCTGCTGTGTCGGTTTCATGATCACACCTCGAAGTTCTCGGAAGTTGTCTGAAGCAAATCGGCGATGCGCTCGATGATTCGATCGGGCGCGGGGTGCACCTCGTTCGACCCGGGCGCAAGCGCATAGTGCCCCTGGCGAACGAAGACCGTGGTGAGGCGCGAGCCGAGCACGCGCTTCATGGCCGCCAGCAGATGCGGCTTGTCGTCCACCATCACGTAATGCGCGGCCGGGCGCCGCTCCTGCACGTGATCGAGCACCTGCTCCTTGTGAATATAGATGAGCACGTTGCCCCGCACGGCATCCCAGATCCCGGATCGATGGATCTTGCGCGGCTGGAACACGACGTCGCCGTCGGAGAGGATGACCGGACGGCCGAAGCGCTGGAGGTGCGCAATCACCTCGAGCGCCTGCGGGAAGAGCAGCTCGACGAAGGGATACTCGAGAAGATAGCCCGAGATGACGAGCAGATGAGGATCGTCGTCGAGGCCGCTGCGAAACCGTTGCAAGGCGCCCAGATAGTCCGCATAGCCCACCTCGTCGCGCAGGCTCTGGAACAGGCTCCAGTAGCGCTCCCGGGCGGGAATGCCGAACAGCTCATCGAGCTTGGCCGTCAGGTCGGCGCCGAAGCGGTCGTTGTCGAGCAGCGTGTTGTCGACATCGAGCAGGAAGACCGTGCGCTCGCTCAGCACGGCCTGGCTTCGGGTCGCGGGTTGTGCCACGTCTCGTCACCCTCGATGACCCGGTCTGCGGCGGCGGGTCCCCATGTGCCGGGGTCGTAGGGCACGACGGGCAAAGGATCGCTCAACACCGGATCGACGACCCGCCAGGCGGCCTCCACGGCCTGATCCTGGGTGAAGAGCGTGGTATCGCCGCGAATGGCATCGCCGAGGAGCCGCTCGTAGGGAGACTTCTCGTGATCGGATTGATGGCGCGCGATGAGCTCGACCGGCTCGCCGCGCATCTCCTCGCCCGTGCTCTTCACGAGCGCACCGGTGCTGATCACCACCTCCGGCGAGAGACGCAGCCGGAAGTAGTTGCACGGCATGGTGTCGCTCGCATCGAAGAGGGCAAGCGGCGGCGCCTTGAGCGTCACCCGGACCTCGGTCGCGGTGAGCGGCAGGCATTTTCCCGTGCGTATGTAGAAGGGCACATCGGCCCAGCGCCAGGTATCGATGTGCAGCTTGAGAGCGGCGAAGGTCTCGACCTGCGAGTCGGCGGCCACGCCTTTCTCGGAGCGATAGCCGCGAAACTGCCCGCGTACGACGTCCCTCGGATCCAAGGGCCGCATGGCGCGGAACAGGCGCAGCTTCTCCGCCTGGCGCGTCTCGCGCTCGTGACCGACCGGCGGGTCCATCGCCAGCAGGGCAATGACCTGCAACAGGTGGTTCTGCACCACATCGCGTATCGCGCCCACTTCCTCGTAAAAGGCGCCGCGCCCCTCGACGCCGAAGGCCTCCGCCATCGTGATCTGCACATCCTTGACGTATTCGCGATTCCAGATGGGCTCGAGGAACGTGTTCGCAAAGCGAAAATACAGGAGGTTCTGCACGGCTTCCTTGCCGAGGTAGTGGTCGATGCGAAAGATCGACTGCTCGGGGAACACCTCGTGCAGCGTCGCATCGAGCGCCTGCGCGGTGGCGAGGTCGCGCCCAAAGGGCTTCTCGACGATCACCCGCGCATGCTCCGCGGAGCCGGATTTGGCGAGACCCTGCGCCACGCTCGCAAACAGACTGGGGGGAATCGCGAGATAGTGAATCGGGCGGCGTGCGAGACCGAGCTCCTTGCGCAGCTTCTGGTAGGTCGCTGGATCGGCATAGTCGCCGTCGACGTAGCGCAGCTGCGCGGCGAGCTTGGCGAAGCACTCGGGCTCGAAATCGCCGGCGTGCTCGAGGCTTTCGCGGGCACGCTCCTTGAGCCGCTCGAGATTCCAGCCGGCGCGCGCCATGCCGATGATCGGGATATCGAGTCCGCCGCGGTGTACGAGCGCGTAGAGCGCGGGAAATATCTTCTTGTAGGCGAGATCGCCGGTGGCGCCGAAGAATACGAAGGCATCGGATTCGAGGGGACTCATGGGATTGCTCCGAGGGGTCTACCGTCTAGACAGGGCGCCTGCGGCGCAGTTGCTCGATCTCCTCGAGCAGGTCGAGCGCGAGAGCGGCTCCCGGCAGATTGATGCCGAGATCGCGCTGCAGCCGCACCGCGATGCGCGTGCGCCGCACGGCCGCACCGCTGAAGCGCCGCTCGCTCGTCTCGATGGCGGTCACCGATATGACGCCCTCCTCGAGCAGCTCCTCGATCTGCCGCTCATCGATCCCGCAGATGCGGCACAGATCGGCGACACTCAAGGAGGTGCTCTCCTCGAAGATCTCGCCGGCCAGGAATCGCTCTGCGGATGAAGCCATGACGTCATACTCCGAGATGGGCTCTGGGATTGAAAGGTTGCGCCTCGGCGAGCGTGCGGAACGCAGCACGCGCCTGCTCGTTGATCTGCTCCGGCAGCGTGATGACCGGCACCGCGTACAGATCGCCCGGCGGGCGTGACGGCATGCCGCGCTCGCGCAGCCGCAGCTTGGTGCCTGCGCGCGCGCCGGCGGGAATCTTGAGGTCGACCGCACCGGCGGGTGTCGGACATTTGACGGTCGCGCCCAGGGCCGCCTCGGAGGGAGTCACGGGCAGGTCGAGATACAGGTCGCGTCCCTCGAGCCGATAGAAGGGATGCGGCTGAAACTCCACCTCGATGTACAGGTCTCCCGGGGGTGATTCACCGGCGCGGCTCCCCTGGCCGGCGAGCCGGATCGTTTGGCCGGGCAGAATGCCTTTCGGTACTTGCACGGCGAGCGTGCGCTCTTTCATGACGAGGTGCCCTTCGGCATCGAGCTCGGGCATGCGCAGCGTGAGGGTGCGCGAGCCGCCCTCGAGCGAGGCGTCGAGATCGAGCATGACACGCGCGTGATGGTCCTCGCCTCGGCCCGCGGCGCGCCGCCCACCGCGCCGGCCGGCCCCGCCGCGAGCCGCGCCAAACAGCGTCTCGAAAAAATCGCTGTAATCGGCCTGCGGGCCTCCCGGCCCGGCCTCGGTGAATTCAAAGCCGGCGCCCCAGTCGGGCGGCGGGCGCCAGTCCTCGCCCGGTCGCGGCCCGCTGCCGAGCTGATCATATGCGGCGCGCTTCTCGGGGTTGCGCAGCACCTCGTAGGCTTCGCCGAGCTCCTTGAAGCGCGCCTCCGCATCCTTCTCCTTGCTCACGTCCGGGTGGTACTTTCGCGCGAGCCTGCGGTAGGCCTGCTTGATCTGCGCCTCCGTGGCATCGCGCGCGACGCCCATCACCTTGTAGTAGTCCTTGAATTCCACTCATTCACCCTGCAAGCGCGGCGCTCGTTCCGTGCCCGAAGAATACTATGCGCGGCGCTCAGCGCCGGCAAAATCCCTGTCGGCGGCCTCCTACCCTGCAACGGGTCTCGGGCCGCGGCCCATTTCGCGATGGGCGCGGCAAGGCGCTCACAGCTGATAGCCGACGCTGAGGAGGAGACCCTCGGCCAGATCCCGGACCAGGCCCGGAGGGCGGTACTCGAAGCGCTGCGTCTGCGGCCGCAACGCCTGGATCCACCGCTCGAGCCACGCGATCTCGCGCTCGCCGTAGAAGATGACGGCCGATTCATAGTTGAGCAGCAGACTGCGCGAGTCCAGATTGGGTGATCCACACATCGCGAGATCGTGATCGAAGATCACGGCCTTGGCGTGGTTCATGGAGTGCAGCAGGTGGATCTGCACCCCAGCCTCGCACAGCGCGCGCAGCGAGCGGGTGCGCGCGAAATCGGCGAGGCGGTGATTCGAGGCGCGCGGGATGTACAGCTCGATATGCACGCCGCGGCGCGCGGCAAGGCGCATGGCCGTCTCGAGCGTGGCGTCGGGGACGAAATAGGGCGTGACGGCGATCATGCGCTCGCGCGCATGGAAACAGGCATCGACCAGGAAGGCATGCGCCGTGTCCTCCGTCTGGTCGGGACCGCTCGGCAGGAACTGAGCAAGTCCACCGGCGTCGCGCTCGGGCACGGCCTTGAGCGGCGCCGCGGGCGCACCGCCCGCGGCATCCCAGTCCGCCTCGAACTGCTGCGCCGCTGCGGATGCAACCGGGCCCGACAAGTCGAACGACAGGTCGAGCCACGCGATCTTCGTGGCGCTGCCGCAGAAGTACTCGGCGGCGAGATTGCGCCCGCCCGACCACATGAGCGCATCGTCCGCGATCATCCATTTGCGGTGATCGCGCAGGTTGCGCGGGCCCTGCGTATGGCGGGCGAGGAGGGGGCTGAACACCGCCGTCTCGACGCCGGCCGCGCGCAGCCGCCTCAGGCACTGGCGCGGCAGCGTCAGCGCGCCGACGCCATCGATCAGGAAGCGTACGCGCACGCCGCGGGCGCGGCACGCGCTCATCCGGATCATCACCTCCTCGCCGAACGGGTCATCGCCCAGGATGTAGGTGCATACATCGAGCCGCTCGCGCGCGCTCTCCAGGGTCTCGAACAGCGCATCGCGCGCCTGCGCGCCGTCCTCGTGCATGCGCACGCGGCACGGCGTCGCGGGGGCGAGTCCGAAACTCTCGAGGAGATCCTCCGCCCAGTGCCGGCCCCGTGAGCGGCGCCCCGACCACGGCGAGATTCTGCGCGGCAGCTTGCGACGCCCGAACACCAGATAGGCCGGCAGGGCCAGATACGGCAGTGCCAGGAGCCCGAGCACCCAGGCGATGGCGATCGAGGGCGGCCGTCGCTCGCGCTCGGCGCGCGTCGTGATCACGTAGGTCAGCAGACTCGCCACGATGACGAGCGAATGGGTCGTGATGCGGGGAAACCAGTGGTTCATGGCGGTCCGATGCGCAATGACTACAGGCGACGCAGCACGACGGGCAACATGTCCGGCAGGTCCTCGGCGATGAGACCCGGTCCGAACTCGGCGGCCGCAGCGCCGTGCAGCCACACGGCGGCCGCCGCCGCCCAGAATGCGTCCATGCCCTGCGCGAGCAAGCCGAGGATCATCCCCGAGAGCACGTCGCCCGAGCCGGCCGTCGCGAGCGTCGCAGGCGCGTTCGAGTTGATGACGGCGCGCCCGTCGGGCGCCGCGATGACGGTATCCGCACCCTTGAGGACCAGCACCGCTCCGCTGCGGCGCGCGGCGGCGCGGGCGCGTGTGAGCTTGTCGCCCGCGCCGAGCGCGGCGAACAGGCGCGCGAACTCCCCCTCATGGGGAGTCAGCACGCAGCGGGAGGACAGCGCAGCGAACAACGGCGCCGGATCGGCGGCGAACACCGTGAGAGCATCGGCATCGAGCACGGTCGGGCGATCGCCGCCGAGGAGTGTGAGCACGCGCGTGCGGGTGCGCTCGTCGACACCGGCGCCCGGCCCGATCGCGAGTGCGCTGAAGCGCTTGTCCTCAAGCAGCGGCGCCAGGTCCTGTGTCTTCGCGATGGCGCGCACCATGATGCTGGTGAGCGAGGCGGCGTAGACGGGCAGGGCCTCCTCCGGAACCGCGATCGTGGTGAGCCCGGCGCCGCAGCGTGCGGCCCCGCGCGCGCTCATGCGCGCCGCGCCGCTGGTCGGCCAGCCACCGATGAGCAAAGCGTGTCCCCGCGTGTACTTGTTGGCGTTCGGCGCGAGCAGCGGCAGGCGCTCACGCCACAGCGTCGGATGGTTCTCGAACGTGTCGATGGACAACCCATCGAGCACGTGCGGCGGTGTGCCGATGTCGGCTACGCAGGTCGTGCCGCACAGGTCGCGTCCGGGCAGCAGCACGTGCCCGGGCTTCTTGCGAGTGAAGGTGACCGTGCAGCGCGCTTCGATTGCGCCGAGCGTTTCACCGGTATCGCCGCGCACCCCGCTCGGAACGTCCACTGCGAGCACGGGCAGCGCTCGGTTGCGCACCGCCTCGAGCGTGTCCCGCACCTCCGCATCGAGAGGGCGGTTGAGCCCCGAGCCGAACAGCGCATCGACGATGAGCTCGGCATCCTCGAGCGCGCGCGTGCCGAAGGGCTCGATCGCCTCACGCCAGCGATCGGCGTGCTTGCGGGCATCTCCCTTGAGCTGCTCGCGCGCTCCGAGCAGTGCGATGCGCACCGGCCACCCGGATGCGGCGAGCACCCGGGCGGTCACGAATCCGTCGCCACCGTTGTTGCCGGGTCCGCACAGCACCGTGACGCGTCGGGCCGACCAGCGGCGCATCGCCTCCCGTGCAACGGCCGTGCCCGCGTTCTCCATGAGCGTGACGCCGGGAATGCCGGCGGCAACGGTGCGCCGGTCCGCCTCCTGCATCTGCGCCACGGAGAGCAAGGCGCAGGCGCTCGTGCCTGCATCCGTCAACGGGCGGCCTCGCCTGCGGCCACATGCACCACCAGCTTGCCGAAATTGCGCCCCGCGAGCAGACCCAAGAACGCCTGCGGTGCACTCTCCAAACCCTGCACGATGTCTTCGCGATATTTGATCTTGCCCGCCTGCAGCCACGTGCGCATCGCAGCGAGGAACTCCCCGCGCCGGTCATTGAAATCGAAAATGATGAAGCCGCGCGCCGTGATGCGCTTGACCAGCAGGGCCCGCATCAGCTTCGCATAGGAGCCGTCCTCCTCGGTCGGACGCTCGTTGTACAGCGAGATCAGGCCACAGACGGGAATTCGTGCGTGGGTATTGAGGAGCGGCAGCACGGCGCGAAACACCGCGCCACCGACGTTCTCGAAATAGACGTCGATACCGCGGGGGCACGCCGCCGCCAGGCGCTCGGCAAGCTGCGGCGCGCGATGATCGAGGCATTCATCGAAGCCGAGCTCGGTCCTCGCGTACTCACACTTCTGCGCACCACCGGCAATCCCGACGACCCTGCAGCCCTCGAGCTTGCCGATCTGTCCGACGACCGATCCGACGGCGCCCGTGGCCGCGGCGACCACCAGCGTCTCGCCGGCCTTCGGCCGTCCAATCTCGCGCAGTCCCATGTAGGCCGTGAATGCGGGCATGCCGAGCACGCCGAGCGCCTGCGAGGGTGATTCCAGATCCGAAGGCAGGCGCGTCAACGCCTTGGGCGCGCACACTTCGTACTCCTGCCAGCCGCTCATTGCGAGAACCTGCTCGCCTTCGCGCCAGTCCGGATGGCGCGAGCGCTCGATCCGCGCGACGGTCTGACCCGTCATCACCGCGCCGATCTCCACCGGTGGAACATACGAGGGCGCATCGCTCATGCGACCCCGCATGTAGGGGTCGAGCGAGAGCCAGAGCGTGCGCAACAGCACCTCGCCCTCGACCGGCGGCCGCACGGGCGCCGTCTCGAGTCGGAAGTTCGACAGATCAGCGGCTCCTTGCGGTCTCGCCGCCAGCACGATGCGTCGGTTCATCGGGATTTCGGACATGTCATCTCCTTCATGGCTGAGAGTTGAGCGCGCCCACCAGCGTGCCAACACCGACACTCACGCCCATGGCGAGTGCGCTCCACACGGCGATGCGCGCCGCGCCTTTGAGCACGGGGGCATCGGCCACGGCCGCCGACAGCGCGCCGAGCCCGATGAGGCACAGAAGTGAGGTGACGACGGTGAGGGGAATGGTCCATGCATCGGGTGCGAGCGCGGCAGCAAGCAGCGGAATGATCGCACCGGCCGTGAAGCTGCCGGCCGAGGTGAGGGCCGCCTGCACCGGTCGCGCCGCCGAGCGCGCCGAGAAGCCGAGCTCATCGCGCGCGTGAGCGGCGAGCGCATCGTGCGCCATCAGCTGCTCTGCAACGTGTCCCGCCAGCACGCGCTCGACGCCGCGACGGACGTAGATCTCCGTGAGCTCGCGCCGTTCGCCCGCAGGGTCGCCCTCGAGCTCGGCGCGCTCCTGCTCGAGAGCGGCCGCTTCACTGTCCGCCTGCGAGTGCACCGATACGTATTCACCGATGCCCATGGACAGCGCGCCTGCGACCACACCCGCGATGCCGCTGACCAGTATGCCGCCACGCGCTGCGTGAGCCGCGGCGACCCCGAGGATCAAGCTGGAAATCGAGACGATGCCGTCGTTGGCTCCGAGCACGCTGGCACGCAGCCAGCTCAAGCCCTCGATCCGGTGTCCCTCGCGATGGCGCGCGCGCATAACCCGGGGTTCCTGTATAAACGATCAGTCGCGCCGAGCGCGGCGCCCTATTATGCCTAACCGGGCCGCGGAGGGGCCGCCGCCGGACTTGGCGTGCACCGCACAGGCGCGATACTCTGGCCGCCCCAAAAAACAGGATGGATGCGTCGGCAGGACGCAATCCCCTCAGCGTGTCGGGAATCGCAATGCAGAGCTCTTTATCGTGGATCGAGTGGCTGGACCGGCTGGATCGGGTGCTGACGAGCCTGCGGCAGGATCTCAAGTCGCTCAAGCGCCTCGGGACGCCCGAATCGCTCGCCACGGTCGAGCTCGGCAAGCGCCAGCTCGCGGCGCTCACCAGCGAGCTGCGGCTGCTCGATCGCAGTGTTCTCGCTCCCGGGCACAGCCGCGCCGATCGCGCCGACGATCTGCGCCGGGCCCTCGATACGACGGTGTTCCAGCTCGGCAAGCTCGACCACGCATCCACGCGTGCGCCCTTCGTCGCACGCGAGCGGCAGCTCGCCGCGGCGGATGCTGCGCTCCGGGATGCAGCCCGCGAGGCGGTCCTCCTGTTGGGTCCGAGCCAGCTGCGAGCCTAGGGCCTGTGAGCAGACCCTAGGGGCGCTCGGGCCGACGCTGCAGAGGGGCGCATCCTCACGCCCGGCCCGTGCGAGGTCCGAGGAAGAACCACAGGATGAATCCGAAGACCGGCAGCACGATGACGAGCACAGTCCAGAGCACCTTGTTGCCCGTCTGCGCGCTGCTTTGAAGGATGTTGACGATCGCCCACACATCGGCGATCAGCACGAGAATTCCCCACAGACTGTAGCGCACGAGATCTCCTCGGGTGGCCGGAAAGGAGGCCAGCATAATGCATTCGCGTGGCCGGGGAGGGCGCTAGTAATCGAGGTAGAAGCGTCGTAGCCGGTGCAGGTCGATGACGACGTCGAAATGCCGGTTCGAAGGCAGCTTCGTCCCGGTGGCAAACTGGTAGCGCGCCTCCACATCCGCGATGTCCGGATGCAGATCGTGCATGGCGCGCTTGAACATCTCCTTCGGCACCCACTCGGAATTCGAGGAGAGTGATCCGAACTCATCGTGATAGATGCTGGCCGTCGAGACGTCCGCAGGGCTCGATGCGATCGCGAAGATGCTGGGGCGCTTCGTCGGCTTGAGCCGCACCTGCTTTGCGCCATCAAGGATCAGTTGCCACTCGTGGCCCTGTGGGACCGCAATCAGTGCGAAGGCATGATGCTGAGCGGTCAGAAACGCCGCCGCGAGCGCGCTGGCGGCCAGCAACCCGCGTGCGCCTGCGCTCCAGCGTGCGGTGAGCGAGGTGACCGAGGCGACCAGAAAGCACAGCAGCACGCCGGTCATTGCGAAAATCGTCCGGTAGGTTGCGTAACGCTCCGAGGCAACGAGACTGATGGCGAAGGCAAGCAGCGGCAACGTGACGAGACCCGCGAGCCAGATGAGCGCCCGCTCGCGGCCGTGGCGGCGCCACTCGAGCACGATCCCTGCGATCAGGACGAGGCCGGCGAGCGTGACGGCGAGGAGAAACGGTGCACGGCCGCGCTGGTGATCGTCATTCAGCACGAACATGCTCAAGGCATTCGGCAGCGGTTCGCTCACGAACCAGGCGAGCTTGGCTCCCCAGTCGTGCTCGAAGGCCACTCGCGCCGACTTCACGAACACGCCATGGTCGTAGAGCGACATCATCACCGCATAGGCGAGCGCGAGCGCGACCGCGACCAGCATCAGGTGCATCGCCCCCCACCGCAGCGTCGCGCGCGCGGAGCGGCTGCGCTGCGCGATGAGCCCACCCGCGAGCGGCACCAGATAGAAGAGCGCGCTCGACTGATAAGTGAGCGCGCTCACCCCCATGAGAAGGAGCGCCAGCAGCGCCGCCGGCAGGGCGATGCGGCTCGTCTCGCCCCGCCGCAGGGTCTGGAACGCACCCTCGGCGACGAAGAACGCGCCCGCGGCGAGCACGGCCGTGAACACGTAAGGCCAGCCGACGGCCCAAGCCGCCATCACCTGCGCCGACGGCACGAGGGTGAGGAGCAACGCGATGCACACGCTTTCGGCGAAGGACCAGCCGAGCGCCACCAGGCCGCGACACATGAGATAGGCGAGCGCGCCGAGCAGGAGCACCGCGCCGAGCCGCATCCATTCAAGCCCTCGCACGCTCGAAGTGGCGCCATAGCTCGCTTGCAGCAACCAGCCATAAATCGGCCGCGCGTGCGAGGCGCAGAATGTCACGACTTTGCCGAGCTCCTCGTGGGATTCGCGCAGATTCGAGTAGTCATCGCGCAGACCGAACTCATGAAAGGTCGTCGACTGGTAGGCCAGCAATGGCACGAGCATCAAGAGAGCGGCGAGGATCAGCCCATGCACCCCGACGCGCCGGCGCGAGCGCACCGAAGTGTGCGCGGCCGGCAGCGGCAGAGCGGGCGTCAGCGGCACTGCGGGCGCGCCGACCGTTTCGCTGAGGGGCGATTCAGGAGGGCTCATGGTCTGGAAGGCTCACCCATGCTGCACTGCGCTATAGGCTGGTTAACAATAAATCTGAACATTCGTTCAGCCGTTCCGCGGGGCAGTTGCTGGGCTCAAGCGCTCAAGATTCTAGCGGTAGCGTCCCGCGAAAATCCGCGCGCCGGTTCGGAGTTGGAGGTTAAATTCCTGTCACCTCGCCTCACTTTCGCAGGTGCGGGTTTCCTTGACGCGGGTCTCATTCTGCGGCCCGGGCGCCGAGCTACATTGGCTCCTCACAGGGATCCGCTCCATGTCCATCAAGACCGTTGCCTGCGCCGCGGCGCTCGCCGCGAGTGTGCACTCCGCTGCAGCGGTTGCCCGCCACACCACGATCTATGCCTACGTGGATGCGGACGGGGTACGCCATTACACCGACGTGCCCGACAACAATCGCTACCGCCAACTGCACCTGTCGCCGCAGGATCTCACGCAGAGCGGCGAGCATTACGATGCGATGCTGCTCGCGCGGGCCACGCGTTATGACGCGATCATCGAGAAAGCCGCCACCTCCGCAGCGGTTGAGCCGAACCTGCTGCGAGCCGTGATCGTCGTGGAGTCGGGCTTCAATTCGCGCGCGGTGTCCAAGCGCGGCGCGGTCGGTCTGATGCAGCTGATGCCGGCCACCGCGACGCGCTTCGGCGTCTCGAATCCGTTCGATCCGAAGGAGAATGTGCACGCCGGTGCACGCTACCTGCGGTTCCTCATGGATCGCTTCGGGCATGACGTAAGACTTGCGCTCGCCGCCTACAATGCCGGCGAGGAGGCGGTCGACCGCAACGGCGGGCACATCCCGCCCTTCAGCGAGACGCTGGCCTACGTGCCGCGGGTGCTGAAGATCTACCATATGCTCTCCGAGCAGCCTCGCGCGACCTGACACCGCGGTGCGCGACCGCGCCTCGGGCCTTGAGGTGACGAGTCCCCCGTTTGCGCACTGATCCTCCCGACGAGCGAATCACCGACTCGGTGCTCATCTTCCGCGGTACGCGCCGCGCATGCGCCGAAGCCGCCCTCGTGCTCGAGGCCAAGGCAATCCCCCATGAGACGCTCTACGACGAGGAGGGCTTCGCGATCTGCGTCGCCCCGAGCAGGGCGGCGGCGGCACGCGAGGAGCTCGCGCGTTATGCGATGGAGCGGCAGCCGCGCGCGGCGCCTTCGGCGCCCATCGAACCGCGGCCGGGCGCGGGAGCGGCATCGTGCGCCTATGCCGGGCTGTTGCTGCTCGTGGCCTGGTGCGCCGGTGCGCACTGGCTCGGCCGCGATTGGCTGACGGCGGGCGCCCTCGAGGCCGGCGGCCGGATCGAGCCATGGCGCGCCGTCACGGCCCTCACCTTGCATCTCGATCAGCTGCATCTGCTCGGCAATCTGCTGTTCGGCGTGCCGGTGGGCGTGCTCGCCGGCCGCCTGTTTGGACCGGGCGTTGCCTGGCTCGGCATCATGCTGGCCGCGAGCGCGGCCAATCTTTTCGAGATGCTGATCGCGCCGCCCGAGCACCGTGCGGTTGGAGCCTCGACTGCGGTGTTCGCCGCGCTGGGCATGCTGTCTGGATTCGCGTGGCGATTGCGCCTTGCAATGCCGGCGAGCGTCGCTTACCGCTATGGACCGCTGTTTGCGGGCGTTTGCCTTCTCGCACTGCTCGGCGCCGGCGATGAGCACGTCGACGTGCTCGGCCATGTGCTCGGCTTTATCGGCGGTATCGCGGTCGGCGCGCTCGGTGGAGTCGGCGCACGTGCGCGCGGTCGCTCACGTCCGCTACAGATTGCGTGCGGGGCGCTTGCGATTCTCATCGTCGTGCTGGCCTGGGGCTGCGCGCTCGAGGGCGCGCAGCCCGGCTGAGGTGCCTCAGGCGCGCCGCGCCAGCAGATCGCGGATCTCCTCGAGCAACAGCTCGCTGCGCGGGGGCGGGGGTGGAGGCGCCGCAGCCGCCGGCGCGGGCCGCTTCAGCCGGTTGATGCCCTTGATCACGAGGAACAGCACGATCGCGATGATGAGGAAATCGAACAGCGTCTGCAGGAAGGCGCCGTATTTGACCAGCACTTCCTTGCCGGTCGGGTCCTTGCCGAGCGAAACCGCGAGATCCGAGAAATTGATGCCGCCGATGACCTTGCCGAGGATCGGCATGAAGATGTCACCCACCAAGGATGAGACGATCTTGCCGAAGGCCGCGCCGATGATCACGCCGACCGCAAGGTCGACGACGTTGCCTTTCATGGCAAATTCTTTGAATTCCGACCCCAGACTCATGGTGGTTCTCCCTCGAGCTGCTCGAGCCGAGCGGGGATGCTACTCGCTCAGAACTGCGCATGCACGCGCAGCGCGTACACCGAGGCCGGCCCGCGGTCGCGATTGTAGGCCGGATTGGCGATGAGCTGATAGTCGAGCGTCACGCGCACGGCGCGCAGCGCCGCGATGGAATAGTAGCTCTCGAGGATCCTCTCCGGCCCTGCGTGGGGCAGGCGCCCATCGCCCACCAGCACGCCGAGGCCGCCGGCATTCAGGTAGGCCTGGCGCTCGCCCGAGATCCAGTTGAGGTCACCGGCCACGCCCAACGTATCATCCGGCCGCGACCAGCGCGCACCCTGCAACGAGACCCCTCCGCTCGTCGTCCGGTCGATGTCGGTGAACTCATAGACCTCGACATGTCCGTCGGACTTGCCCGCTCGCAGGAATGCGCCGAGGTCGCCCGCGAGCCGTTGCTCGAGATCGAGACCGACTCCGGCCCGCGATCGATATCGGCGCACCGCGGCCAGCGAGGGCACGCCGCCGTTGCTCTGCGCGAGTGCGATCGCCTGGTCGAGGGTACCCATGCGTCCGCGGCTCAAATAGGCGGTCACACGCACCTTGCCCGCCGCGTCGAGCACCTGGTAGTCCTTCTCGATCTCGCCGTCGAGCTGAAACTCGTGAAAGGCAGGCTCGAGGTCCGGGCTGTTCGGAACGTTCGACAGGTCGAACACCCCGAAGCGCAGCACCCAGGAGCGCCGGTACCACTCCGCCGCCGCGCCCACCGTGTATCCCCATGCATCCGCCGCATAGTCGAATGTGCCGGCATCGATGATCGCCCAGTTGAGGAAGTCGTTGCGCGGGTCGTGCGCATACGTGTTGTTATCGAAGATGTCGATGACGCTGATCTTGCCGAGCGTGAGCACGAGACGGTCGGCACTTTGAGTGCCGCCGAGCTGCAACTGCGAGGGCTCGATGTCTTGACGAACGCCGCCGAGATCCAGGCTTTCGCGGATGAAGAGCTGCTGCAGACGCGGATAGGGCTGATTCTTGCCGATCTTGTACGCTTCGCCGCTCGGGAAGCCGGCGACGCCCACGGTGTCGTCGAGACCAAAGCCCTGATCGATCTCGGGGTTGATCCAGATCTCGGCCCCCGGCCAGAGCCGCTGGCCGATGAAGGCTGCGATGTCCGTCGTCTCCGCGCCGCGTCCGGGACGCAGGCTGTTGGCGCCCGTGTAGGGCGAGCGAAAGCGATCCGTGTCCTGCTCGGTGTAGGTGATCTCGCCATGAAATGCGAAGTCTTCCGCCGTGTGCGCCGCGTCTGTCGCATCACCGGCGCCGAGCGCGCGCGCCGCCATCCCCAGCGCAAAGAGCAGCGGGAGCGACGCTGTCGCACCCGCCACCGCCCTCAGCGCCATGCGATGCGGGTCATATTGAGGATGCCGAGGGCGAGGAAGACGGCGCTGGCGCCGATGCGCAGCGCGAGGATCGGCAGGCGATGCGCAAAGGTCTTGCCGAGCGCAACGACCGGCGCGTTGGCGAGGAGCATCCCGAGCGTGGTGCCGCTCACGACGGCCACGAGCGAGGGGTAGGCGGCGGCGAGCGCGACGGTTGCAATCTGCGTGCGGTCCCCGATCTCGGCGAGAAAAAAGCTCGTCAGGGTGGCGATGAATGCGCCGGCCGCGCTCGCCGGCACCGGGCTCTCCTCGAGCTTGTCGGGCTTGAGCGTCCATATCGCCATCGCGATCATGCCGAGGCCCACGATGATGTCGAGCGTCCGCGGCGCGAGCCGGTGCCCGATCCAAACGCCGATGAGTCCCGCGACCGCGTGATTGGCGGCACTCGCGCAGAGAATGCCCGCGAGGATCGGCCACGGACGCCGGAAACGGGCGGCGAGAACGAGTGCGAGGAGCTGCGTCCGATCGCCGATCTCGGCGAGCGCGACGGTACCCAGCGAGACGAGAAACGCTTGCATCAGATTCGCTGCGGGGGCCGCGTGCCGTGCCGGCGCCGATCTCCGCTCAGCCGCTCCCTCGCGCCGGGCTCACCGTGCGGCCGGCGCACCCATGCGATCGAGCGCGGTGAAGTGGCGGCGCGCGTAGGCGAGGATCTCGCCGTCGCTCGGGTGATCGGCACTCTCGACGGCGACAATGCCGCGGGCGAGGTCGCCGTGATGCGTACGCAGAAAATCCGCGAGCTCGTTCTTCGCCCGCGCCGGACCGAGGATGAGAATTTCGTGCGTGCCGGCGAGCGCCTGAGCGACGCTCTCGAAAAACCGGCGCTGCTCCGACGCCCCGGGCCGCGCATGCTGGCTGTGCGTGCGCACTGCGGTGTGCTCTTGTCCGCTCGGCGAGAACTGCCAGACCGTGGCGCGCTGGTGATCGATCCAAACGACTGAATGATAATGAGACATGGCGGCAACTCGACCGGCAGCGTGATGAGGCGCTAAGCGTAGGAGGTTGTCCTACCCGGCGCAAGTACGTACAAATCCCGTCCCGCGCGTGCCGCTGTCACATCAGCTGTGCGAGACTCGATGCATGTCGGTCCTGACGCTGAATGCCGGCTCCTCGAGCATTCGCTTCGCGCTGCACGAAGAGAGCGATCCGCGCGCGCGGCGTCTCGACGGGCGCATCGAGCGCATCGGTCTGCCGGGAGCCAGGCTCATTCTGGCGGAGGCGGCTGGCGCGCCTCACGAACAGCCGCTCGGTGCGCGGCCGGCCGACTTCGGCACCGCCATCGCCCGTGTGCTCGATACGCTCGCCCCGCATCTTTCGCAGGCGCCGCTCACTGCCGTCGGACATCGCGTCGTGCACGGCATGCGCCGCTCGAGCCCGGCACGCATCACCCGGGAGCTGCTCGGCGAGCTGGAAGCGCTGGTTCCGTTCGATCCGGAGCACATGCCCGGCGAGATCGAGCTCATGCGTGCAACGCTCGAGCGCTGGAGCGAGCTGCCTCAGGTCGCCTGCTTCGACACGGCCTTTCATCGCACGTTGCCGCGCGTTGCCGTGCAGCTGCCGATCCCGCGCCATTATGAGGCCGAGGGCGTGCAGCGCTATGGATTCCACGGTCTCTCGTACACCTATCTCATGGAGGAGATCGAGCGGCTCGACGGTCTGCCCGCGGCGCGCGGGCGCATCGTGCTCGCGCACCTCGGCAACGGTGCGAGTCTCGCTGCGGTGCGCGACGGGGTCTCGATCGATACCAGCATGAGCTTCACGCCGACCGGCGGCATTCCCATGAGCACACGCTCGGGCGATCTCGATCCCGGCGTCGTGAGCTTCCTCATGCGGCACGAGTCGATGGACGCCGCGCGTCTCGAGCGCCTGGTGAGCCACGAATCGGGTCTGCTGGGCCTCTCGGAGACGAGCTCCGATGTGCGTGACCTGCTGGCGCGGGAAGGTACGGACGTGCGCGCGGCCGAGGCGCTCGAGCTCTTCTGCTACCAGAGCCGAAAATGCATCGGCGCCTTTGCGGCCGCATTGGGCGGTCTCGAGGCGCTGGTGTTCGCGGGCGGTATCGGCGAGAACGCGGCGAGCGTGCGGACGCGCATCTGCACCGGTCTCGGCTTCCTCGGCCTCGAGATCGACGCTGCGCGCAATGCGGCCCACGCGGCCGTGATCTCGAGCGAGGCGAGCGGCGTGCGGGTGCACGTCATCCGCACCGACGAGGCTTCGGTGATTGCCCGGCAAACCCTGCGGCACCTCGGCCGCCTCAATCCTTCCGTGAGGGCACCATGATGCAACCTCCAGAACCTGCCGCCGACCGCGCCCTTCTCGAGAAGATCGACGCATACTGGCGCGCGGCGAACTATCTCTCGGTCGGTCAGATCTATCTTTGCGACAACCCGCTGCTCAAGGAGCCGCTCGCCCCTCAGCACATCAAGCGCATGCTGCTCGGGCACTGGGGCACGACGCCCGGCCAGAATTTCATCTACACGCACCTCAACCGCGTCATCAAGCGCTTCGACCTCGACATGATCTATGTCTCGGGTCCCGGGCACGGCGGGCCGGCGGTGGTGGCGGGCACCTATCTCGAGGGCACGTACAGCGAGGTGTATCCGAGCGTGAGCGAGGACGAGCCGGGGCTCAAGCGCCTCTTCACGCAGTTCTCCTATCCGGGCGGCATTCCGAGTCACGCATCGGCCGAATGCCCGGGCTCCATCCATGAGGGCGGCGAGCTCGGCTATTCCCTGAGCCATTCCTTCGGCGCGGTGTTCGACAACCCCGAGCTCATCGTCGCCTGCGTGATCGGTGACGGCGAGGCGGAGACCGGGCCGCTCGCGACCGCCTGGCACTCGAACAAATTCCTGAACGCGGCGAGCGACGGCGCAGTGCTGCCGATCCTGCATTTGAACGGCTACAAGATCGCAAACCCGACGCTCCTTGCCCGCATCACGCGTGAGGAGCTCGAGCAGCTTCTACGCGGCCATGGCTGGATACCCCATTTCGTCGAGGGCCACGAGCCGATGCCGATGCACGCCGCGATGTGCGAAACGCTCGATCGGGTGATCGAGTCGATCCGGCAAATTCAGCGCAGGGCGCGTACGGACGGACTCGACGAGCGGCCTCGATGGCCGATGATCGTGCTCGACTCGCCGAAAGGCTGGACCGGCCCGAAGGTCATCGACGGCAAGCCCATCGAGGGCAACTTCCGCTCACACCAGGTGCCGATCACGGATCCGCTGAGCAACCCGGCGCACCTCAAAATGCTCGAGGACTGGCTGCGCAGCTACCGGCCGCAGGAGCTGTTCGACGAGCGCGGTCGCCTGCTGCCCGGGCTCAAGGCGCTCGCGCCTGAAGGCGAGCGGCGCATGGGGGCGAACCCGAACGCCAACGGCGGGCGCCGGCCGCGCGATCTGAGGCTCCCCGATTTCACCGACTATGCGGCGCCGGTGCAGCGACCCGGCGTACGCGGCGTCGGCGACACGCGCATCCTCGCCCCGTTCTTGCGCGACGTGATGCGCATGAACGGCGAGCCGAGAAATTTCCGCCTGTTCGGTCCGGACGAGACGATCTCAAACGGGCTCGAGGCGGTGTTCGAAGTGACGGACCGGCCGTGGGAGGCTGCAGAGGCCGCGGGAGATCAATACCTCGCGCGCCGCGGCGGGGTGATGGAGATGCTGAGCGAGCACCAGTGTCAGGGCTGGCTCGAGGGCTATCTGCTCACCGGCCGTCATGGCCTGTTCAACTGCTATGAGGCCTTCATCCACATCATCGATTCGATGTTCAATCAACACGCCAAGTGGCTCAAGGTGACCGCGCATCTTCCGTGGCGTCGCAAGATTGCATCGCTCAACTACTTATTGAGCTCGCACGTCTGGCGGCAAGACCACAACGGATTCACCCATCAGGATCCGGGTTTCATCGATCACGTCATGAACAAGAAGGCCGAGGTGGTGCGCGTGTACCTGCCACCGGATGCGAATTGCCTGTTGTCGGTCATGGATCATTGTCTGCGCAGCCGCCACTACGTGAACGTGGTCATTG
>DATGIA010000029.1:0-17217 GCA_035307465.1 Steroidobacteraceae bacterium
GGGGACCGAAGATCTCTTCCTGCATGATCCGCATGTGCTCGTTGGTATCGAGCACCAGCATGGGCACGGGCAGGCGCCCGCTCGCGCCCGCATCCTCCATGAGCGGCACGAGCTTCGCACCACGGGCGCGGGCGTCCGCCAGGAGCGCTTCGATGCGCTGCGCATGAGAGGAGTTGATGAGAGCGGTGAGGTCGGGGTTCACCGCTCCGCCCGGGTAGGCGCGCCTGACCCAGCTGCGGGCGGCGGCGACGAACTCCTCGAGCGAAGCCCGGGGCAGGCAGACGTAATCCGGCGCGATGCACATCTGCCCGGCGTTGGCGAGCTTGCTCAGCAGGATTCGATCGACGGCCTGCTCGAGTCGCGCCGAGCGTCCGATAATCGCGGGACATTTCCCGCCGAGCTCGAGCGTCACCGGCACCAGGTTTCCCGCCGCGGCACTCATCACCCGCCGCCCGATCGCCGTCGAGCCCGTAAAGAGCAGATGGTCGAAGGGCAACGCGGCGAAGACGCTTGCGACCTCGGGGCCGCCCGTCACCACGGCGAGCTCCACCGCATCGAAGCACTCGCCGATCCGGCGCGCCAGCACCGCGCTCACGCGCGGCGTGAGCTCGGAAGGCTTGAGCAGGCAGCGATTGCCCGCGGCAAGAACGCCTGCGAGCGGACCGAACGAGAGGGTGATGGGAAAATTCCAGGGGCTGATGATGCCGACGACGCCCAGCGGCTCGCGGCGTATCTCGGCGCGCGCTCCCGGCGCACCCGCCGGCAATCCGATGCGTGCCCGTTGCGGACGCATCCAGCGGGCCACCCGGCGCCGCGCCTTCTTGAGCGCGAGCGCCGCCGGCAGCACGTCCATGAGGCGCGTGATGACCTCGGGGCGCTGACCAAAGTCCTGCGCGGCCGCCTCGCACAGCTCCTTCTGATGGGTGAGCAGCAGATCGAGCGCGCGTGACAACCGATCGCGGCGCACCTCGAGGGCCGGGAAGCCGTCCGCCTCGAAGTCGCGCCGCTGTGCAGCGAGTCTCTCGTGCAAGGAGTCCTCGAGGGGTGAACGCGCGGCCGCCCCCATGGCAGTCAACCGCGCTCGCGCACCCAGCGGCGGTATTCCGTGGGAGAGCATCGGCAATGTCGGCGAAACGCAGCGGCGAAGTGACTTTGGGTCGCGAATCCGGTGCGCGCCGCGATCTCCATGAGGCGCAGCTCGCCCGCGCGCAGGAGCTCCTTCGCGCGCTCGATGCGTCGCTCGGTGAGGAAACGGTGCGGCGTGCACCCGGTGGCCCGCTTGAAGCCACGCGCAAAGCGAAAGGCGCTCATCTGCACGGCAGAACCGATCATCGCGATCGTGAGATCCTCTCCGAGGTGGGTCTCGATGTACTCGACCGCGGCACGCACGCGATGCAACGGCATGTCGATGCGCTCGATCGCGCGCTCGGTGCGCAGGTTCGAGTGGCGCAAGAGAAGCTGCGCGACGAGCGCATGGGCGAGTGCGTCGCCGAGCAGTCGGCTGCCCGCGCCCGGATGGGACAGCTCTTCCACGAGGCGCGCGCCGATCACGGGAATGAGTGGATCGCGTATTCCGATGCCTTGACTCAGCTGCACGGGGCGGTCGCTGAGCTCGGCACCCGCCGCGGCGAGCATCTGCGGATCGAGAAATATCTGCAGCTCGTCGATCGCACCGGACCCTTCCCAGTGATTCTCCTGCTGCGCGGCCATGATGATCGCCTCGCCCGGAAGGGAGCGGCAACGGCGTACGAAGCCGTTCCAGCGGGCCCTCAGCTCACAAGGGTTGTGAAGGTGACAGGAAAGAAAGTGACCGCCCGTCGCCGGCAGATCGAGCGCGAAGCTCGCCGGATACTTGACGCGGTAGGCGCACAGGTGGCGCCAGCCCAGACCCTCGCTCGAGAGGATCGGAGCCGAGGGCATGCGCGCGAGCCAGCCCGGTGGCACCAACGGCACGAGAGGAGCGGTATTGCTCACGGCGTCGGTTTCAGAACGCGGTCGGGACCGCGCCGCCGTCCACGAGTATGTTCTGCCCGGTGATGTAGCCCGCATGCACGCTGCAGAGGAACGCGCAGATCTGCCCGAGCTCATCGGCCGTCCCGAAGCGTCTTGCAGGTATCCCCGCACGCCATTGCTCCTCCAGTTCGGCTTCCGGCACTGCGTCGCGCGTCGCGTGCGCGAGCAGACCGCTGCGCAGGCGCGCAGTGTCGAAGCTCCCCGGGAGCAATTGGTTGATGGTCACGTTCTTGTCCGCGACATTGCGTGCCACCCCGGCGAGAAACGCGGTGAGACCTGCCCGCGCGCCGCTCGACAGATCGAGCCCGGCGAGCGGCATCTTCACGCTCAGCGAGGTGATGTTGACGATGCGGCCGAAGCGCCGCGCCGCCATGGGGTCGATCACCCGTTGCACCAGCTCGATCGGCGTGATCATGTTCATCGTGAGTCCCGTCATCAGGGCGGCCCGATCGAGATCGCGAAAATCCCGGAATGGCGGACCCCCGTTGTTGTTGACGAGGATGTCCGGCTCGGGACACGCAGCGAGGAGCGTCTCGATGCCCGCCTCGGTGGAGAGATCCGCCAGCACGGGGGTCACCTCGACGGCCGTCGCCTGACGGATCTCCTCGGCCGTGCGCTCAAGGAGCAAGCGGTTGCGCCCGTTGATCACGACGGCCACGCCCGCCTCGGCGAGCGCACGCGCGCACCCCTTGCCGAGACCCTGGCTCGATGCGCAGACGATCGCCTTGCGGCCTCGTATTCCCAGATCCATGCGACCTCGCAGCGGTGAGCAACGCGGCAGTGAGCGGCGGATTGTAACAGTGAGCGATTGGGTGCCGAAACTTCGAGCGGCTCTCAACCGCGCGGTCGTGCGCTGCGCGAGCGGCGCGGCGCCCCGGCGCGCGATGCGGGCGGGTGCGCCTTGCCCACGCGCGACTTGCCGGTCTGGGCGCCGGGGGGCGTAGCCGCGCGCTTCGGTGCAATCGGCGGGACGGGCGCGCGCAGCGCCGGCGGCGTCTTCGCGGCGCGGGGAGCGTCGAAGCGGCCGACCGAGGCATTGAGTGCAACGGCGAGCGCCGCCTCACCGCTGATCAGATCGCTCCAGCGCAGCTCCTGACCCTTCCGTCGCCCCTTGAGGGTAAGCTTGAGGCCTTCCGGGGAAATCGCCACCACGAAGGCCCGTCCGTCGATGGAAACCTCGCGCTTGAGCATCTTGTCGAGCCGTGTGGCCACCGCGCCTCCGAACCTCAATCAGGGCATGATAAGGCCGCTCTGAGCCCGGAGGAATTCCGCATCGACGCGCCTTCGCCCGATCCGATCGACGCCCGCCTCGACTCTGCAACTGCACATCACCGCGCCGGCCGGCTGGAGGAGGCCCGGCGTCTGTACCGGCAGGTACTGGCGGCGCAACCCGCACACCCCCTCGCGCTCTTTCGCAGCGGTCTGCTCGAGCTGCAGGATGATCACCCGCAGGCGGCCCTCGTGGCGCTGACGGCTGCGGTCGCCGCCTGCCCCGCGGAGGGACGTTTTCACTTCGGCCACGGACAGGCTTTGAGCGCACTGGGTCGCTGGAGGGATGCGGTGCTCGCTTACGAGCGCTCGCTCGAGCGTGAGCCGGCGCTCCTCGATGCGTGGATCGCGCTCGGCATCGCGCGCCAGCAAAGCGGCGCACTGGCACAAGCCATTGCCGCCTATCGGCGCGCTCTCGCACTCGATGCGCACGCGCCGAGCGCGCTCGGCAACCTGGGCGCCGCGCTCACCGAGCTCGGCGAGCTCGACGAAGCGGTCCGCGTCCTCGAGGAGGCGCGCGCCCTCGAACCGGGCGTGACGGCCCACGCGATCAATCTCGGGTTCGCGCTCAACCGTCGCGGTGAGTTTGCCGCGGCAGCCCAGTTGCTCGAGCAGCTCACACGAAGCGTGCCCGCGTCCGCCGAGGCGCAGTTCAATCTCGCGCAGGCCCTGCGCGGGCTCGATCGAGCGAACGAGGCGCTCGCGGCCTACCAGCGGGCGATCGCGCTGCGCCCCGCGTTTCCCGAAGCGCTCATCAACCTGGGCAACCTGCAGCGCGAGCGCGGCGCGCTGGCCGATGCGCAGGCCAGCTACGAGGCGGCGCTGCGACTGAGCCCGGACGACCTCGTCGCGCTCAACAATCTGGCGGCGCTGAAGCGCGCCCTGGGTGAGCTCGAGCAAGCGGAAGACATTTTGCGCCATGGCCTCGCCCGGGCCCCGCACCAGGCCGTGCTGCACGACACGCTGGGCAACGTGCTCAAGGACGGCGGGCTCCTCGAGGAGGCGCTTGCGTGCTTTCGCCGCGCGCTCGAGCTTGATCCGACGCTCGCCACCACCCATAGCAATCTCGCCTACAGCTTGAGCTTTCGCGAAACTGCGCCCGAGCCCCTGCTCGCGGAGTGCCGGCGCTGGCAATCGCGCTTCGCCGCATCGCTGCCCGCCCACGATTCGTGGCAGGGCGAGCGCGTCCCGGAGCGGCGCCTGCGCATCGGCTATGTGTCGCCCGACTTTCGCGAGCACTGCCAGAGCCTGTTCATGCGACCGCTCCTGTCCCACCACGATCATCGTTCATTCGAGATCGTCTGCTACTCGAGCACCGTGCGTGCCGATGCGATCACCCGCGAGCTGGCAGCCCACGCCGATCGGTGGCACGAGGTGCATCGCATGGACGACGCGACGCTCGCCCGTCGGATCCACAACGACGGGGTCGATATCCTCGTCGATCTGACCATGCACATGGCGGGCGGACGGCCGCTGCTGTTCGCGCGCAAGCCCGCGCCCGTGCAGATCGCCTGGCTCGCCTATCCGGGAACCACCGGCCTCACGGCCATGGATTACCGCCTGAGCGACCCGCGCCTCGATCCTGCCGGCGGTGAAGACGACTACAGCGAGCACACGCTGCTGCTGCCCGACAGCTTCTGGTGCTACGACCCGCTCACACAGGCGCCGCCCGAGGCGAGTGCGCTGCCGGCGCATCAGCACGGGCATCTCACCTTCGGCTGCCTCAACAATCCATGCAAGCTCACCGCCGAGACGCTCGCGCTGTGGGCGCCGGTGCTGCGCGCACTGCCCGATTCGCGGATGCGGCTGCTCGCGCCGCGCGGTCGATTTCGACTCGCGCTGGCACGGCGCTTCGCGGCGCTCGGCATCGAGGAGTCGCGAATCGACTTCCTCGATTTTCAGCCCCGTGCCCGATATCTCGCGAGTTACCGCGAGATCGATCTCGGGCTCGACACCTTCCCCTACAACGGCCACACGACGAGCATCGATGCCCTGTGGATGGGAGTACCGTGCGTGACGCGGGCCGGGCGCACCGCCGTCGGCCGGGGCGGGTCGAGCCAGCTTTACCAGCTCGGCCTCAGCGAGCTCGTGGCCCACTCCGACGAAGCGTTCGTGCAAATCGCCCTGGCCTGGGCGCGCGATCTCACGCGTCTCGCACAGCTGCGCGCGACACTGCGCGCGCGCCTCGCGAGCTCACCGCTGATGGATGCGCCGCGCTTCGCGAATGCGATCGAGCGCCTCTATCGCCAGGCGTGGCGCGAGCACTGCGCGTTGCGGTCCCGTTGAAGCGAGCAAAGCGGCGGCGTCGGGCGCCACTCGCACGTCACTGAGCCGGTGAGGCGCCGCGACGGCGCGTCGAGCTCGCCGCCCAACCCCGCTGTCTCCCGCTTGCGACATGAGATTGGATGCCCGCGCGGCGCGCATGCCGCAATGGTGTGTCCACGAATGTCAACGCGAGTTTGCTTCGCTCGTTGCTGGAACACATTGAACGGCGCGCGCGCTTGGCGCCGATGCGACAACAGCGAATTATCGTTAACTACAGGAGTTGAATCATGTCTTCGAGCACATCACGTCTCGTGTCGCTCGGCGTGGCGGCGGCGCTCATCGCGGGATGCGGCGGCGGTTCTGGAAGCACCGCCGGTGACAGCAGCGGCACCTCATCCACTCAACCCACCCAACAGACGGGCAAGGTATCGCTGATGATGAGCGATGCCTCGACGGAGGATTGGGCGACGATCGGCGTCGAGGTTCTCTCGATTGCACTCATTCCTCAGGGCGGCGGCGGCAACGTCACCGTGTACACGGCGCCGAGTCCTGCACCGATGGTGAATCTGGTGGAGCTCGATCAGATTGCCGAGATCCTCGGCAACGTCGATGTGCCCGTCGGTACCTACAGCGGCGCCGTGCTCACGGTCAGCGGCAGTCCGAACGATATCGTGCTCACGGTCGCAGCGGATCCGCAGGCGGGCTTTGCCGGTGCGCCCGGCAGCACCATTCCGAGCAGCCAGATCCAGGTGCAGCACACTCAAAACTCGAGCGCCGGTGTGACGGTGCCGGTCAAGGTGTCGTTCGCGACACCCCTCGTCGTGAGCGCGGGCGGCAGCAATGCGCTCGATCTCGAATTCAACCTCTCGCACCCGGCCTTCATCGTCGGGCACGTGCCTCCGACCGGCGGCGGCAACACGGTCTGGGCCGTCAACTTCGATGGTCCCGTGCGACACCATCCGATCCGCGCGCTCGATCGGCTGGTGCTGCGTCACTCCTACGGCAACGTGACCGCGATCTCGAGCGACGACAGCTCGATCACGATCACCAAGGACTACCCGCTCGAGCCGGCAACGAACCCGGAAACGGCCGTTGCGGGCAATCAGTCGCTCACCATCGAGGTCGATGCGACCAACGGCACCTTGTTCTATGACGTCGATGCTCAGACTCACACCACGATCACGAGCTTCGCGGCCGAAACCGATCTCGTCGGCAAGTACGTGCGCATCGCCGCACGCTACCAGGAGAACGGCACTCTGGTTGCCACGCGCATCTGGGCAAGCAGCTCCTTCAACAGCGTCTGGCTCAGCCCCGAGGGCCACGTTCTGCACGTCAACACCAGCACCAACGTGGTCACGATCGAGAACGAGCGCGGCCTGGGCGTGCCGCTCAGCGTGGACGCCAATACGCAGTTCTTCTACCGCCAGCCGCACAATGGCGGGGACGACTCGAAACCCATCGGCACGGGTCCCGCGTTTCTCGCCGCTCATGACCTCGTGCGTGGCTTCAAGGTGCACGCGAGCGTGGTCGATCCGCTGGCGAGCCCGCTGGTCGCACAGAGCATCGACATCGAGACCGCCGCGTACGATGGAGCGATCTCCTCGGCCAACTCGACGGGCTTCACCTACACGCGCAACTTCCGGACGGCGAGCGACGACTACGTCGTCACGCTCGACTACATCTCGGGCTCGACGCCGAACGGCACGGATGCGACGGGCAATACCATCGATGGGTACAAGTACTGGAACTTTGCCTACCCGACGCTCTACACGAGCGGCTCCGAGGTGATCCCTGACTTCATGGCCGCGACAAGTGGCAGCGTCGACTTCGGCGGTCTGGTGGGCTCGATCTCATCGCTCGGGGTGAGCTACGCGGTGTGGAATGATCCGGCGAGCCCGGGTGCCTGGTCGGCGGCCGACACCGTGCTTCTGCCCTCGCTCGTTCCCTTGAGCTTGGTCGCCAGTGGCCTCACCCACAATGCGTTCACCATCACGGCAATCGGCGGCTCCCCGACGATGCCGGTGACGGTCGATGTGAGCACTACGACGGGCGCGGCCACACTCGTCTATCAGATCGATCGTACGAACGGCGTTGTGACCGTGAGCCCGATCGACATCACGACGAGCGCGGGTCTCATGGCTCTCACCAACGGTCTCGCCGTGGGCGCGCCGGTCGGTGTGTTCGGGGTGCCGCAGGCGAACGACACCCTCAAGGCTTACGTGCTGGCTTACTACACGGGCGAGATGCCGGCGACGAGCACGGGGGCCGCGCAATAGCGTCGCTTCCACGACGCTCGGACGGCCGTGCAGCAATTGGGGGCTGCACGGCCGCTTCCGTTAGCGCTCAGCGTGACGGGCGAGCACATAAGCCACGGCGGCGGTGAGACGCTTCGTGTAGTCGATGTGCAGAAACTCGTTCGGCCCGTGGGCATTGGAATGCGGGCCGAGCACGCCGGTGACGAGAAATTGAGTCTTCGGGAAGCGCTCGCCGAGCATCGCCATGAAGGGTATGGTGCCGCCCACCCCCATCGACATGCAGTCCTCTCCATAGCAGTCTCGCGAGGCCTCCCGCACCGCTGCCTCGAGCCATGGCTCGAGCGCAGGAGCGCTCCAGCCGGGGCTGTCCGCTCCGGTCGTGAAGCGCACACGAGCTCCCCAGGGTGGATCCCGTTCGAGCGCACTGCGCAAGGCCGCCGACGCGCGCCGCGCATCGACTGTCGGCGGCAAGCGGAACGACAGCTTCGCGGCGAGGCGCGGCACCAGCACATTACCGGCGTCGGCGAGCGCCGGCAGGCCGTCGATCCCGGTGACGGTGAGCGTCGGTCGCCAGGTCGAGTTGCACAGCAGCTCCGCCGGATCGAGGGACATCGGCTGCGCTCCCTCGACGAAAGGCATACGAGCTGCGACCGAGTCCCCGAGCAGGCGCGCGGTCGCGCCCATCTCTCGCAGACGTGCCGCAGGGATCTCGGCTTTGAGGTCCTCGATCAGGATCTCGCCCCCCTCGTTCGCAACTCGCGACAGGAGCTGGCGCAGCACGTCAAAGCACGAGGCTGCGATGCCGCTGCCGGCGCCGGAGTGCACCCCTTCGGTGAGCAGATCGATCTCAAGGACGCCGACGATGTTGCCGCGAAGGGAGGTCGTGAGCCAGAGCCGGTCATAGTCGCCGGCTTCGGCATCGAGGCACACGACCAGGCTCGGCGTGCCGATGCGCGCTGCGAGTGCCTCGACGTGTGCAGGCAGATCGGTGCTGCCGCTCTCCTCGCACGCCTCGATGAGCACGATGCATCGCGCATGCGGCAGACCGCGCGCCTCGAGCGCGGCAATGGCGGTCAGCGAGGCGAACATCGCGTAGCCGTCATCGGCCGCGCCGCGGCCGTAGAGCTTTCCATCGCGCAGTACGGGCTCCCACGGACCGAGACCGGGCAGCCAGCCCGTGAACTCCGGCTGCTTGTCGAGATGGCCATACAGCAGCACCGTGTCGGCGGTTCCGGGAATCTCGATCAGGATGAGCGGGGTGCGGCCGGGTAATCGCGCGATCTCGACCTTGAGATTGCGAATCGGCTGGCGGCGCGCCCAGTCGGCGAGCAGCTGCACGGCCCGCTCCATGTGCCCGTGCTGCTCCCAGCGGGGATCGAACAGCGGCGACTTGTTCGGGATGCGTACATACTCGCACAGCGTCGGGACGATGGAATCAAGCCACACGGGCTCGATGAATTTGCCGAGGGCCTGGGTGTCGATGTGCTTGCTCATGGAGGGCTCCGTGGGGGCTCGGTCGGACCGCGAAGGGCCGAAACGCCGATACCGTATCGATACACATTCTCGCCGCCGCGGTACCCGGTGATGATGAGGGCCGCGGTCATCATCCACAGCAGCACCAGAAACAGCCGCGACGGACGCGCGGCGGCGACCTGACCCGCGCCACGCCACACCGCCAGGAGCAGCAACAGCACGCTCGTGAGCACGGCCCACTTGACGTGCAACGCGACCGCCGCCCGGGCGGCGCCTGCGAGCTCGAGACCGACGATCGCTGCAAGTCCGGTGGCGAGCGCGAGCAGCGCACCGACCGCCCCCAGGCACAGGTTCCAGGTGCCGACGGTGGCGAGCAAGGACGACCAGCGCTGCAGAGGCATCACGCATGCGGCGCTCAGTGCGAGCGTGCCGGTAATGACCAGCGCGAGCGGAAAGTGCACTGCCATCGGATGCCATTCAATCAGGGGGATCATCGAGGTGCGTCGTCCAGTGTCGTGCGGCTCGCTTGGGAACGGTAAGATACACGGGCCCGGGCGTGTACCGCCCCGCCGTCGTTCCAGGGGCCTTCATGCCGCTCAGCTGCATCTATCAGATCTCGCATGGCGACGTGCAGGGGCTGGACGCGGGCTTTCGCGTCCTCGACAACCGCACGAACGAGCGCCCCGACTGGTTCGAATACTGGCCGATCCGGCGCTTTCTGCTCGGCACGACGCTCGAGGAGGAAACCCTGTACGGATTCTTGTCGCCGCGCTTCAAGAGCAAGACGAACCTCGATGCGCGCGCCGTCGCGAGCTTCCTCGCACTGCCGGCGGCCGCGCCCGACGTCGTGCTGTTCAGTCCGAGTCTGCACTTGACCGCTTACTACCTGAATGTGTTTCGCTACGGCGAGGTGTGTCATCCCGGGCTGTTGCGCATCGCAAGCGAATTCTTCGAGCGCATCGGGCGACCGACCGATCTCACGCAGCTCGTTACTCACTCCTTGAACGAAGTGTATTCCAATTACTTCCTGGCGAAGCCGCGATTCTGGCGCGCGTGGCTCGAGGTCACCGAGCAGCTGTTCGAGATCGCCGAGTCGCCGAGCGGGGAGCTCGGCGCCGCGCTGCGCCGCACGACGACCTATCGGGGCGAGCGGAACGTGCAGATGAAGGTGTTCATCATCGAGCGCATCGCGACCTTCCTGCTGGCCCGCGAGCGGCGCTTCGAGGTGCGCGTGCGGGACCCGTTTGCGGCGCGCTCGCGGCTCTACAAGGTGCCGGGCGCGATCGTCTGTGATGCGCTCAAGCGCGCCTACGACACGCAGGAGCGGCGCGCGGAGCTGCGCGAGCTGTTCCCGATCATCAGCCGCGCCTGTCGCACCTTGAGCTGGCGACTGCGCCTGAAGGCCTTCCTGGGATTTCGGCGCGAGCGCTCCTGCCTCGATGCGCTCGCCTTGCACTGGACGCAGGCGAGCGAGAGCTGAGCGGGCCCCCTCCGATGAATCGCACCGACGTCTGCGCCCTCATCGTCACCTTCCATCCGGATGAGGATTTTGCGGCCCGCGCGGAGCGCATCGCGCGCCAGGTCGGGAGCCTGATCCTCGTCGACAATGCCTCCGGTGCGCAGGCACTCGCCATGCTCGAGGGAATTGCCGCCGCAGGTGCCCGCTCGACGCGGCTGTTGCGCAATCCGAGCAATCTCGGCGTTGCCCAGGCACTCAATGCCGGGATCGCGCAGGCCGAAGCGCTCGGCTACCGCTGGGTGCTGCTCATGGATCAGGACAGCCTCATCCACGAGGATCTGGTCGATTCCCTGATCAGCGTCCTCGCCTCGCAGCCGGTCGCAGGGCAAGTGGCGGTCGTCGGCGCGGGTTATCGTGATCCGCTCGAGCGACCGATCGCACCGGGCGAGGCGGAGGCGGCGCGCGCTTGGGACGAGGTCGATTGGGTGATCACCTCGGGGTCGCTTCTTTCGATCGAGGCTTATCGCGTGATCGGTCCCTTTCGCGAGGAGTTCTTCATCGACTACGTGGATCTCGAGTATTGCGTGCGCGCCCGCGCGCGCGGCTACCGGGTGCTGCGCGCACGCGCGGCCCTCATGCATCATGTCATCGGTGCGCCCAGCCAGCATCGGCTGCTGGGGTCGCAGAAATGGACCAGCAATCATTCTCCCGACCGGCGCTATTACCGGGCACGCAACGATACGGTCATGCTGCGCGAGTCGGGGCGTTACCGCTTTGGCTCCTGGCGACTGAAGAGCCTCGCGCGCTCAGTCCGCACCTGTAAGCGAGTCCTGCTCTACGAGCGGGGTAAATGGACGAAGATCCGCGCGGTCCTCGAGGGCTGGTGGGACGGCATCCACGGAAGACTCGGTATCCGCGGCAGCGTCACCCGGTGAGGCGGGTCTCTCGCGGAGCACCGCTTCGAGCGCCTCGAGCACCTTCCCTGCAGGTATCGAGGCAATGTCCGCCGTCACGGTCTCGTGGTACTCGTACGGGCCCTCGCCGCGCTCGCGGCGGCGCTGCTCGAACACCTTCGGATACACGGTGCGCACCTGCGCGATGCCGGCACGCACATATTCGGAGAAGCGCAGATAGTTGTAACCATTGCCGATGATCACCGTCGGCCGGTCGAGCGAGACGCCGAGGTGCGAGGCCATGGTATCGTTGCTCACGACCGCCGAAGCGCCGGCAATCCAGGACAGCATGTCCGCAAGGCGCAGGCGCCCGACGAGGCTCCTAGCGTCGGTGCGACGCTCGAGCACCCTCACCATCTCGAGCTCCGCGCGATTGTTGCCCGCCAGGAATATCGGCATCGCATGCGCCTTGCGAAAGGCCCTGATGAAATCGTACCAGCGTCGCACGGGCCAGCGGCGGCTGCGGGTGCTCGCGCCGATGAAGCACAGCAGATAAGGCTCCGCGAGCGGCGGCGGCGGGCGCAGCGCGATATGCGGGCGCTTACCGGCAAAGCGCACGCCGCAGGCCCACTCGGTGAACTCGCCGTTGAAGCAAAACTCGTGCAGCAACGGGCTCGAGGGCGCGAACAACGCCTCGTACAAGTCGTCCGAGAGCCGATTCCAGCGCCCGTGGGGGTAGGTGTTGACGCAGCCGAGGCTCTGTAGAGGCGCCGCGGCCAGCCGGCACAGGTCATCGAGCAGCAAGGGTCGGGTTCTCGACGTGGCGATCAGGGTCTCGAAGCCGCGCTCGCGCAGCATCCGCCAGACTCCCATCCGGTGCGGCTCCGACTCGAGATACTCGCGCTTGTTGACCCACATCACCTCGTCCACCGTGTCGGCATCCAGCGCCTCGAACAGCTCCCGCCACGAATCGTTGGCGAGCAAGGTGATGCGATGGCCGCGCCATCGCGGCGAGGCGCGATACGAGGCGAGCTGATTGCGAAACAGAAGGTAGTCGCCGATGTCGTCGAGCCGGATGAGCAACAGCGTTGCAGGCCGCGTGCGCACCGGAGGAAGTGCCGCGATCAGCGCACGCTCGCGGGCGAAGCGCGTGAGCACGCGCCGCTCGTCCCGGGCACTGTCCCGGCGCCGCAGCGCCAGCGAAATTTCTCGAAAGAGCTTGAGCATACTCTGGGTGGTCGATGCTGAGCTACCAGACGGTACGCGGCGGGCTGTGGCCCTGCAACTGGCGCGTGCTCACCGCGAGCGCGGCTCGGCGGCCAGCCGCCCGAGCAGCTCGACATAGCGGCGCTGATAGTGTTGCATCGCGTAACGCTCCTGAACGAGGGCATACCCCGCGGCGCCCATGCGCGCGCGCAGCGCCGGCGACTCGATCAGCCGCTCGAGACTCGAGGTCCACGCCTCGACGTTTGCGGCATGAAAACCGGTCAGCCCGTCGAGCACGGCTTCGCGGTTCGCGCCCACCGGTGAGGCGACGCACGGCAGACTCGCGGCCATGTACTGCAACAGCTTGAAGGCGCACTTGCCGCGCGACCAGTCATCGTCGGTGAGGGGCATCACGCCGATGTGTGCGGCCGCGAGCGCCTGGGCCTCCGTGGCCGAGCTCCAGGGCACGCGCTCGATCGGCACCTCCGGCCAGTCGGGAAATGCCGAGCAGATCACCCGCAGCCTCACACCCGGATGGCGCGCCACGAGACGCGCGAGCGCCGGACGAATCATCTCGAGGTAAACCAGATTCTCCGGGCTGCCGATCCAGACGATGACCGGCGGCTCCGCGAGCGCCGTGCGCGCGCGCTGATAGTCCGCCACCTCGATGGAGGTCGGCAGCACCTCGATGTGCGCGTTGAATGGCCGGGCGGCCGCGGCCAGGACCTCGTTGCCGGTGACGACTCGATCGACCCAGCGGCAGGTGGCCGCGAACTTGGCGCGCCGCCAGCGCGAGTCATGGGGCGGCTCTCCCAGCCGCCGGGGCTTGCGCACATAGATCGCATCGTCCAGATCGAAGACTCGACGTCGGCTGACGGCGGCCAGCAGGCGTGCCTCGAGGGCGGACAGCTTGATCTGATGGAGCACGGTCACGTCGGCCCAGCGGAAAAGCGTGCGCCGCTCGAGGGTGCGTACGCCATAGCGGCCGCTCGGGAAACGCTCCAGGCGCACGCTCCATCCTGCCGCCTCGAGCGCGCTGAGGAGGCTTCGCATCCGGTGTCGATAGGAGGGTTGCTGCGGGTCGTAGCCGAGCAGGACGAGGTTGGGCACGCGGCGCTCCTTCAGGACACGCCGAGATAGGGGGCAAGCGCGCCGAGGGCGACCGCGATGCCATCGACGAGCGAGAGCGCGGCGGCCCGCCGCGCGAGCTCGGCGCGCGTGCCCGCATCATCCAGAAGTGCCCGTACGGCCTGCGCCATGGGCTCGGCGGCGAGCGGCGCCGAGCGGGTCACGCCGGCATCGACGCAGCGGCGAATGCGCTCGGGCTGATCGCCCGCGATCGGCACGGCCACGCAAGCAGCGGCGCACGCCAGCGCCTGCAGCAGCGTCGAGCCGCCATTGACGAGCACCACCGCCGCGCGCTCGAGCAATGCGGCGAGATCCGACTGCGGCAGGTCGGCGCACGACCGCACTCCCGCGAGCCGCGTGGGCGGGCCCGTCCAGCGCCCCGCGTAGAGCACCTGGGCACCGCCCGCCGCGAGCCGCTCGGCCGCGCGCTCGAACTCGGTGAGAGCCCCGCCCGCGGTGCGCGCGCCGGTGCCGCCGCCGGGTACGATCAGCACGAACTCACGCGACTTGAGAGCGAGCTCGGCGAGCAGCGCATCGCACCGCTCGGGTGTCGCGCGCGCAAGAATGACATCGAGATAGCGCACGATCGGCCGACCGAGCAGGCGCAGCTTCAGCCGCTCGAGCCGCCCGAGCGCGCCCGCAATGATCGCCGGATAAGCGATCCAGTGCTCATCGAGCAGCCGCATCCAGCGCAGCCTGAACGCGCGTGCGCGCTGCCGGCGGCGCGAGCTCACGAACACGATGCGGGCGCCCACCCGGCGCGCCGCGAGAAGCTGCGCAGTGCGCCCCGCATTGTCGAAGATGACGAGTTGCGGGCGGAAGACGTCGAGCACCCGGATCACCTCCGAACTGTGAAAGGTGGCCGAGGATTCGAGCCAGGTGGTGGTGAAGCCGACGCTGGCCGCATAGGGCGCCGCGCGACTGAGCACGAATTGCACCTGCACGGCGGGCCAGCGCTGCACGATCGCGCGCGCGAGCGTGGCAGCGCGCGCGTACTCGCCCATGCCCATCGGCCCGGAGACCGGGACGAAGAGGATGCGGGGCGTATCAGCCAAAGGTGGTAAACCAGCGGTCGAGCATGAGCAAAGCCCACGCGCGACGGAAGTCCGTCCCGACGGGACGGGCGAGCACGCCGCGCTCGATGAGGCGGCGCACGGCGCCGGCGAGAAGCTCGGGATGGCGCGCGAGCCAGCGGCGCACGGGGAGCCCAAAGCCTGACTTCGGACGCTCGATGATGGCGGGCGGCAGGCGCGGGGCCATGAGAGTACGCACCAGCACTTTGCCGCGCTCATGCGCCTCATCGACGAGCAAGTGCGGGTCGATGCTCAGCATGAGCTCGACCAGGCGATGATCGAGCAACGGCGGCCGCACCTCGAGCGAGTGCGCCATGCTCGAGCGATCGACCTTGGTGAGCAGTCCTTCCGCCAGATCGGTATTCAGATCGAGCCATCGCAGCTGCTCGAGCGGCGCCAGCTCCTCGCGCCAGAACTTGCGGTAGAACCACCAGTAGTCGTAATCACGCTCGAGCCAGGCCGGGGCGAGAAGGGTGCCGATCTGCTCGGCATTGAGCCCGCCGAGCGCCGCGGCGAAGGCCGCAAGGCCCTGATAGGATCGATTGCGCAGCGAGGCGCCCATGCGGCTGAGTGCGGGCACGAGCGGCGCGAGCGAGCGGTTGAGCACGGTGGAGCGGGCGCCGATGCGCGACCAGTAGCGGGGGTAGCCACAGAAGATCTCATCGCCCCCCTCCCCGCTCAGGGCCACCGTGACCTCGCGCCGAGCGCACTCTGCGATCAGGTAGTTGGACCAGGCCGCGCTGTCGCCGAAGGGCTCATCGAACACCTGCGGCAGGCATTCCAGCGCCACGACGAAATCGCGGGCGGGTGCGGTGATCTCGGCGTGCTGCGTGTGCAGGTGCTCGGCGGTCATGCGCGCGGCCGCGAGCTCGGAGCGATCACGCTCCTCGAACCCGAGACTGAACGTGTGCGGATGATCGAGGTAGTAGGTCGTGAGCGCCGAGTCGAGACCGCCGCTCAAAAAAACTCCGACCGGCACGTCGGCGACGGTGTGCGCGGGCACCACCTCGCGCAGTCGCGCATCGAGCCGCTCGAGCGCAGCGGGCGCTTCGCGAACCGTGACCGCAGTGGAGGGATTCCAGTAGCGCTCGATGCGCACGCGGCCCTCGCTCCACTCGAGCCAGTGGCCGGCGGGCAGCTTGGCGATGCCCTCGTAGATCGACTTCGGCGACGGCACGTACCCGTGGAAGAGATAATCACGCACGGCGCTGCGATCGATCGGCGGGGTGCCGAGCACGAGCAAGGCCTTGAGCTCGGAGGCGAAGGCGATGCCCCCGGAGCTCAGCCGATAATAAAGCGGCTTGATGCCGAGGCGGTCGCGCACCAGGAGCAGCCGGCGCGCGGCCCCATCCCAGAGCGCCAGAGCGAACATGCCGACCAGCTGCTGGAGGCCGTCGCTGCCGTCGCGTGCGAGAAGGTGCAGCACCACTTCGGTATCACCGGTCGAGCGCCAGGGCCCGGGCAGGGCGGCGCGCAGCGCCTCATGGTTGTACAGCTCTCCGTTGTAGGTGAGCACGTGCGCACCGTGCAGCATCGGCTGATCGCCGCTGGGCGAGAGATCCTGGATGGCGAGGCGTCGGTGGCCCAGCGCGACCCCCTGCTCCGCATCGGCCCAGAAGCCCTCGCCGTCCGGTCCGCGATGGGCGAGCCGCTCGGTCATTGCCCGCACGGTCTCGAGTCGGGCTTGCTCGCCTGCCATGCCAGCGATTCCACACATGGCGCCGCAGTCTAGCGAATTAAGCTGCTGTGCAGTGCCCCCAACAAGCTGCCCGCGGCATGCGGGCGCGGGTTCCTGGCTATCGAGGAGCTGTTCGTTTAGGGTTCACCCGGGAGGCAATGATGCCCACACCGGCCGACGAACAACTGCTCGCGATCCTGGATAAGTGGCTGCAGAGTCTTGCGTTGCATGAGCGCTATGCGGGCCTCGACAGCGCAAGCTATGCGCGCGTGCAGCCCTGGCCGGCGCACGAGCGTCCGAGTCGCTGGATCATCGACCTCGCGCGCCAGAAAACGCTCTCGCTGCGGGCGCAGCTCGAGCAACGCATCCGCGCCGGCGACACGCAGTTCTCCGAGGCGCTCGAGCTCATGGCGTTTCTCGCCAACCTGGTGGGTTCCGAGCATATCGAGCGCTTCATTCCGCTCGCGACTCCCGAGAACGAGCAGCCCCTCACCCGGGCAAAGCC
>DATGIA010000030.1:0-25741 GCA_035307465.1 Steroidobacteraceae bacterium
ATCGCCTTCGCGAGCATCTATTCGCTCAAGACACGCAGCGCCCTGATGCTCATCCCCTCGCTCAGCCAGCACCTGCTGATGACGAGCGTGCTCAAGGACGAGCCGATCTCGGCGCGAGACATCGCCACGTCCGCGCTCTCCGCGCTCGTGCTCGCAGGGCTCCTCATCGCCGCCACCGCGCGGCACTGGCGCCGCGAGTCGATGCTGCGTTGAATGATGCGGCCCGAGGGCTTAAATGGCCGAGAATTGAGGGAAATGCCGTATAGGCGAATTCCGACCTATTTGATATAACGTTCAATTAGGGGTCGGAATATGTCTTCCGGAGGCTGATATGGAGCATGCGGCGCATCATCACGCACGAATGAAGCGGGCCGCTTTTCTCGGCGTTCTGGCACTGTCCGCGCTCACCATGATCTGGCTGTTCTGGCACCACCCCCTCAAGACCGCGATCGCGACCGTCGTGCTGCTCTGCGCCTTTGCAGTGGCTGCGCGGCTCGCCCGTTGGATCGAGGATGCGGGGAGTGAGCTCGACGAGGGCGAACAAAGCACCTCGTAGCGGCGGCCCGGTCCGATCGAACTGTCGCCATTCGGCGACACTCAGATCATTTCCCGATACAGAAGCTCGCGAAGATCGAGCCGAGCAGGTCATCGGGCGTGAATTCGCCCGTGATCTCACCGAGCGCGCGCTGCGCGAGGCGCAGCTCCTCCGCAAACAAATCGAACGCGTCCGGGCGCGAACATGCGCCGGCGGCGCTCTCCACGGCGAGCCGCGCACGGGCCAGGGCATCGAGATGCCGGCGCCGCGCCGCGAGGGCACTGCTCTCGGCGGGCGCATAGCCCACCTGCGCCATCAGGTGCGCGCGCAACTGCGCAAGCCCCTCTCCGGTCCGAGCGCTCAGCCAGAGGGGCGGCGGCCGCGAGCTCAAAAGCGCGCGCGGCGGCGCGCCAGAGAGCAGATCGATCTTGTTGAGCACCCGGATGAGCGCTCCCCGGGAGGAAAGCGCGTCGAGCTCGGCCGGCGGAGCGTGCGACGCGGGCGGCGCGGGCGGCGCGGGAGTGTGCGCGGTGCTCGCATCGATCACCCAGAGCACGAGATCCGCGCGCTCGATCTCGCGCCACGCGCGGCGTATTCCCTCTTCCTCGGCGGCATCCGCCGCGTCGGCGGCCGCGCGCAGTCCGGCGGTGTCGATGAGCTCGACCGGCAGGCCCTCGAGCTCGATGCGCGCGCGCAGCACATCGCGGGTAGTGCCCGGGGCCGGTGTGACGATCGCGACCTGCTCCCCCGCGAGGGCGTTGATGAGCGTTGACTTGCCGGCGTTCGGTCGTCCGGCGATGACCACCGTGATGCCGTCGCGCAGGAGCAGCCCCTGGCGCGCCGCGGCCGCGAGCTCATCGAAATCCTGCAGCAGGCGCTCGATGCGTCCCCTGAGCGCGGCGCGATCGGCGAGGTCAAGGTCCTCGTCCGCAAAGTCGATGGCCGCCTCGACCTGCACGCGCAGCTCCGTGAGGCCGCTCTGCAGCGACTCGACGCGCGCCGACAGCTCCCCCTGCATGGAGCGCACTGCGGCGCGCGCCGCCGCCGCGGTGCCCGCCTCGATGAGGTCGGCGATCGCTTCGGCCTCGGCAATGTCCATCTTGCCGTTCAAGAACGCGCGCTCGCTGAACTCACCGGGACGGGCGGCGCGGCAGCCGAGCTCGAGCGCGCGCGCGAGCAGGCGGTCGAGAACGATGAGGCCGCCGTGGCCCTGCAGCTCGAGCACGGGCTCGCCGGTGAAGGAGTGCGGCGCGGGAAAATAGAGCGCGAGGCCGCGATCGAGAATCTCGCCGTCGGCGGCGCGAAAGGCGGCGAGGCGCGCCTCGCGCGGCGACGGCAGCTCGCCGAGCAGCTCGCGGGCGATGCGCGGCACGTCGGGGCCGGAGAGGCGCACGATGCCGACCGCGCCGCGGCCGCGCGGGCTCGCGAGGGCGACCACGGTGTCGCCGGGAGCGGGACGATGTCGCACGGCGGGTGGGTTTGAGACCTTGGGTTTGAGAACCTCGGGGCGTGCCCGTCAGGTGCGGTACTTCGCTGTCTCGGCCTGCACGACCTGGTTGATGCGCCACTGCTGCGCGATCGAGAGCACGGTGTTGGTGAGCCAGTAGAGCACCAGACCCGCGGGAAACCACATCATGGTCGCCGTCATCACGAGCGGCATGAACTGCATGATCTTCGCCTGCATCGGATCGGGCGGCGGTGGGTTCAGCTTGAACTGCCCGAACATGGCGATGCCCATGAGCGCGGGCAGCACGAAGATCGGGTCGCGCGAGGACAGGTCGTTGATCCAGAGCATGAAGGGCGCCTGGCGCATCTCGACGCTCTCGAGCAGCACCCAGTAGAAGGAGAAGAAGAACGGAATCTGCACGACCATCGGCAGACAGCCGGTGAGCGGGTTGATCTTCTCGCGCTTGTACAGCTCCATCATCGCGCGTCCGAGCTTCTCGCGATCGTCCTTGTAGGTCTCCTGGATCTGCTTCATGCGCGGCGCGACCGCGCGCATCTTGGCCATCGATCGGCCGCTCGCCTGGCTCAAGGGGTAGAACACGAGCTTGATCATCGCCGTGACGATGATGATCGCGAGGCCCCAGTTGCCGGTGACCCGCTCGACGAGACTCAGGAGCGTGAACAGGGGCTGGGCGATGAAGTACAGCTTGCCGTAGTCGACGGTGCGCTCGAGCTGCGGGCCGGCGGCCTTGAGCTGATCCTGCAGCTTCGGGCCGATGAACAAAGTCTCGGTGAACTGCGCGTGGCCGCCCGTCGCGATGTCCTTGAATGGCCCGGTGGCGACCAGCTGATACAGGTGGTCCTGTACCACGAGCTCGACGTCATACGGCTGGTTGGGCGGCGGCACGATGGCGGACACGAAGTGATGCTGGAGCGCCGCGAGCCAGCCGTTGCTGATCGTCTGCTTGAAGTGGCTGTCGGTCTCGCTCTCGACGTTGAGGTCCTTGGTCTTGGTGCCGTCGAAGACCTCGGGGCCCTTGAATGAATAGGTCTCGACGTTGAAATAGGAGCGCGAGGGATGTTCCCAGCGCCGCAGGAGCTGCGCGTAGGAGGCAAGGTGGCGCGCCGTGGCGCCCGCGTTGTGCACCTCGTAGGTCACGCCGATCGCATAGCCGCCGCGCTTGAACAGGAAGGTCTTGGTGACGGTGAGACCCTGCCCATCGCTCCAGGTGAGCGGCACGGCGAGCGTGGCGGCTTTGGGGTCGAGGGTGAAGGAGCTTTGCGCCGAGCTCCACAGCGCCTTGTGCGTGGGGGCGGCCTCGCCGTTCGCGCCGATGAGCCCGCTCTGCAGCACGTAGAGCGTCGCCGGATCGGGATTCTCGAGGACGACCGGCACGTTCGGCGCGTCCTTGCGCAGCGGCCACTTCGGCAGCGCCGCCTGATCGATGCTGCCGCCCGCGAGATTGATCGACAGATCGAGGACGTCGGTCTTCACGTGGACCTGCTCAGCGCCTGCTGCCGGGCTCGTGCCCTCGAGCGAGGCTGCGCCGCCACTGGCCATCCCGGGCGTCGGCACGGTGGCCGCGGCGCCGGTGGTGGGGGCGGTGCCGGTGCCCGTGCCGGGCGGTGCCGAGGCTGCGGCGGGGGATGAGCCTGGCGGCGCGGTCGCGGCGCCGGGCGCGCCCGCCGGTGACCGCGTGGTGCCCGAGGGCACACGGTCGGCGAGTGAGCTCGCGGCGCCCGGGGCTCCGTTCGCGCCCGCGCTCGTGCTCGACTCGGGCCCGGCGACCGGCGCGTAATCGTGGTTCCAGGTCTCGTAGTTGAGATACAGCATGAGCCCGAACGCGACCCAGAGCAGCACGCGCAAATTACCCATGCGAGCCGAGCTCCTCGGGGGGCACCGGGTCGTAACCGCCGGCGGTGAACGGGTGACAGCGGGCGAGCCGCCTCAGGGCGAGCAGCACGCCGCGCACGCTTCCGTGCCGCGCGATCGCTTCGTGCGCGTAGCACGAGCAGCTCGGGTAGTAGCGGCAAGCGCCGCCGAGCATCGGACTCAGCGCGAGCTGATAGGCGCGAACGAGGGCGAGGAGGAGGCCGCGCATGCCCTCATGCCTTGCGCGCGATGCGCTGCCAGAGACGGCCGAGACTCGAGCGCAGCTCCAGCGGGGCGGCACGCGCCGCCGCGTCGCGGGCGGCGACCGTGATGTCGAGGGCTGGCAGGGCATGTTGATGCAAGCGGAAGGATTCTCGCGTGAGTCGTTTGAGACGATTGCGCGTCACGGAACCGCCGCAGATGCGCGTCGCAATCGCCAGTCCGAGTCGCGGATGCGTCTCACCATTGTGGAGCACGGATACGCTGAAAAATTCGTCCGCGAAGCGCTTGCCGCGTTGCTGGCAGGCGCGAAACTCGGCTGCGCTGTGCAAACGCTTGCGCGGCTCGAATTTGAATCTGCGGATCGCTGATGAGCCTCGTTAAGTCCGTGTCACGGACAGAGGCGCTTGCGGCCCTTGGCACGACGTCGCGCGAGCACGGCCCGCCCGCTCTTGGTGGCCATGCGTGCACGGAATCCATGTGTACGAGCACGATGCAGGTTGCTCGGGTTGAAAGTACGTTTCATGGCACGGCTTGAAAATCAGTGGGCTGGATCAGCGAGCGGGAGGTTTTCGAGGGCGGAAAGGGTACTCAAGCGGGGCTTCCTGTGTCAATAGACGCGTGGCCATCCTTGGCGCTAGACTCTCCGCCCCTTTCGTTCTTGGTCCCAGTGCTCAAAGTAGGAGAGCGCTCTTGCCGGAGTCGCTGTGGAATCGCTGTCTGCGCGTGCTCGAGAGCGAGCTTCCGCCGCAGCTCTTCAACACCTGGGTGCGACCTCTGCAAGCGATCGAGCGTGAAGGCGAGCTCAAGCTCCTCGCCCCGAACCGCTATGTGATCGAGTGGCTCGGTGACCATTCACTGACGCGCATCAAGGAGCTCATCGGCGAGTTCGCCGAGGGCTCGGCGCCGGACGTGGTGCTCGACGTCGGCTCGCGCTGCGCGGTCGCGCCGAGCGTGCTCGCCAACGGCACTTCCACGCACGGTGTGACCGCCAACGGCACGCGGGAGTCGAATGCGGCCAAGGCGCGACGGCCGCTCGGACCGATCGTGCTCGGCAGTCGCATCAACGCGGATTTCACCTTCGACAGCTTCGTCGAGGGCAAGAGCAATCAGCTCGCCAAGGCCGCCGCAATCCAGGTCGCGGACAATCCGGGCAAGGCCTACAACCCGCTGTTCATCTACGGCGGCGTCGGGCTCGGCAAGACCCACCTGATGCACGCCGTCGCGAATCAGCTCAAGCAACGCAACGGCGAGGCGCGCCTCGCGTACGTGCACAGCGAGCGGTTCGTCGGCGACATGGTGAAGGCTCTGCAGCACAACACCATCAACGATTTCAAGACCGCGTATCGCTCGCTCGACGCGCTGATGATCGACGACATCCAGTTCTTTGCCGGCAAGGATCGCTCGCAGGAGGAGTTCTTCCATACCTTCAACGCTCTGCTCGAGAGCCAGCAGCAGGTGATCCTCACCTGCGATCGATATCCGAAGGAGGTGGACGGTCTCGAGGAGCGCCTGAAGTCGCGCTTCGGCTGGGGACTCACGGTGGCCATCGAGCCGCCGGAGCTCGAGACGTGCGTCGCGATCCTGATGAGCAAGGCGGCGATCTCGCACGTCGATTTGCCCGAGGAAGTCGCCTTCTTCATGGCCAAGCGCATCCGCTCGAACGTGCGCGAGCTCGAAGGGGCGCTGAGACGCGTGGTGGCGACCGCGCATTTCACGGGTCGACCGATCACGCTCGAGTTCGCCAAGGAGGCGCTGCGCGATTTGCTCGCGCTCCAAGAGCGGCTCATCACCGTCGAGAACATCCAGAAGACCGTGGCCGAGTACTACAAGATCCGCATCGGCGATCTGCTCTCCAAGCGGCGCAGCCGCTCGATCGCGCGCCCGCGCCAGGTCGCGATGGCGCTCGCCAAGGAGCTCACCAACCACAGCCTGCCGGAGATCGGCGATGCGTTCGGCGGCCGGGATCACACGACGGTCTTGCATGCCTGCCGGCGCGTGAAGGCGCTGCGCGAGGGTGAGCGGCGCGTCGGCGAGGACTATATGAACCTGTTGAGAATCCTCGCCGGATGAGGCGTAAAAGCTGTGGAGAATTCTGTGGATAGAATTATCCACAGGTCCATGACAGGTACAGCACGCGCCGCCGACAGGACTCGGGGGGTGGATCGATGATTGTAGTTAATTGATAATAAAGGCAAATTTTGGGTTACCCACGAGGACACGGGTCCTTCATAGTCATAGTCATCATCTCTTCAGAGAAGATTTAAAGCATTAAGATCGGTGGATGGGAGCACGCATGAAATTGACGGCGGAGAGGGAAAAACTGCTCGGACCCTTGCAGGCGGTGATCGGCGTGGTGGAACGACGGCAGACCATGCCGGTGCTGGCGAACGTGTTGCTCAGCGTCGCGGACGGCGAGCTCTCGATCACCGCCACCGACCTGGAGGTCGAGCTGAAGGCCGCAACGCTCGTGAGCGCACAGGATCCGGGTGACATCACCGTCCCGGGCCGCAAGCTCCTCGACATCCTACGAGCACTGCCCGAGGGCGCCTCGGTGTCGGTTGCGGTCGAGGGAGAGAAGGTCGTCGTCAAGGCGGCTCGCAGCCGCTTCAGCTTATCGACCCTGCCGGCCGCCGAATTCCCGGTGATCGAGGACATTCATGCGCAGCAGACGGTCGAGATTCCGCGCAAGGACCTGCGACAGCTGCTCGAGAAAACGCATTTCTCAATGGCGCAACAGGACGTGCGCTATTACCTCAACGGCATGCTACTCGAGATGGATGGCACGGTGCTGCGCGCTGTGGCGACCGATGGGCATCGTCTCGCGCTCGCCGAGGTGACCTTGCCCGCCCGCGTGAAATCCGCTCAAGCCGTCATCGTGCCGCGAAAAGGGGTGCTGGAGTTGCAACGCGTGCTCGATGCGGAAGGTGCTGCGGCGGTAGCGATCGGTACCAATCATGTTCGAGCCCAGATCGGCGACATTCGCTTCACATCGAAGCTGATCGATGGTCGTTTCCCAGAATATTCGAGGGTGATCCCAGCCGCGCCGCCGGCCAGCGTGCGCGCGGATCGCGATCTGCTGCGCCAGGCGCTGCAGCGCACCGCCATCCTGTCCAACGAGAAGTACCGGGGCATTCGAATCACCGTGAAGCACAACGCCATGACGGTGCAGGCGCATAACCCGGAGCAGGAAGAAGCGGAGGAGGAGATCGAAGTCACCTATACCGGGGGCGATCTCGAGGTGGGTTTCAACGTCAACTATCTGCTCGACGCCCTCGCAGCCATTGATGGCCAGGAGGTCGAGATCGGCCTCACCGACAGTAACTCCAGTTGCCTCATTCGCTCACCCGGCGGCGCGGGACCGCGTTACGTGGTGATGCCGATGAGGCTCTAGGCTCGACGCTCCGTGGCGCTCCGGCGCTTGCAGGCGACGGACTTCCGTTGTCTGCACCGGGCGGAGCTCGAACTCGATCCCGCGTTCACGTTGATCAGCGGCCCGAACGCCTCGGGCAAGACCAGCCTGCTGGAGGCGCTGTACCTCCTGGGCCGGGGGCGCTCGTTTCGCACCCGGCGGCTGGATGCGCTGGTGCGAAGCGGCGCCGAGCAGTTCGTGCTCTTCGGCGAGGTCGAGCGCGCCGACCGGCGCATCGCGGTGGGGGTCGAGGGCGCTGACGGGCGGCTCAGAGCGCGCATCGCCGGCGAGCGAGCCACCTCCCTGGCGGAGCTGGCCGCCGTCTTTCCGGTGCAGATCATCGATCCCGAGGTCCACCACCTCATCGAGGAGGGTCCCGGGCGCCGGCGTCGCTACCTCGATTGGGGAGTGTTCCACGTGGAACCGCGCTTCATCGAGCACTGGCAACGTTACCAGCAAGCGTTGAAGCAACGGAACGCAGCGCTCCGGGCTCAGGCGACTCGGCCCGCGGTGACGGCGTGGGATTCGGAGCTCGCGCGCGCGGGCGAGGCGGTGAGCGAGGCACGGGCGCGCTATGTCGAGCGCCTCGCGCCGGTCGCTACGGCGCTCGCGGGGCGGCTGCTCGAGGCGGATCTGTCCCTTCACTACCGGCGCGGCTGGTCTGCGGACGTGAGCCTCGCGGAGGCGCTCGAGCGCGGCTTCGCGAAAGACGTCGAGACCGGGAGCACCCAGGTGGGGCCGCAACGGGCGGAGCTCGTGCTGCGATTGGGGGGCTTGCCCGTCAAGGAACGCATTTCGCGCGGCCAGCAAAAGCTGCTGGCGGCGGTTCTCCTGCTGGCGCAGCTGCCGCTGATTCCACGCGAGGATGCGCTCCGCCCAACGCTGTTGCTGGATGATCCGGCGGCGGAGCTCGACGCGCAGCGACTGGAAGCGCTCCTGCAGACGGTGCAGGGGGAGGACCTACAGCTCGTGGTCACGACGCTGCAGCCGACCTTTGCGGCGCTGGGAGCCCCGGGGCGCCGCTATCACCTGGAGGCGGGGATGCTCCAGGAGGTCTCGGGGTAGATCATCGTTCCACGTGGAACGTGCGACGGGCTCGGATTCCCGACCCCGCGGCCTTCCGCCGGGCCGACTTTGCATTTCGGCGCCGCGCGCCGCCCAATTCGGCCCGGCGCCCTGAAGTGCACCGCCTCGATCCAGGGAAACCCGAAGTGGGCGGGGACTCGGGGCAGGAGGGGCCGCCGCTGGGACCGGCGCTCGCTCACGGGTCGGCACCGCGCAGGCGGATAAATCGGGTGGGGCTCAAGGCCAACGGCCGCCGAGAAGGAGCCAAGGGGGGAAATGGGGCGGGCCGGGAAGGGGACCGGGTGTGCGGGCGGGCGAGCAGATCACCCCGGAAATCCATGACTCAACAATCGTTGAGGGAAGGGTTCGCGAAACTGCATCGCACATGACCTTCGAGCGGCCCCTCGGCCCAATATCCAAGCCTTTGATTATGCTGGCTTAAATAACCAATTTTCACTCGGATTTTGCGGTGGATAACTGCTAGAATGACGGGTCTCCAAACAGGACCCGCCATGGCCGATAACGACGTTTACGATTCAAGCAAAATCAAGGTCTTAAAAGGTCTCGACGCGGTCCGCAAACGCCCCGGCATGTACATCGGCGATACCGACGATGGCAGCGGGCTGCATCACATGGTTTTCGAGGTGGTGGATAACGCCATCGACGAGGCGCTCGCGGGTTATTGCGACCGCGTGGTCGTCACCATCCATGCCGACGAGTCGGTCACGGTTTCCGACAACGGCCGGGGCATTCCCGTCGATATCCACAGCGAGGAGGGCGTCTCCGCGGCCGAGGTCATCATGACGGTGCTGCACTCGGGCGGAAAATTCGACGACAGCTCCTACAAGGTGTCGGGCGGTCTGCACGGCGTCGGCGTCTCGGTCGTCAATGCGCTCTCGGATGTTCTGGAGCTCACGATTCGACGCGAAGGCAAGGTGCACCGGCAGGAATATCGCCTGGGAGAGCCGCAGGCGCCGCTCGCGGTGATCGGCGAGACCACCGAGCGCGGCACGACGCTCAGATTCAAGCCGAGCGCGCAGATCTTCACGCACATCACCTTCAACTACGAGACGCTCGCGAAGCGACTGCGCGAGCTCTCCTTTCTCAACTCCGGTGTACGCATCGAGCTCGTCGATGAGCGCGACGAGAAGTCCGAGGTCTTTCAGCACGAGGGCGGCCTGTCCGCCTTCGTGAGCTATCTGAATCGCAGCAAAACACCCGTGCATCCCACGGTGCTGTGGTTCCAGACGCGCGATGGCAACACACAAGTGGAAGTTGCCATGCAGTGGAACGACTCCTACCAGGAGAGCATGTACTGCTACACGAACAATATTCCGCAGAAGGACGGCGGCACGCACCTCGCGGGATATCGCGCGGCGCTCACGCGGACGCTCAACAAATACATCGAGAAGGAGCTCGCGGCGAAGAAGGAAAAAATCATCACCACCGGTGATGATGCGCGCGAGGGACTGACGGCGATCCTGTCGGTGAAGCTGCCGGATCCGAAATTCTCCTCGCAGACGAAGGACAAGCTCGTCTCTTCGGAAGTGAAGGGAGTCGTTGAATCCGCGGTCGCGCAGCGCCTCGAGGAATTCCTGCTCGAGCATCCACAGGAAGCGCGCGCCATCGTCGGCAAGATTCTGGAAGCGGCGTATGCGCGCGAGGCCGCGCGCAAGGCCCGCGAGATGACACGGCGCAAAGGCGCACTCGATATCGCAGGCCTGCCGGGCAAGCTCGCCGACTGCCAGGAGAAGGACCCGGCGCTGTCGGAGATGTTCTTGGTCGAGGGTGATTCCGCGGGCGGCTCGGCGAAACAAGGTCGAGACCGTCGCACGCAGGCGATTCTGCCGCTCAAGGGCAAGATCCTCAACGTCGAGAAGGCGCGCTTCGACAAGATGCTCGCCTCGGCGGAAGTCGGAACGCTGATCACCGCGCTCGGCTGCGGCATCGGGCGCGACGACTTCAACGTCGACAAACTGCGCTATCACCGCATCATCATCATGAGCGTGGATGGGGACGATCACGTTTTTGTCCGCGACCGGGATGGCGCGCGGATGACGACCATCGGTTCATTCATCGATACGGCCCTCGTCGGGATACAGGCGGACGAAAACGGCGTAACGCGACGTGTAAGGGAGCCGCTGGGAGAGGTGCTCTGCTTCGGGTTAGAAGATCATCTCGTTCGATTCCGCCCCATCAAGGGGGTCATTCGCCACCCACTCGATGAGGTCCTTTACGAGGTAAAGACCGTCTACGGACGCTCAGCCCGCGTGACGGCCAGTCACAGCGTCTTCGTTTATGAGAACGGATCGATCCGACTCAAATTAGGGAGCGACCTCAGCGTTGGCGACCGCTTGGTGGCACCGAAGTCCATCCACCTCCCCGAAGATGCACCGGCGAGCATCGACCTGCTTCGAAAGCTGTACCAAGTACCTGAAGCGCGAGAGCAGATCTGGTTGCGGGGTCCGGCCGTAGAAGCTTGGTACAAAGCCCGAGTTATCAACGAATACGTGGATCGACCGGAGATGTCAGCGCCACGTGTCGAATTCCCGGCCAGGGTTGGGCAACGACTCGCGGCTCTGCGCCGTGCGAGTGGAGTCACCAATGCCGAGCTTTGTCGCAGAGTGGGCATACGCCAACCTGTGACCTTCTATGCCTGGGAGAAAGGACTCTCTCGCCCGACCCTGCCCAACTGGGAGTCGTATCTTGCTGTGATTGGCGCGAACGCAGCCGCGCTCGCTTCCGAGGTCATTGTGGGGCCAAGTCGCCTTGAGCGCATTTGGGCAGAGCAATATCGCGGCTCGCCGGCGAATCGGGTCAGGGATTACGTGCGCCTGTCGGCGCTGGAGGCGGAGGATATCGCTTGGTTTGCGGATCGCGAAGATTTGGAGCTCACTCCCGAGCACTACGGCCATAAGGGCATACCGCGGTTCGTCAAGGTGACGCCGGAGCTGATGAAACTCCTTGGGTTTTATCTCGCCGAGGGATCCTGCTCGGATCGCAACGGTGTCCGCTTGAGCATAGGGAAAGGCAATGCACGCTTTTCTGAGGAAATGGCTGAAGCCTTCATCCAGGTGTTCGGGCTAAACCCCCGGGCGTACGACATCACGCGCGGCGCCGGCGAGCTCAAGCTCATCAATCGCGTGGCTGCGTTGGCTTGGCAGCATGTGTTCGGGTTTTTCGGAGTCGACTCGATTACCAAGAAAATTCCCGATGTGGTGTTCAACGTCAGCGAGACTTTGCGCTTGGCCTTCTTAAGGGGATATTTCCTGGGCGATGGTTGTGCAACGACCGGCACCATCGTGTTCTCCACCTCGTCCCGCGATATAGCGAGCGGTGTTTCTTATCTACTATCGACGATGGGCGTTGTTGCACACCTAACAGAGATCGATGCCGAGCGTGTAGCCAAGCGCTGCGGTGACCACTTGTTCAAATCCACTCATCGCCATTGGCAGATCCGCGTTCACGCCATAGACGAGCTTGCACGTCTACGTCCGGTATGGAGTGATCATGCCGGAGCGGCCACTGTCGAGGAGAGGATTGCGAACGCGGATGTTCCCTGCCGCCGGCGATTTGCTGTTATCGACGGAGACCTCATCGCTCTTCCTATAGTGTCGGTGAGTCCGGTGCAGCCGTCTAACGGAAACGTTTACGACTTTTCAGTGGAAGGCGACGAGAATTTCATCTGTGGTTTCGGAGGCATTGCAGCAAAAAATACCGATGCTGACGTTGACGGAAGCCACATCCGCACGCTCCTCCTCACCTTCTTCTATCGGCAGATGCCGATCCTGATCGAGCGCGGGCACATCTACATCGCGCAGCCGCCGCTCTACAAGATCAAGAAGGGCAAGCAGGAGCACTACGTGAAGGACGACCTCGAGCTGAACGCTCTGCTCCTCAGCACCGCGATCGACGGCGCTGCCCTGCACGTGAATGCCGAGGCGCCGCCGTTGTCCGGTCTGGGGCTCGAGTCTCTCGCCCGCAAGTATGTCGAGGTCCAGAGCATCGTGCACCGCTGGGCACGCCGCTACGATGAGCGCTTCCTCGAGCAGCTCCTGTACGTGCCTCCGCTGAGCGTCGATCGATTCGATCGCCTCGATGAGCTCAAGGACTGGTGCCATAAGCTCGAGACCCAGCTCAACTCGCTCGACGATGTCTCGAGGCGCTATCGCATCGTGGTGCACCCGCTTGCGGCCGGCGGCCATCGCATCGACCTGCAGCGCACCGAGCACGGCCTCACCTCCGAGAAGCACATCCCGCGGGAGTTCTTCGATTCCGCGGAGTATCTGCGCATCGCGGAGCTCTCGCAGATGCTGAGCGATTTGATGGGGCCCGGGGCCTACATCCTGCGGGGCGAGGAGCGCAAGGAAGTGGCGAGCTTCAAGGTCGCCATCGATTGGCTGTTCGAGCAGGCGAAGAAGGGTCAGACCATCCAGCGTTACAAAGGCCTGGGTGAGATGAACGCCGAGCAGCTCTGGGACACGACCATCAATCCGGAGACGCGGCGCCTGATCCAGGTGCGCATCGAGGCTGCAGTGGCGGCGGACGACATCTTCACCACGCTGATGGGTGATGCGGTCGAGCCGCGGCGCGAGTTCATCGAGAAGAACGCGCTGCAGGTCTCGAACCTCGACATTTGATCCACGGCCGCGCAGCGCGCGGCCGCGGCTCTCGCCTGCTCAGGCGCCGCGGCGCATGGATCGGATGAGCAGCAGGGCAACGCCCGCCATCAGCGCCATGTCCGCGACGTTGAAGATGCCGGTGCGCACCGGGCCGATACCGACGTTGAGGAAATCCGTCACGAGACCCGCGTGGCGCAGCCGGTCGATGAGATTGCCCACGCCCCCTCCACAGATGAGGCCGAGCGCGAAGCTGTCGAGGCGTCCGACGCTCCTCGAGAGCATTCCATAGATCAGCACGCTCGTGAGCAGCGCGCCCGCCCCCGCGGTAAACACGGCGGCGCGGGCCGTCGGGGTGAGCGAGGCGCCGAGGCTCAAGAATGCGCCCCGATTCTCGGCATACTGCAGCCGCAGGGTGTCGCCGAGGTAGGAGATCCGGGTCCCGGGCCCGGCGTGCGCGCGCACCACGAGCTTCGTCGCCTGATCGACGCCCACCACCAGCACGATCACGAGCAACATCGAGCCGAGCTTGGCGAGGCGGGTCATGGCGAGAATTCTAGGCGAGAGCAGGGCGGTGCGCGGAGCGGCCCATGTTAGGCTCGCCTCTCATGCAGGGATGGGCGCTCGTTGGCAAGGTCATCTCGGTGATCCTCCTTCTGGGGCTCGGCCTCCTGTGCCTCGGCGTCACGGTGTGCGGCCTCGGCTTCGGTGTGAGCGGGTTGCGCTCCCTCTTCACGAAATATCCCGCCCCGGAGCTCGCGGCGCTGGGCCTGCTCTGCGCGGCCGTGGGCGGCACGATGCTCTGGCTCGTGGCCCAAAGAGTGTATCGCCTGGTGCGCGAGCGCTGAGCCATGGCAGCCGATCGCACGCCGTTCCAGCGCTTTCTCATCATCCTTCTGAAAGTGATCCTCATGATCTTCGCGCTGGTGCTGGGCCTCGCCGGCCTGGTGCTCACCTTCTGCGGCGGGCTGCTGCTCAACGCCCACACGACCGCCTTCCCGGGCATGCTGCTCTTCGGGGTCGCTGCCCTGGTGGGCGCCGGGCTTCTCATCGTCTGGGTGTTGCGCGGCGTTTGAGCGCCGCGCCGCGCAGCCCGCATGGCCACGAGTCTCCTCACCTTCACCCAGGCGCATCCCCTCGTGCATGCCGCGATCGACTGGAGCGCCTATGCGGTGGCGGGGCGCGTTTACTTGCGCGCGCGACGCGCCCAGCCGATTGCGCGCCCGCGGCTCGACCAGCTGCTGCTTCTGGGCTGCACCGTGCTCGGCGCGGCCGTGGGTGCGGTGGGGTTGCACCTTCTCGCGAGCGCCTCGACGCTCCTCGCGGCGCCGCCGAGCCACTGGATCGCCGGCAAGTCCGTGCTCGGCGGCTTTCTCGGCGGCGTCCTCGGCACCGAGCTCGGCAAGCGGATCATCGACTGGCCCTTCTCGACGGGAGATGCCTGGGTGTCCGCGCTCGTCGTGGGCCTGTGCATCGGCCGGGTGGGCTGCCAGCTGGCGGGCACCTGGGATATGACCTACGGCTCGCCGACCGGCATCGCGCTTGGATGGGATTACGGCGACGGCGTGCCGCGCTATCCCACTGCGCTCCTCGAGATCCTGGGGGTGCTCGCGATCTGGGCGATGCTGCGGCGGCGAGCGGCGGCCGCGCCGGGCTGGCGGTTCAATGCGTTTTTGCTCGCCTACTGCGTACTGCGCTTCTTCATCGAATTCTTGAAGCCTCCCTACGGGGCGGCGGCGCCCGGCAGCATGCCGATCGACCGCATCCTCGGGCTCACCGCCCTTCAATGGACGGCTCTCGCCGGCGCGCTCTGGATGAGCGCGCGGCTCGCCCGCACGCGACTGCGCGCGCGTCCGCACACCACCGCCTGTACATGAGGAGCCGCTGAACGTCATGCCGAAGACGCGCCCTTATCTCTACTACGATCAGACGGTGTCCCTATGCGAGCACTGCCTGCGCCGCATCGAGGCGAAGCACGTCATCCAGGACGAGGCGGTGTACCTCTATAAATGGTGCCCGGAGCACGGCGCCTCGAAAGTGCTGATCGCACCGGATGCGCGCTACTGGCGCCTGGGTCGCGAGGTCTACATCAAGCCCCCGGAGATGCCGCAGAGGTTCAACACCGAGCTGCATTGGGGATGTCCGTACGACTGCGGTCTGTGCCCGGATCACATGCAGCACTCCTGCCTCACCCTCCTCGAGGTCACGGACTACTGCAATCTCGCCTGTCCGGTGTGCTACGCCGGCTCGGGGCCGCATCGCGCCGGCCAGCACCGCCCGCTCGCGACCCTCGAGCGCATGCTCGATGCCGTGGTCGCCAACGAGGGTGAGCCGGACGTCGTGCAGATCTCGGGGGGCGAGCCGACCGAGCACCCGGAGTTCTTTGCGATCCTCGAGGCGGCGCGGCGCCGGCCGATCCGGCATCTGATGCTGAACACCAACGGCGTGCGCATCGCGCGCGAGCCGGGTTTTGCGGAGCGGCTCGCGGAGCATGCGCCGCGCTTCGAGGTGTATCTGCAGTTCGATTCGCTCGAGCGCGAGCCGTTGATGCGTCTGCGCGGCGCGGACCTGCGCAAGGTGCGCGAGCAGGCGCTCGAGAATCTCAACCGCGTCGGCCTGTCGACGACGCTCGTGGTGACGGTCGCGCGCGGCGTGAATGACGGCGAGCTCGGCCGCTTGATCGAGTTCGCGGCAGCCCAGCCGTGCGTGCGCGGCGTCACCCTGCAGCCGATCCAGTTCGCCGGCCGCACCGAGGGCGTCGAGCCCGGGCGCGAGCGGCTCTCGCTCGGGGAGGTGCGCGCGGCGATCCTCGAGCAGACGGCGCTGTTCACGCCCGAGGATCTCATCCCGGTGCCCTGCAACCCGGATGCGCTCGCGATGGCTTACGCCCTGAAGACGCCGGAGGGGCTCCTGCCGCTCAGCCGTTATGTCGGTCCCGAGGCGTTGCTTGCCGGGCCTCGCAACACCATCGTGTTCGAGTCGGACCCGGTCCTCAAGAGCGAGGTGTTCCGGCTGTTCGCCACGAACTTGAGTCCGCAAGGTCAGGCGAGCCGCCTCTCCTCGCTCCTGTGCTGCCTGCCGAACGTGCAGGCTCCCGAGGATCTCGGCTATCGCCACGTCTTTCGCGTCCTCATCATGGCGTTCATCGATGCGGTCAATTTCGACGTGCGGGCCATGAAGAAGTCCTGCGTGCACATCGTGCAGCCGGACGGGCGCATGATCCCGTTCGAGTCGTTCAACCTTTTCTACCGCGACGCGCAAAGCGCGTTGCTGCGTGAGCGGCGGCGCGAGGCGGAGCACGCATTCGGAGGATGAGCCGAGGATGAGGAGAGCGCTCGGGCCGCGCCGCGGGGCTCTCAAGGCGCGCGCTTGAGCTCGCGGATCCGCTCGAGGCCGGCCTCGATGGCGAGGCGTGTCTCCTCGGTGAGACCTCGGGCATCCTTGCCCGACGCAGAGAGCGGCTGGCCAATGACGACGCGCACCACGCCCGGCTTCTTGAGAAAGCCGCGCCGTGGCCAGAACTCGCCCGCATTGTGCGAGAACGGCACGATGAGCCGATCGGAGGCGATGGCGAGCAGCGCGCCCGAGACCCCGTACTTGCGGCTCTCGCCGGCAACGACGCGCGTGCCCTCCGGGAAAATGATCACCCAGAGCCCCTGCGCCAGACGCTCTTTGCCCTGCTCGACGACCTGGCTGACGGCACGGTGGCCGGCGCCGCGATCGATCGCGATCGGCTTCAACAGCTTCAGGCCCCAGCCGACGAACGGAATCCACAAGAGCTCGCGCTTCAGCACCCAGACCTGCGGCGGAAAGATGATGAACAGCGCCACCGTCTCCCACGCCGAGGTGTGATTGCTCATGATGATGTGGCTGCCCGCCGGAATGTGCTCGCGACCCTCGACCGTGAAGCTGAGCCCACAGAGCCGCTCGAGCAAAAAGAACACGGACCGCGCCCAGCTGCGCGCGAGCGCGAAGTGCGCGCGGTACGGCAGCCAGAAACAGATCGCCATGAAGGCGCCGAACAGGCACGCCGACACCATCAGATAGGTGGTGAAGACGAGCGAGCGAAGCTGTTGCACGGCCCTTGAAGCCCGGACTCAGCCGGGCAGGCGCGAGAGGTCGGCGACCCCGCCGAGCAGGCGCTGCGCTTCGCGCAACAACCCGAGCCGATGGTCACGGCGCCGCGGGTCCTCGTCCATCACCATCACGCCGTTGAAAAAGGCATCGATCGGCGCCGCGAGCGCCGCGGCCTCGCGCAACGATTGTGGATAGCGCCGCGCCTCGAGGAGCGGCGCGAGCGTCGTGGAGAGGCGCTCGAGCTCGAGCGCCAAGCGCCGCTCGACCTCCTCGCCCGGCTCCTCGCCCCGCTCCGCGCGCTGGGGCCTCGCAGCCCCATCGGCCAGGCCCGCCCCCGGCGCCGGCGTCGCCCCCGGCGCCTTTCTCAAGATATTGCTGATGCGCTTGTTGAGCGCGGTGAGCACCGGCGCCTCGGGGATGGCAAGAAAATCGCGCAGCGCCGTGATGCGCGCGAGGGCATCGAGCGGCGAGCGCGGGCGAGCCGCCAGCACGGCCTCGACCATCTCGACGGTCGTTCCCGCCACGCGCTCGAGCAGCAGGCCGCGCAATCGCTCGCCGATGAACGCGACCAGCTCCTCGACGATGCCGGCGCGGACGACGGGCTGTGCAGCCGCGGAGTGCTCGAGCAGCGTCTCGAGGTCGAGATCGAGGCCGCACTCGATGAGAATTCTGAGGATGCCGAGCGTCGCGCGTCGCAGGCCGAACGGATCCTTGGCGCCGCTCGGCCGCTCCTCGATCGCGAAGATGCCGACCAGCGTGTCGATCTTGTCGGCGAGGGCGAGCGCGCGGCCCTCCGCCGTCTCGGGCAGTGCATCGCCCGCAAACCGCGGGCGATAGTGCTCCTCGATCGCGCAGGCGACTTCCCCGGGAAGTCCCTCCGCCCGGGCGTAGTAGCGGCCCATGACCCCCTGCAGCTCGGGAAACTCGCCCACCATCTGGGTCATGAGGTCGGCCTTGGCGAGATCGGCGGCCTGGCGCAGCGCCGCGGGGTTCGCGCCGATGCGCTCACCGATCTCGAGCGCGAGGGCACACACGCGTCGGGTCTTGTCGGCGTAGCTGCCGAGCCGCGCTTGAAAGGTGACCTGGGCGAGCCGTGCCGCATGCGCCTCGAGCGGCACCTTGCGATCCTGCTCCCAGAAGAACTCCGCATCGGCGAGGCGCGGGCGCACGACGCGCTCGTTCCCCTCGCGCACGCGCTGCGGGTCCTTGCTCTCGATGTTGCTCACCGTCACGAATCCGCCGGTCAGGCGCCCATCGCGTCCCTCGATCGGAAAGTAGCGCTGGTGATCCTTGATGGTGGCGATCACGACCTCGCGCGGCAAGGCGAGGAAGCGCGGCTCGAAGTGCCCGACGATCGGCACCGGCCACTCGACCAGCGCCGTCACCTCATCGAGCAACGCCTCATCGATGAGCGCCGTGCCGCCGGCTTCCGCGGCGGCACGGGCGACACCGGCATTGAGCCGCGCGCGGCGCTCGGCGAAGTCCGCAATCACGTACGCGCGCTCGAGGCGCCGTGCGTAGGAGGCGGGCGCGCGCAGCACGATCGGGCGCGGCGCATGGAAGCGATGACCGTGCGTGGTGCGTCCGGCGGTGAGACCGAGCACCTCGGCGGGAACGACCTCGTTGCCGAACAACAGCACGACGCTGTGCACGGGACGCACGAACTCGGCGAGGCCGGCGCCCCAGCGCATGCGACGTGCGATGGGCAGCGCCGCGACCGCGTTGCTCACGAGCTCCTCGAGCACGCTCACCGTGTCGGCGCCCCGCTGTGTGCCTCGATGCACGAGCCAGGTGCCCTTATCCGTCGTCAAGCGCTCGAGGGCCGCCACCTCGACCCCGCAGCTCTTCGCGAACGCGAGCGCCGCCTGCGTGGGCGCGCCCTTCGCATCGAAGGCGCTCGCGAGCGGTGGACCGCGCCGCTCCGTGGCGCGATCCGGGGCCTTGACGGCGACGCGCCGGATCAGCGCCGCGAGGCGCCGCGGCGTGGCGAAGCGCTGCACCGAGCCATGCTCGATGCGCAATCCGCTGAGACCGCCCGCAAGGGTCTCGGCCAGTGCGCTCGAGAGCTGCTCGAGGGTGCGCGGGGGCAGCTCCTCGGTGCCGAGCTCGAGCAGCAGGTCGCGCGTCACCGCCGCTCCGGCGGGGCAGTGGCCGGGGCGCTCTGCGCACCCACGCGCCCGAGCAGCGGGAAGCCCAGCGCCTCGCGGCTCGCGAGGTAGCCTTCCGCGACCGCACGCGCGAGCGTGCGCACGCGCAGGATGAAGCGCTGCCGCTCGGTGACGGAGACCGCGTGGCGAGAGTCGAGCAGATTGAAGGTGTGCGAGGCTTTCACCATCTGCTCATAGGCCGGCAGCACGAGCTTTTGCTCGATGAGCCGCTGGCAGGTGCGCTCGTAGGTATCGAACAGCGGTCGCAGGACCTCGACGTCGGCCTGCTCGAAGTTGTAACGCGACTGCTCGACCTCGTTCTGGTGGAACACATCGCCATAGCTGACGCGGCCGAAGGGCCCTTGAGTCCAGGTGATGTCGAAGATGCTCTCGCGCCCTTGAATGTACAGGGCGAGGCGCTCGAGCCCATAGGTGATCTCGCCCATCACCGGCCGGCAGTCGAGACCGCCCACCTGCTGGAAATAGGTGAACTGGGAGACCTCCATGCCGTTGAGCCACACCTCCCACCCGAGTCCCCACGCACCGAGGGTGGGGGACTCCCAGTTATCCTCGACGAAGCGGATGTCGTGGATCAGGGGATCGAACCCCAGGGCGCGCAGCGATCCGAGATACAGCTCCTGAAAGTCCTCGGGGGAGGGCTTGATCGCGACCTGGAACTGATAGTAGTGCTGCAGGCGGAACGGATTGTCCCCGTAGCGGCCATCGGTCGGGCGGCGCGAGGGCTGCACATACGCGGCCGCCCAGGGCTCGGGTCCCACGGCGCGCAAGAACGTCGCGGTGTGAAACGTCCCCGCGCCCATCTCGAGATCGTAGGGCTGCAGCACGATGCAACCGTGCCGCGACCAGTAGCTCTGCAGGGCAAAGATCAAATCCTGGAAGGTGGCGGGTGCGGCGGGCGCCTGCGGCATGCGGTGCGACGGGCTCCTGGGCCCGGGGTGGATGAATCGGCGGCGCAGTATATCGATTGAGGCCGCCGGGTGTCCCGGGCGGTCCCTCGGCACGCCAGCGGGCCCCCGCGCCCCGGGCGCGCCGCTCGGGGCGACGGAACCGCTTCTCTTCCGCTTGCGCACCCGATAAGTGCACGCTCGCGCGCCGCTGCGCACTATAATGGTGCTCCCTGCACTCTTTGTGACCGCAACTCCTTGATCGCGGGTGGTCCGCGGCGCTGGCACACATCGTGCAAAAAGGCCCGGCGAGACCCCGGGCTGGCCGAGGTCGCCCTGCTCCTATTCAAAAAATCGCGAGGCCGCACATGACTCCCGCTGATGTAGTTAAGTTCATCGCCGAAAAAGAGGCTAAATTCGCCGATCTTCGCTTTACGGACACGCTGGGCAAGGAGCAGCACGTGACCGTGCCCACCCGGCTGGTCGACGAGGGCTTCTTCCAGGACGGGAAGATGTTCGATGGCTCCTCGATCGCCGGCTGGAAGGGCATCAATGAGTCGGACATGATCCTGATGCCCGATCCGGCGACCGCCGTCATCGATCCCTTCTATGAGGAGACGACGCTCAGCCTGCGGTGCGATGTCATCGAGCCGATGACCATGCAGGGCTACGAGCGCGATCCGCGCTCGCTCGCGAAGCGCGCCGAGGCGTACCTCAAATCGACCGGCATCGCCGACGGCGCGCTGTTCGGGCCGGAGAACGAGTTCTTCATCTTCGACTCGGTGAAGGCGAGCTCCTCGATGCACGGCTGCTCGTACGAGGTGGACTCGTACGAGGGCGCCTGGAACTCCGGCAAGACCTACGATGAGGGCAACAAGGGTCATCGGCCCGGGATCAAGGGCGGCTACTTCCCGGTCCCGCCGGTTGACTCGCAGCAGGACATTCGCACTGCCATGTCCATGGCGTGCGAGGAGCTCGGGCTCAAGTTCGAGGTGCACCATCACGAGGTCGCGACCGCGGGGCAGGGCGAGATCAACGTCGCCGCCAACACGCTCACCAAGAAGGCCGACGAGGTGCAGATCCTCAAGTACGCGCTGCAGAACGTGGCGCAGGGCTACAACAAGACGCTCACGTTCATGCCGAAGCCGATCGTCGGCGACAACGGCAACGGCATGCACGTGCATCAGTCGCTGCAGAAGGAAGGCAAGGCGCTCTTTGCGGGCGACAAGTACGGCGGCCTCTCCGACATCGCGCTCTACTACATCGGCGGCATCATCAAGCACGCGCGCGCTTTGAACGCCTTCACCAATGCAAGCACCAACAGCTACAAGCGCCTGGTGCCGGGCTTCGAGGCCCCCGTGAAGCTCGCCTACTCGGCGCGCAACCGCTCCGCCTCCATCCGCATTCCCTGGGTGTCGAACCCGAAGGCACGGCGCATCGAGGTGCGCTTTCCCGATGCCACCGCGAACCCGTACTTCGCCTTCGCGGCGATGCTGCTCGCAGGGCTCGACGGCATCCAGAACAAGATCCACCCCGGAGACCCGGCGGACAAGGATCTCTACGACCTCGAGCCCGAGGAGGACAAGAAGATCCCGACGGTGTGCCACTCGCTCGACATGGCGCTCGAGTACCTCGATGAGGACCGCGCGTTCCTGAAGAAGGGCGGCGTCTTCACCGACGACCTGATCGATGCCTATATCGAGCTCAAGATGAAGGAAGTGACCCGGCTGCGCATGACCACTCATCCCATCGAAATCGAGATGTACTACAGCCTGTAGCCGTTGCCAGCCCAAAGGTGACGGCGGTCACGACGCCGTCACTCCTTTTTGTGGCCGGGAAGCGATACGACTATGCTTTCGATTCATGCACCCCTCGAGGATCTGGATCGTTCTCGGATGCTGGGTGGCCGTCCTCGGCCCGGGCACCGTGTATTCGACCGTGGTCTACCGATGGGTCGATGCGCAGGGGGTGATTCACTATTCCGATCAGCCGGTGGAAGGCGCGGAGAAGGTCACCACCTCGACCGGCAAGAAGGGCATCGGCGGCTCGGTCCCGCAGGTGGTCACCGAGGAGCCGAAGCCGAAGGGGCCGAAGCTCTCCTTCGCGCAGTTCGCGATCACCTCGCCGGGCCCTCAGGAGACGATCACGGGCAATCAACCGGTGCTCGTGCATCTCGCGCTCGCCCCCGAGCTCACCTCGACGCAGAGCATCACCTGGTTCTTGAACGGCCAGCCGCTCGTCAATCAGGCGCCCGACGCGGTGCAGTTCACGCTCGAGGATCTGCCGCGCGGTACCTACTCGCTCTCGGCGACCGTCACCGATCAGAGCACCGGCGATGCCAAGAGCGCCGATCCGGTGACGTTCTTCGTCGTGCGCCCCTCGCTGCTCTCGCCGACACACAAATAGGATCGGATGGGAATGATGGCCGCTGACTGCGAGCGGCCCGGGGCGCCGCCATGGCCACGGCGTTGACAGACCCTCTGCTCGACGTCGAGGGCGCCGAGCTGCTCGATGCGCTCCTGACCGGCGTGTTCGTGCTCGACGCCGATCTCACGGTGATCTACCTCAATGCGGCCGCGCAGACCCTCATCGGCATCAGCCGCAACCAGGCGCGCGGACGGCGCATCGTCGATCTCGCGCGCGGTGCCGAGACGCTGCTGCCGCTGTTCGCACGTGCCCGCGAGGACGGCGAGCCGGTGGTCCAGCGCGAGCTCTCCTGGCCGGTGCCGGGCGGCGCCGACCGCATCCTCGACTGCGCGGTGACGCAGGTTTGGATCGGCGGTGGCGCCGAGGCGCGCGGCGGCGCGCCGCGGCTGCTGCTCGAGATCGAGGACATCACGCAGCACCGGCGGCTGACGCGCGAGAATGCGCTGATCGCGCAGCTCGGCGGCAGCCGGCTGATGGTTCGCCAGCTCGCCCACGAGATCAAGAATCCGCTCGGTGGCTTGCGCGGGGCGGCGCAGCTGCTCGAGCGCGAGCTGCTCGATCCGGCCTTGCGCGACTACACGCGCATCATCATCAGCGAGGCCGACCGGCTGACGCAGCTCCTGAACTCGATGCTCGGGCCCGGCAATCCGCCCGCGAAGGAGCTCGTCAATGTCCATGAGCTCATCGAGCGCGTCTACCACCTGCTGCGCAACGAGGCCTCGCCCGACATCGAGATCGAGCGCGACTACGACCCGAGTCTGCCGCCGCTCACCGTCGATCGGCATCACATCATCCAGGCGATGCTGAATCTCGGGCGCAATGCCTTGCAGGCGCTCGCCGCCGGCGTGGCGGGTGGCCCCGGCTCCGCGGCCGCACCGCCGCGCCTGGTCTTGCGTACCCGGGCCGTGAGCAACGTCAGCCTGGGGGCGCGCCGGCATCGGCTGGTGGCCTCGGTGCAGTTCGAGGACAATGGCCCCGGCGTGCCGGCGGAGATCCGCGACACGCTCTTCTATCCGCTCGTCTCCGGGCGCGCCGACGGCTCGGGGCTCGGGCTCGGCATCGCGCAGGACCTCGTCAGCCGTCACGGCGGACTCATCGAGTTCGACTCGATGCCGGGGCGCACCACGTTCGTGATCTCCTTGCCCATGGATGCCGTATGAACGGAAAGCCGCTGCAGGTCTGGCTGGTCGACGACGATGCCTCCATCCGCTGGGTGCTGGAGAAAGCCCTCAAGGGCAGCGGCATGGCGCCGCGCAGCTTCGACCAGGCGGACCATGCCCTCTCGGCGCTGCGCGTCGAGGTGCCGGATGTGCTCGTCACCGACATTCGCATGCCCGGACGGAGCGGCCTCGATCTGCTCAAGGAGATCCAGGGCTCGCGGCCCGGTTTGCCGGTCATCGTCATGACGGCGCACTCCGATCTCGATGCAGCCGTCGCGGCCTATCAGGGCGGCGCGTTCGAGTACCTGCCGAAGCCGTTCGACATCGACAAGGCCGTGGATCTGGTCCGTCGGGCCGCGCAGCAGGGGACGCTCGCAGCCGACGTCGAGGTCACTCGCCGCAGCATGCCGGAGCTGCTCGGTCAGGCCGCCTCGATGCAGCAGGTCTTTCGCGCGATCGGCCGCTTGTCTCGCTCGAGCATGACGGTGCTGATCACCGGCGAGTCGGGCACGGGCAAGGAGCTCGTGGCGCGTGCGCTGCATCGGCACAGCCCGCGCTCGAGCAAGGCCTTCGTCGCGCTCAACACCGCGGCGTTCACCGCCGACCTGCTCGAGTCCGAGCTGTTCGGCCACGAGAAGGGGGCGTTCACCGGCGCGGACGCCCTGCGCCGGGGTCGCTTCGAGCAGGCGGACGCGGGCACGTTGTTTCTCGACGAGATCGGCGACATGTCGCCTGCGCTGCAGACGCGGCTCCTGCGCGTGCTGGCCGAAGGCGAGTTCTACCGGGTCGGCGGCCAGACGCCGGTGAAGGTCGACGTGCGCGTGATCGCGGCCACGCATCAGGACCTCGAGCAGCGCGTGAAGTCCGGCCACTTTCGCGAGGACCTGCTGCACCGGCTGAACGTCATACGCATCGAGATCCCGCCGCTGCGTGAGCGGCGCGAGGACATCCCGGAGCTGCTGCGGCACTATTTGGTCGTGGCGGGCCACGAGCTCGGCGTCGAGCCCAAGCTCTTGACGCCGGCCGCCGAGCAGGTTCTCGTCGCCTTCGACTGGCCGGGCAACGTGCGCCAGCTCGTCAATGCCTGCCGGCGGCTCACCGTCACCGCGCCGGGCCGCGAGCTGCGCGCTGCGGACATTCCGGCGGATCTGGGCGGCGTCGCCGCCGGACGCGGACCGAATCACGACTGGGCGCAAAAGCTCTCGCACTGGGCGGAGCAGGAGCTCGACGCGGGCACCCGAAGGCTCCTCGATCAGGCGGTGCCGGAGGTCGAGCGGATCCTGATCCGCGTCGCGCTGCGCAAGACCGACGGTCTCAAGCAGGATGCGGCGAAGCTTCTCGGCTGGGGCCGCAACACGCTCTCGCGCAAGATGCGCGAGCTCGGCATGGAGGACGGCGCCCTCTAGCGGCGCATCCCCGCCGGCGCCGCGACGCGGGAGGAGCGCCGGGAAGGGCGCCGTGAGGAGCGAGGCGGGAGGAGCACGCAGGCCCCCGTATAATCGCGCACCATGCCAAACGCGCCGCGCCTGTTCTACGGCAACACCCTGGGCGACTGGATCGCCGCCGGCATCATCGCCTTCGCGGTCTGGACGGTGCTGTCGATCGTGCGCCGTGTCCTCGCGGCCCGCTATCAGCACTGGTCGCAGGCCGCCCGCCATTCGCTGGCTCTGCGACTCCTCTTCTATCTGCTCGGCAACACGCAGCAGTTTCTGGTGCTCGCGCTCGCATTGCGCGCAGGCGAGGACATCCTCACCTTCCCGCCGCGTGTGCAGCACGCGGTGTCGGGCGCGCTGGTCATCCTGGTCCTCTTGCAGGTCGGACTGTGGGGCGTGCGCGCGGTGCGCTTCTACGTCGAG
>DATGIA010000031.1:0-61775 GCA_035307465.1 Steroidobacteraceae bacterium
CCGCGGGTCGCGCCCTGCACGAATTCGCCCCGCTCGTAGCGGGCGCTGATCGCGAGGCCATCGAGCTTGGGCTCGGCCGAGTAGCGCACTTCCGTGAGCCGCGGCAGGCGCTCGCGAATGCGCCGATCGAAATCGCGCACCTCCTCCTCGGTGAAGGCGTTTTCGAGCGAGAGCATCGGCACGCGATGATGAACGGCGCCGAATGCGGCCAGCGGCGCGGACCCGACGCGCTGCGTCGGTGAATTCGCGGTGACGAGCTCGGGATTGGCTGCCTCGAGCGCGCGCAGCTCCTGCATCAGCCGGTCGTACTCCGCATCGGGCACTTCCGGATCGTCGAGCGCGTGGTAGCGGTAGTTGTAGCGCTCGAGCAGCTCGCGCAGCTGCGTGGCGCGCCGCTGCGCAGCGCGTGCTCCGCGCTCTGCGCTACCGGCGCTCACGGGCGCGCGTCGGCGACCTTCAGCTCGAAGCGCGCGATGTCCTCGCGCAGCAGCGCCGCACGTTGCGGGGAGAACGGCAGGCCGCGATCATCCTGGATCGTGGCCGAGAGATCGCGGGCCATCTCGCGCGCGGTGAGGAGCAGCTCATCGAGCGTCTGCAGCGGCGGCAGCGGTCCGGGCAGCACGGCAAACAAGGTGATGCCGCGATACTCCTCATCCGCCATGCGGTGCGCATCGAATGCGCCGGGCTCCGTCAGGCTCGCCACACAGAAGATGCTGCGGCCGTCAACGTGCCTGCGATGAAAGACCTGATAGCGGCCGTAGGCCAGACCGTGCGCCTCGAGGACGGCCATCAGCTTGCGACCGGGCCAGCGCGCCTCGTTCACCGTGCACACCCTCACGGCGATGATTCGCTGCTCGCTCGGCTCGCGGGACGGCTCCCGCGCTGGAGGCGGGGTGCGCTCGAAGGCGCTGCTGCGCTCCAAACCGGGGCTGCGCTCCAGGCCGGGGCTGCGCTCTAGGCCGGGGCTGCGCTCCAGGCCGGGGCTGCGCTCTACGCCCCGGCCCCAGGGCGCGCTCGGCGCTGCGGGTTCGGCCGGGGCCGGCGCGTGCCGTGCGGGGGTTGCGGCACGGCCCTGCTCCTCGCCCCCAGCCGATGCATCGTCCGGCGGCAAGGAGGAGCCTGCAGCGGGCGCCGGGGCGCGCAGCTCGGTCGCGGCCGGCTCGAGCGAGACGCTTGCCGCGGCCGGCATCGAGCGCGCTGCCGCCGGGGGTGACGCAGGCTCGCGCGCCGCGCTCGCGCCCATGACCGAGATCGAAACCGAGTCCGAGCTCGAGCTCGAGCTCGAGGTCGAGGCCGGGCTCTGCGGTGGCAGCGGATCGGCATAGGGAGACATCGGCTCGTCGAAGTCGAGCGGTGGATTGGAGTCATCGGTGTGGATGCTCAGGGGCTCGAGCGGGCCGATGCTTCGAGGTTCGCGACTGGTGAGGTGGGGCACGCGCTCCTCGGCGGTCTCGGCAAATCGCGGGGTCGGGGCGCCCTGCGAGCCGTGTGATGCGTGCAAGGGTGAGGCGTGCGGGCTGTGCTGGGTTGACTCTCGCAGCTCTGCATTGCCGGGCGCCTGGGTCGAGCGCCGCGCCGACCACCACCAGATGGCTCCGATCACCACCACGCCGATCGCCGCCAGAATCCAACGCAGCTCGTTCAAGCTCGCTAGCTCGCCGCCATGCGCACGGCCTCATCGACATCGACCGCCACGAGCCGCGACACGCCCGGCTCGTTCATGGTGACGCCCACCAGCTGCGAGGCCATCTCCATCGTGCTCTTGTTGTGGGTGATGAAGATGAACTGCACGCTGCGAGACATGTCGCGCACGATGTCGCAGAAGCGTCCGACGTTGTGCTCATCGAGTGGCGCATCGACCTCATCGAGCAGGCAGAACGGCGCGGGATTCAGGTCGAAGATGGCGAACACCAGGGCGACGGCGGTGAGCGCCTTCTCGCCGCCCGAGAGCTGGCTGATGGTGGCGTTGCGCTTGCCGGGCGGGCGCGCCATGATCGATACGCCGGGCGCCTCCTGCCCCTCGACCTCATCGGCGAGCTCGAGGTAGGCGTGTCCACCGCCGAACAGCCGCGGAAATTTGTCCTTGAGACCGGTATTGACGCGCTCGAAGGTATCTTCGAACCGGGTGCGCGTCTCGCGATCGATCTTGCGCATGGCGGACTCGAGCGTCTCGAGCGCATCGGTGAGATCCTTGCACTGGCGGTCCAGATACTCCTTGCGCTCGGACTGCTCGCGAAACTCACCGATGGCGGCCAGGTTGACCTGACCGAGGCGCTCGATCTTGCCTCGGGTTTCGGCCAGTGCGAGCTCCCATTGCTCCGCGCTCGCCTCCGGCGCGAGCCCCGACAGAAGCGCGGTCAGCTCGAAGCCCGTGGCCGCGAGCTGCTCGGCGATGCCCTCACGCCGCACCCGCACCTGCTGCGCGGCGAGCCGCGCCGCCTCGACGGCACCGCGCGCCTCCTCGACCTGGGACTCGATGGCACTGCGGCGCTGCTCGCTCTCACGCAAGCTCGCACCGATCTCCTCGCTGGCAATGCGTGCCGCGCGCAGCTCCGTCTCGATTCTCGAGCGCACCTCGAGCGCTCGCTCGAGCGCTTGCTCGAGCGCTGCCAGAGGCCCTCGGCCCTCCTCGATCTGCCGTGCGAGCTCGTCGCGGCGGCGCGAGGCCTCGCTGAGCTGGCTTTCGATGCGGCTCAACGTCGAGGCGAGCGATGCATGCGCGGAGCGGCGCGACTCGAGCTTGAGCGCGAGCTCGCGGGCCCGCTCGAGCGCGCCCTGCGCGGCTGATCTCGCCTGCAGCAGAGCGGCTCTGAGCTGTTCGCGCACCTGCTCGAGCTCGAAGCGCTGTGGCTCGAGAGCCGCGAGCGCATCGATCGCCGTCTGCATGCGGCCGCGCGCGGCCCGCAGATCCGCCTCGGTGCGCTTCAAGTCCGCGCGCACCTCCGTGAGAGCGGTCTCGAGCTGACTCAGGCGCCGCGCCGCATCCTCGCGGCGCGCCTGGGCCGCCTCGAGCTCGCCGCGCCGCTCGACCTGCTCGCGATGCAAGCGGTTGACCTCGCTCTGGTCGCGCTCGCGCCGATCCTCGAGATCGCGCACGCGCTCGCGCGAGGCCTCGAGCGTGCGCTCGGCCTGCTTGACGGCCTCGGCCAGCGCCTCGACCTCGACACGCAACGCGCGCAAGGTCTGCTCGCGCTCGAGCACGCCCGTGTGCGACTCGGGCTCGCTCGAGACCCGCAGCCAATCCGATCCGAGCCACAGCCCCTCCCGCGTGACCACCGACTGGCCGGCCGCCAGCGTACGGCGAATGCGCAGCGCCTCCGGGAGCGAGTCGGCGGTCAATACGCAGCCCAGCACCGAGGGGAGGATCGAATCGTTGTGCACCTTAGCGCTGAGACGGCCCGGCGCGCCCGCCTCCTGGGCCCCACTGACGATGGAGAGATGCCCCTCGAAGCCCCCGAGGAGCTCCGCGACCTCCTCGAGCTCATCGACGCAGACCCCGTCCAGATACCCTCCAAGAACAGTCTCCACGGCGCGTTCCCAACCCCGTTCGACTCGCAGTTGCTCGGCGACCCGCGGCCGGTCGGCGAGCGAATGGGCTTTGAGCCACTCGGTCGACTTGCCGCCCGCCCGTCCGAGCGCGGCCTGCTGCAAGGCCTCCGTCGACACCTTCGAGCCGAGCGCCTGCTGCCAGCGCCCGCGCAGCGCGTGCAGCGCCTGCGCGTGCTCGCGCTCGCGCTCGCGCGCCTCGGCAAGCTCGCTGAGCAACGAGTCGAGCGCTTGCCCGGCTCGTTCCCCCGCCTGCTCGGCCTGCTCGGCGCGCTCGAGGAGACTCTCGAGCGCCCTGGCGGGCTCGAGCTGCGCCAGGGTCGCCCGCTCCGACTCCTCGCGCTCCTCGAGTTGCAGGAGCCGGCGTTGCTGGTTTTCGAGCTCCTCGATGCGTGCGCGTTCCACCTGCGTCTCGCGCTGCGCCTGCGCGGCCGCCTGGGCATGGGCATCAGCGTCCGCCTGCCAGCTCGCGAGCGCCTGCTCTCCCTCCTGCAGACGCTGCGCGGTGCTGCGCTCCTCGGCATGCGCCGCCTCGAGCTCAGGAGTCCCGGCCAGGAGCTCCGCCGCGCAGGCCTCGAGTGCCGCACGATCGCGGCCGAGCGTTGCGCTCAACTCCTCGACCTGAGCGCCAGCCTGCTCGAGGTCGGCGCGCTGGCGCTGCTCGAGCACCCGCGCATGGGAGATCTCCTGTTCGAGGCGCGTCACCTCGGCACCGGCCTCATAGAAGCGGCCCTGGGTGGTGCTCAAGGTCTCCGTGCGGGCGCTCTCCTCGACGCGCTGCTGCTCGATGCGAGCCTCGACCGAGCGGAGATCGGCGATCACCGCCTGCAGTGTGGTCTCACAGCGCGCGCTCGCCGCGTCGCGCTCGCCCGCCTCCTGGTCGAGCCCCTGCATGCGCAGCGCGAACAGCTCCGCCTGCTGCTTGCGCTCCTCGTCCTTGAGGGCCTGGAAGCGCCGCGCCGTCGCGGCCTGGCGCTGCAGATGCCGGATCTGCTTCTCGACCTCCTCGCGCAGATCATTCAGCCGATCGAGATTCTCGCGGGTCTCCTCGATCCGGCTCTCGGTCTCGCGCCGCCGCTCCTTGTAGCGCGAGATGCCCGCGGCCTCCTCGAGAAATGCGCGCAGATCCTCGGGGCGCGCCTCGATCACGCGCGAGATCATCCCTTGCTCGATGATGGCGTAGCTGCGGGTGCCGAGACCGGTGCCCAGGAACAGCTGCGTGATGTCCTTGCGACGCACCTTGGTGCCGTTGATGAAGTAATCCGAGGTGCCGTCGCGGCTCACCGCACGGCGCAGCGACACCTCGTTGTAGCTTGCGTAGGCGCCGCCGATCTTACCCTCGCTGTTGTCGAACACCATCTCGACCGAAGCGGCGCCCAGCGGCTTGCGGGCGGCCGAGCCATTGAAGATCACATCCGCCATCGATTCCCCGCGCAGGTGCTTCGCGGAGATCTCTCCCATCACCCAGCGTACGGCATCGATGATGTTCGATTTGCCGCAGCCGTTCGGTCCGACCACACCGGTAAGGCTGCTCGGAAAGGTGACGGTGGTGGGATCGACAAAGGACTTGAATCCGGCAATCTTGAGCTTGGTGAGCCGCATTGGAGTTGTGTCACCCTCGGTGTCGTGACGCGCCTTCTGGAGCTTGATCGAGGTGGCGAGGCGCGTGGCCGTCGATGTGGCGCGTAGTGTAAAGTAAACGGCACGTCCGTAAACCCCTCGACGATTGAGTCCAAGCCCGCTCGATGAGCCCTCCTCTGGAAGTCTTTCCCAACCCGGCGCCCGAGCGCGATTACACGATCCGCATGAGCATTCCCGAGTTCAGCTGCCTGTGCCCGCGCACCGGCCAGCCGGACTTCGCGACGCTCAAGCTCGAGTACGTCCCCGAGGAGCGCTGCGTCGAGCTGAAATCCTTGAAACTCTACATCTGGTCCTTTCGCGATCGCGGCGCGTTCCATGAGGCCGTGACCAACGAGATCCTCGCAACGCTCGTCGCCGCCACCGCACCGCGCTTCATGCGCCTGACAGCGGAGTTCAACGTGCGCGGCGGCATCTACACCACGATCGTCGCGGAGCACCGAGCCGCATCGTTCAAGGGCGTGCAGCCCCTCGCGCTGCCGTAGGAGCGGCGGGCGGCCTCTCGCCCACGCCTCCAGCCAGCGCGGGCGCCCGGTCGCCAAAGGCCGTGGTGCAGTGCGTTATTTCGCTTCGCAATCAGTCATTTAGAGCCCAAAAATAAAGTTGGGGTCGGCGCCGGAACGACCCTGTACAGGCCTCGTTGCGTGGGTATAATCGCGCGCTCTTTCGTTTGGAGGCGGAGACTTCGAATGCCCTCGAAAAAACCTAATAAGGCGGCTCGGAAGCCGGCCAAGGCACTGCCCAAGAAAGCGGCTCGAAAGCCAGCCGCCGCCAAGAAGGCCGCCCGTCCGCCTCCTGCAGCGAAGCCCACGAACGCTACACCGAAGGTGCCAGTGAAACAGAAACCCGGATCCAAACCCGCGCCGGCCAAGCCCGTTGTCCAGGCGGCGCGAGCCAAGAACGCCAATGCCACCAGCAAACCCGATACTCGACTCGAGGAGATCAAGACCAGCGCCGAGAAACACGCGCCCATCAAGTTCGATCCCCGCCCGCTGATGATGGCGAATCGCGCCGCCCAGAACGACGATGACGCCGATGGTGACGGCGGTGGGGCCGCCGGCCTGCTCGCCGGCCCGCGCAACGTCAAGCCCTACATCGTCCGCCGCGGCGAGCAGTACATGAGCAAGGAGCAGCTCGAGCATTTTGCGCGCATCTTGCAGAACTGGAAGCGCGATCTGATGGTCGAGGTGGACCGCACCGTGCTGCACATGAAAGATGAAGCCGCCAACTTCCCCGATCCCAACGACCGCGCGACGCAGGAGGAGGAGTTCAGCCTCGAGCTGCGCACACGCGATCGCGAGCGCAAGCTCATTCGCAAGATCGACGAGGCGCTGAAGCGGATCGAGGACGGTACCTACGGCTACTGCCTCGAGACGGGCGAGGAGATCGGCATCAAGCGGCTCGAGGCACGTCCCGTGGCGACGCTCTCCGTCGAGGCGCAAGAGCGCCGGGAAAGACGCGAGAAACAATACGGCGATCGAGACGACCGCTACCGCTAGCCCGTCTTCCAGCAGGCCCTCGGGCCGCAGGCCCTTGGGCTACGTGGGCCGCTTCGCGCCCTCGCCCACGGGCGACCTGCACCTCGGCTCTCTGTATACCGCCGCGGCGAGCTATCTGGACGCGCGCGCGGCCGGCGGACGCTGGCTTTTGCGGATCGAGGACCTCGACCCGCCCCGCGAGGTGGCGGGCGCCGCCGAGCGCATCATCGGGACGCTCGAAGCCTTCGGCTTCCAATGGGATGGACCGATCCGCCGTCAGTCCGAGCGCGCCGAAGCGTACGAGGCTTCGCTCGCGCAGCTGCGCGAGCGAGGCTTGCTGTTCGAGTGCTCCTGCAGCCGTCTGAGCCTCACCGATCAGGGCCGCTATCCCGGCCACTGCCGCAACGGCCCGCTGCTCCCGGGCATCGGCACGGCGACCCGACTGCGCGTCGAGCCCGGCGAGGTTTGCTTCCACGATCGCGTGCAGGGAGAGCAGCACGTGGATCTTGCGCGCTCGTTGGGAGATTTCATCGTACGGCGCAGGGACGGGCTCTTTGCCTACGCGCTCGCGGTCGTCGTCGACGATGCCGATCAGGGCGTCACCGATGTGGTTCGCGGAGCGGACCTGCTCGATCACACGGCCGCGCAGATCCACGTGCAGCGCGCGCTCGCGCTCGAATCACCCCGCTATGCGCACGTGCCGGCGCTCATCGAGCCGAGCGGCGCCAAGCTCGCCAAGTCCGCGCGCAGCATCGCGCTCGATGCGCGTGCGGCGCCCGCATTGCTCGCCAAGACCCTGCATTTGCTCGGGCTCGATCCGCCCTCCGAGCTTGCGCGCGCCTCGCCGTCGACCCTGTGGAGCTGGGCCATCGAGCGCTTCAGCCTCGAGTCGCTCCCACGAGCGCCGACAATGCAAGTCCCCTACGACTAGTTCGATGTCGGAAAACGCCGGCTTGCGCCGCATTTGCGTTGCGCTATTCTCTGGCGCAGTATCTTCGAGAGCTTGATTTTTCTTGGTCCCCGGCACGGGACCGGCACTGATCCGGTCGCGCGTCGCCCACACGAGAGAGGACCCCAATGAGCGATCCGCGAGTGATCAAAAAGTATCCAAATCGCCGCCTCTACGACACCGTAGAAAGCCGCTACATCACCCTGGGTGACGTACGGCGCCTGGTGGTCGAGAAGATCGATTTCGTGGTGGTGGATAAGAAGAACAATGCCGACATCACGCGAAGCATCCTTCTGCAGGTCATTGCCGAGCAGGAGCATCTTCCCGAGCCCATCCTGACGCAGGAATTCATGGTGAGCGTCATCCGCTCCTACGGCAGCAATCTGCAGAGCGAGGTGAGCAATCATCTCGAACAGACCATGAAGAATTTCATGAGCCAGAACCCGCAGATTCGAGAGCGAGCGAAGCCCTTCGTTGCCGCCGAGCCCGCCCGGGCGCGCCCTGCGGAGGAGCCCTACAAGGCCGCCTCCATACCGCCGCCTCGGATTCGCGAGAACGAGAAGGAGCGCGAGGAGTCGAACGTCACCAAATGACGCAGCGGTCCCGGTTGACCATGGGACTTGAGGCCGGCAGCGCGAAGGCTTCCTGAAATTCGGGGCTGTTGGCGAGGGTTGCGTTGGTGCGAAACTGCGCCGGGGGGTGCGGGTCGGTCGTGACCAGCTCCTGCGCCTGCTCCGGCCGCAGCGCCCCCGCCCAGGAATGGGCAAACGCGATGAAGAACTCCTGAGCGTCGCTGTAGCGCGCCCCGCCCTCGCGCAGCGGGGTTTCGAAGCGCGCGCCTGCGGCCTCTTGGGCCCCGGGTGAGACCTCCTCGGCCCCGCGTGAAGCCTCCTGGGCCATGCGCGCCTGCTGCCAGGCGCGAAACGCGAGCTCCAGACCGCCCAGATCGGCAGTGGCCTCCCCCGTCACCAAAGCGCCCTGCACGTGCAGGCCCCCGCTCACGGTGAAGCGCGAATATTGCTCGCCGATGCAGCGCGTGGCGCGCCGAAAACGCCGGCCATCGGCGCCGGCCCACCAGTCCTTGAGGTTGCCGTGGCCGTCGAACTTCGCCCCCTCATCGTCGAAGGCATGCGTCATCTCGTGCCCCACGGTCGCCCCGGTCGCCCCGTAATTCGCGGCATCGGGCCACTGCGGATCGAAGTAGGGCGGCTGCAGGATGCCGGCCGGCACATTCAAGCTGTTCATCGAGGGGTCGTAGTACGCGTTCACCGTCTGCGGAGTCATGTACCACTCGCTGCGGTCCACCGGTTTGCCGATCTTCGCCAGCTGGCGGCGCATCTCGAATTCATTCGCGCGCAGCACGTTGCCCGCGTAGGAGGCTCGGTCGATCGACAGGTCGCCGTAATCGCGCCAGCGATCGGGATAGCCGACCCGCAGCTCCATGAGATCGAGCTTGCGCTGCGAGGCCGCGCGCGTCGCGGGCGTCATCCAGGAGAGCGTCGCAAGGTCCGCGCTCAGCGCATCACGGATGCGCAGCACGATCGCGACCGCCGCCGCACGCGCCGCCGGCGAGAAACGTTGCTCGACATAGAGACGGCCGAGCGCGAAGCCGAGTGCGTCGTCCTCGGCCCTGAGCACCCGCAGCCAGCGCGCCTGCAGCTGCTTCGCGCCGGTGAGCACCGAGGACATGCGAAAGTCCTCATCGACGAATGCCTTCGGCAGATAGGGCGCGAAACCGTCGATCAGCTGCCAGCGCAGGTAGCTGCGCCAGTCCTCGAGCGAGGTGCGATCGAGCTCGCGATCGACTGTCTCGAAGAATTTCGGCATGCCGACGTTGAGCAGCTCGATCTCGCCATGACCCATGCTGCCGAGGAGCGCGCCCCAATCGAGATGGGGGGTGAGTGCCCGGGCGCGCTGGATCGAGAGCGGATGATAGATGGCGGCCGGATTGCGTTGCTCGGCATCGGGCATCGAGGCAGCCGCGAGCCGCGTCTCGAGCGCAAGCACGGACTGCGCCGCGTGCCGGGCGGCCTCGGGCGCATCGCCGAGCAGCTCCAGCATGCGCGCAACGTGCTCGAGGTAGGCGGCGCGCGCCGCCCGAAAATTCGGCTCGGGCTTCAGGTAATAATCTCGGTTCGGAAGCCCCAGGCCGCTCTGGCTCGCGAATGCGATCACGCGCGTCGAGTCCTGGAAGTCCTGCATCGGACCGACCTGAAGCGGGGCTGTGATGCCGAGCAGCGCGAGGTGGGCGATCTCCTCGAGGAGTCCCGCGCGATCGCCAATCGCCGCGATGCGGGCGAGCTCGGGGGCGAGCGGTGCCAGGCCGGCCGACTCGATCGCCGCCTCGTCCATGCCGCTGCGATAGAAATCGGTCACCTTGCGCTCGGTCGAGCCCTCCGGCCAGTCGCGGGCGCTCAACGATTCGACCAGCTCGCGGATGAAGGTCTGGTTCTTCTGTTCGAGAAGCGTATCGACGCCGTAGTAGGAGCGGTCCGGCGGTATCGGGTGCTCGTTGAGCCAGCCGCCGTTCGCGAAGCGGTAAAAATCGCTTCCCGGGGCGACCGAGGGATCGAGCCAGCGCGGGTATCGCCCGTCGGGACTGGCGAGCCCGTACGGGTCCGCCGAGACATCTCCCGCTGCGGCCTCGGCCGGGCACAGAGGCGCCTGCAGCGCCCCGATGAGGCTCAGGAGAAGTGCAAGTGCGCCGGCGAGCCGGCTCCGCATTGCGCGCCGCGGCAGGCCATGCGCACCCGCCCGCGAGCCGCGCACGCCCCCATCAAGCTGCGTCGACGTTGCGCATGGACAGCCGCACGCGCCCTTGCCGGTCCACCTCGAGCACCTTGACGCGCACCACATCGCCTTCCTTCAGCTTGTCGCCCACACGCTCGACGCGCTCCTCGGAAATCTGCGAGATGTGCACCAGGCCGTCGCGCCCGGGAAGGATGGTGACGAAGGCGCCGAAATCCATCAGCCGGGCGACCCGCCCCTCATAGACTCGTCCGACCTCGACGTCCGCGGTGATGAGCTCGATGCGACGCTGCGCCTCGCGGCCCGCCGCCCCCTGGACCGAGGCGATCTTGATCGTGCCGTCGTTCTCGATGTCGATCGAGGTTCCGGTCTCCTCGGTGATCTGCCGGATGACCGCCCCACCCTTGCCGATGACGTCGCGGATCTTCTCCGGATCGATCTTGATGGTGATGATGGTCGGCGCCCACTCCGACATGTTCTCGCGCGGCTTCGCGAGCACCTTGTTCATCTCGCCCAAAATATGCAGCCGACCGGCGCGCGCCTGCTCGAGGGCGACCTTCATGATCTCGCGCGTGATGCTTGTGATCTTGATGTCCATCTGCAACGCGGTGATGCCATCCTTGGTGCCCGCCACCTTGAAATCCATGTCGCCGAGATGGTCCTCGTCGCCGAGGATGTCCGTGAGCACACTGAAGCGCTCACCTTCCTTCACCAGCCCCATGGCGACGCCCGCGACCGGCGCCTTGATGGGCACGCCCGCGTCCATGAGCGCGAGACTCGTGCCGCACACCGAGGCCATCGAGCTCGAGCCGTTCGACTCGAGAATCTCGGAGACCACGCGGATCACATAGGGAAACCTCTCCATGTCGGGCATCATCGCGCGCACGCCGCGCTTGGCGAGATTGCCATGGCCGATCTCGCGGCGCTTCGGCGAGCCCATCATGCCGGTCTCACCGACGCTGAAGGGCGGGAAGTTGTAGTGGAGCATGAACGCTTCCTTGCGCTCTCCGGTGAGCCCATCGATGATCTGCGCATCGCGGCCGGTGCCCAAGGTCGTCACCACGAGAGCCTGAGTCTCGCCGCGGGTGAACAGCGCCGAGCCATGCGTTCGAGGCAGCACGCTCGTGCGGATCGCAATCGGCCGCACGGTCTTGGTGTCGCGACCATCGATGCGCGGCTTCCCCTCGAGGATGCGCTCGCGCACCAGGTGGTACTCGAGATTGGCGAGCTCGGTGCCGACCTGCTCGGCGTTCCACTTCGGGCTCTCGCCCTGCGCGAGCTCGGCTACGACCGCGCTTTTCACCTCGGCAATCCGGGCGTAACGCTGCTGCTTCTCGGGGAGCGCATAGGCGGCGAGCAGGGTCTGCTCGGCGCGCTCGCGCACGGCGCGCTTGAGCTCCTCGTTCGGCGTCGGTGCCGTCCACGTCCAGCGCGGCTTGCCGGCCTGAGCGGCGAGCTCCTTGATGGCCTTGATGGCGCTTTGCATCTGCTCGTGACCGAACATCACCGCCCCGAGCATCGTCTCCTCATCGAGGCCGCTCGCCTCGGACTCGACCATCAGCACGCCCTCCTCGGTGCCGGCGACGACCAGGTCCAGACCCGAGTCGGCGAGCTGCGAGGCGGTGGGATTGAGAATGTACTTGCCGTCGAGGTAACCCACGCGCGCCGCGCCGATGGGACCAAGAAATGGCAGGCCTGAAATCGTGAGGGCGGCCGAGGCGCCCAGGAGTGCCGCGATGTCCGGATCGACCTCGGAGTTGACCGAAAGCACGGAGGCGACGACTTGCACCTCGTTGATGAAGCCTTCCGGGAAGAGAGGGCGGATCGGTCGATCGATGAGACGGGAGGTCAGGGTCTCCTTTTCCGTCGGACGCCCTTCGCGCTTGAAGAAGCCGCCCGGAATGCGGCCGGCGGCGTAGGTCTTCTCCTGGTAGTTGACGGTGAGCGGAAAGAAGTCGCGCCCCGGTGTCGCCTTCTTCATGCCGACGGCGGTCACCAGCACCACGGTCTCGCTCATGGTGACGAGCACCGCGCCGTCGGCTTGCCGTGCAAGCTCGCCCGTCGAGAGCGTTACGGTGTGCTCACCATACTGAAAACTTTTTTTGAAATGGCTCACTTCAGGCCTCGATGTCGTAAAGAGTGGATGGCCGCTCCGCGTGCGCGGGGGGACCGAAGTCGATCACTTCAGCGGCGCAAGCCGAGGCGCTCGACGAGCTGCGCATATTTGTCGGGCGTCGTGCTCTTCAGATAATCGAGGAGCTTGCGTCGCTGGTTCACCATCTTGAGCAACCCGCGGCGCGAGGCATGGTCGGCCTTGTGGGTGGTGAAATGCTGACTCAAGCCGTTGATGCGCTCGGACAGCAAGGCAACCTGGACCTCGGGGGAGCCGGTGTCGCGCGTGCTGCGCTGATATTTGCTGACGACGCCGCTTTTCTCTTCACGCGTAAGTGGCATGGAAATCGAACCCTCAATCAATAACTTAGGACCTTTAAAGAGGCGCGCATTGTACGCGTCGCAGCACCTTGTCTCAAGCTCGAAAATCAATTGGAGGCAATCAGGCGCAGAGGTCTGAGGCGCCCCTCGGGCTGCAAGGCCGCGAGACCCAGGAAGCCGGCGCCGGCCGTGTAGACCCGAACCGGATCTGCGCCATGATCGCCGGGCTCGACCGCGACCGCCTGACCGCGGCGAAAGGCGAGGACGTCGGCGGCCGGCAGATCGAATCGGCGCCAGCCGGCCAGCGCCGCATCGATGGGCTTCAAGAGCCCCCGGCGCTCATCCGGAGCGAGCCGCTCGAGCGCATCGAGCGAGCAGGCGGCCTCCTCGAGGAACGGTGCGACCGCAAGGCGGCGCAGCCGCACGACGTGACCGAGGCTGCCGAGCCGCTCGGCGAGGTCCTCCGCGAGCACCCGGATATAGACCCCTTTCGTGCAACGCACATCGAAAGACACCTCGGGCGGCTCCCAGGCCAGCAGCTCGAGCGCATGCAGCCTCGCACGCCGCGCGGCGCGTTCGCGGATCTCGCCGGCGCGGGCGTATTCGTACAGCGGTCGCCCGCCCTGCTTGATGGCCGAGTGCATCGGCGGAACCTGCAGATAGTCGCGCGGGAACTCCGCCAGCGCGCGCTCGAGGTCCGCGACGCTCCAGTCGGGCAAGGCGCGCCGCTCGATCACCGGCGATTCAAGATCCGCGCTCGCGGTGCGCTCCCCGAGGCGCACGCTCACCCGATAGGACTTGTCGGCCTCGAGCAGCAGCGCGCCGAACTTGGTCGCCTCGCCGAGGCAGATCGGCAGCATGCCCGAGGCGAGCGGATCGAGCGCACCGGTATGACCTGCCTTGCGGGCTCCGAAGAGGTACTTGATGCGCGCCACGGCCGCAGCGGAAGAAAGGCCCAACGGCTTGTCGAGCAACAGGATCCCGTGCACGTCCCGCATCGATCGCCTCAGGGCGCCTTCGAGTCGCGGCGCACCGTCGAATCGATGAGTTGCGTGAGGCGCATGCCGCGCTCGAGCGAGGTGTCGAGCTCGAAGCTCAGGGTCGGTGCCGAGCGGATCCTCAAGGACTTCGAGAGCGCATTGCGCAAAAAGCCGGCGGCGCTTGCCAGGCCGCGCTGCACCTCGGGATCCACGCCCTCGCGTCCAAAGAGGAGGTAATACACTTTCGCATGGCGCAGGTCCGGGCTCATCTCGACATGGGTCAGCGTGACGTTGCCGATGCGCTCGTCCTTGACTTCGCGACGCAGCAGATCCACCAGGTCGCGCTGGATCTGCTCACCCAGGCGACGCGCCCGCGGGTTGTGCTTGGCCATCGATTGCTCTCCCGTCGGATGAGGCACGGGGCGTGCGCTCTAGGCGAGCGTACGCGCCACTTCCACCCGCGAATAACACTCGATCTGATCGCCCTCGCGCACGTCGTTGTAGTTCTTCACGCCGATGCCGCACTCGGTGCCCGCACGCACCTCGTTGACGTCGTCCTTGAAGCGCTTGAGCGACTCGAGCGCTCCCTCGAAGATGACCACGTTGTCGCGCAGCACGCGAATCGGGAAGTTACGGCGCACATAGCCGTCGATCACCATGCACCCGGCCACGGTGCCGAACTTGCTCGAGCGGAAGACGTTGCGCACCTCGGCGAGCCCCACGATCTGTTCCTTGACCTCCGGTGCGAGCAGGCCGGTGAGCAGCGCACGGATGTCATCGATTGCCTCGTAGATGATGCTGTAGTAGCGCACATCGACCGCGTGGTCCTTGATCGCGGTTCGGGCTGCGGCGTCGCCGCGCACGTTGAAGGCGATGATGCGCGCCTTGGAGGCCGCGGCGAGCGAGACATCGGACTCGGTCAAGCCGCCCACGCCGGAGCTCACCACGTTCACGGCGACCTCGGCGGTCGACAGCCCGTTCAGCGCATCGCGCAACGCCTCGACGCTTCCCTGCACGTCGGCCTTGAGGAGCAGCTGCACGGTATTGGGCTTGGTCTCGCCCATCGTCGAGAAGACATCGGCGAGATTGGCGCTCTTGGCAGCCAGCTTGACGTCGCGCAGACGCGCCTGGCGATGCATCGCCACCTCGCGCGCCCGCCGCTCGCTCTCCACCACCAGGAGCTCATCGCCTGCATTGGGCGCGCCCGACATGCCGAGCACGACCACCGGCATGGACGGACCCGCCGCCTCGACCGGCTTGCCGGCCTCATCGAAGAGCGCGCGAACGCGGCCGAATTCCTGGCCGACGAGCAAAGGATCGCCGAGCTTCAAGGTGCCGCGAAGCACCAGGACCGTGGCCACCGGGCCGCGTCCCTTCTCGAGACTCGATTCGATCACATAGCCTGCGGCCAGACCCGTCGTCGGCGCCTTGAGCTCGAGCACCTCGGCCTGCAGCAGGATGGCATCGAGAAGCTGTTCCACGCCCTGCCCGGTCCGCGCGGACACCGGCACGAAGATGTTCTCGCCGCCCCATTCCTCGGGAATCACACCGTGCTTGGTGAGCTCCTGCTTCACCTTCTCGGGATCCGCTTCGGGCTTGTCGATCTTGTTGAGCGCGACCACGATCGGCACCTTGGCCGCCTGGGCGTGCTGGATCGCCTCGACCGTCTGCGGCATGACGCCGTCGTCGGCGCCGACCACGAGGATCACGATGTCGGTCACCTTGGCGCCGCGGGCACGCATCGCGGTGAAGGCCGCATGGCCCGGCGTATCGAGGAACGTGACCATGCCCTTCGGCGTCTCGACGTGATAGGCGCCGATGTGCTGCGTGATGCCGCCCGCTTCGCCCGCCGCAACCTTGGTGCGACGGATGTAGTCGAGGAGCGAGGTCTTGCCGTGGTCGACGTGACCCATGACGGTGACCACGGGCGGCCGCGGCAGCACCTCGAGCGAGGGATCGACGATGCCCTGCAGATCGTCCTCGATCACGTTTTCCTTGCGCACGACCGCCGTGTGGCCCATCTCCTCGACCACCAGGACGGCGGTGTCCTGCTCGATGGTCTGGTTGATCGTCGCCATCACACCCATGTTCATCAGGGTCTTGATGACCTCGGTCGCCTTGACCGCCATCTTCTGCGCGAGATCACCGACCGTCATCGCCTCGCCGATCGCGACCTCGCGCACCACGCTCTTGGTCGGCATCTCGAAGCCGTGCTTCGATTCGGAGTCCCCGCCGACGCTGCGGCGGCGCCCGTCGCGTGATTTCTTCTTCTTGTGGCGCGAGCTGACGTCGCCGACGATGTGCAGCTCCTGGCGTCCGTAGCGCGTCGCCCCGCGGTCGTCCGCGACCTCGCGCGCGCTCTTCGCCGGCTTGGCAGCCCCTGCCGCGGCTTTGCGTTCGCGCTCGGCCTGCTCGCGGGCCTGCACCTCGGCCTGCCGGCGGGCCTCCTCCTCGGCCGTGCGCTTGCGGTTCTCCTCATCGCTCCGCCGCCGGTTCTCCTCCTCCAGGCGCTCGCGATCGAGCCGCTCGCGCTCGAGCCGCTCGTGCTCGGCCCGCTCGAGCGCGGCCTTGGCCTGCTCCTCCGATTCGCGTTGCCGGTCAAGCTCCTCCTGCTGATGGCGGGCCTGATCCTCGAGAACTTCGCGCTTGATGTAGGTGCGCTTGCTGCGCACCTCGACGTTCACCGTGCGGGCGCGACCCTGCGGGCTCGCGAGCTTGAGCTCGGACTGCGACTTGCGGCGCAGCGTGATCTTGCGGGGACTCGCGTCCGCCTGCTGCGCATCGCGGCCGTGGCTGCGCCGCAGGTGCGTGAGCAGCTCGTGCTTGGCATCCTCGCTGATCTTGCCCTCGGCACCCTCCACCTTGATGCCGGCCTGGTCGAGCTGCTGCAGCAACCGGTCCACCGGCACCTTGAGCACCTCGGCGAATTGCGCGACGGTTACATCTGCCATACTCGAAATCTCCTAGGCCTTCTCTTCTTCCGAGGCCTTGGCCTCTTCCGCAGCGAACCAGTGCTTGCGCGCCTCCATGATGAGCTCGGCCGCCTTCTTGTCGTCGACGCCGCCCAGCTCGACGAGCTCATCGACCGCGAGGTCCGCCAGGTCATCGCGCGTTTTCACCCCCTTGGAGGCGAGCGTGCGCGCGAGCGTCTCGCCGACGAGCTCGATGAGATCGGCGGTGGGCTCGCCGCCTTCCATCGACTCCTCGCTGGCGATGGCCTGGGTGAGAAGCACGTCGCGCGCCCGCGTGCGCAGCTCCTTCACGATCTCCTCGTCGAACTCCTCGATCGCATTGAGCTCGCTCGCCGGCACATAGGCGATCTCCTCGATGGTCGAGAAGCCTTCCTGCACCAGGATGTTGGCGACGTCGGCATCGACGTCGAGCTGCTTCATGAAGGTCTCGCGCAAGGCGAGCGACTCGGTCTCGCTCTTCGCCTCGGCCTGCGATTCGCTCATCACGTTGAGCTCCCAGCCTGTGAGCTCGCTCGCCAGGCGGATGTTCTGTCCGCCACGGCCGATCGCCTGCGAAAGCTTGTCCTCGGAGACCGCGATGTCCATCGAGTGCGAATCCTCATCGACGACGATCGAGGTCACCTCGGCCGGCGCCATCGCATTGATGACGAACTGGGCGGCGTTCTCATCGTAGGGAATGATGTCCACGCGCTCACCGGCGATCTCGTTCGATACCGCCTGTACGCGCGAGCCGCGCATGCCAACGCAGGCCCCCACGGGGTCGACGCGCGGATCGTTGCTGCGCACCGCGATCTTGGCGCGCACGCCCGGATCCCGTGCGGCGGCGAGAATCGTGATGAGCCCCTGCCCCACCTCCGGCACCTCGAGCTTGAACAGCTCGATGAGGAACTCGGGCGCCGTGCGCGAGAGGAACAGCTGCGGCCCGCGGGGCTCGGTGCGCACCTCCTTGAGATACGCCTTGATGCGGTCCTGTGAGCGCACGGGCTCGCGCGGAATCATCTCCTCGCGCGCGATGAACCCCTCGGCGTTGCTGCCGAGGTCCACGTACACGCCGTTGCGATCGACGCGCTTCACGATACCGCTCACGAGCGTTCCGGCGCGGTCCTTGTACGCATCGACGACCTGCGCGCGCTCGGCCTCGCGCACCTTCTGCACGATCACCTGCTTCGCGGTCTGCGCAAGAATGCGGCCGAAGGGGACCGATTCCATCGGCTCCTCGACGTAGCCGCCGACCTCCACATCCTTGTCGATGTCGCGCGCATCGTCGAGCCGCAACTCGCGCTCCGGGACCTCGAGCTCGTTGGAGTCGTCCGCGAAGACCTTCCAGCGTCGGAACGTGTCGTAGGCGCCGGTCTTGCGATTGATGGAGACGCGCACGTCGAGCTCCTCGCCGTGCTTCTTGCGCGTGGCCGAGGCGAGCGCCGCTTCGAGCGCGTCGAAAATGGTCTCCTTGTCGACGCCCTTCTCGTTCGAGACGGCATCGACCGCCATCAGAATTTCCTTGTTCATATCCGAAGACTCCTGGTTACTTAAGCTTGGTTACTTAAGCTCGTAACCGTGCTTTCTGCATCGCCTCGAGCGGCAACTCGTGTTCGCGCCCGTCGACTTCCACGACAATCGCGTCGGCACCGATCGATTTCAATGTCCCGACGAAGCGCCGCCGTCCCTCGATCGGCAGCTTCATCTCCACGAACACCCGCGCGCCCAAGAACCGCTCGAAATGCGCGCGGGTGCGCAAAATACGGTCGAACCCCGGCGAGGACACCTCGAGCGTGTAATCGCCGCGGATCGGCTCCTCGGCGTCGAGCACCCGACTGAGCGCCTGGCTCACCTGGGCACAGTCCTCGATCGTCACGCCCGCCGCCGCCGCCCCCGAGCCCTCGCGGTCGATGAAGATCCGCAGAGTGCCGCCGCGCCCCACGCGCACGTACTCGAGGTCGACGAGCTCGAACTTCAGAGCCTCGATCGACGGCTCGAGCAAGCGAATCAACGCCTCACGCATCGCCGTTCCCCAACACTCAGGGTCCGCCGCGCCCGCGGCGCTCGGGCCCGGCGAAACAAAAAAGGGGACCATCGGCCCCCTTTCAACGAAAAAGCCCCTGGAGAGGGGCTCAATCCTTACCAATCGTTCAGCCGAGCACGCTCTGCACGAGCCGCTCGCGAAAGGCACTCACCGGGCGAGCACCCATCCCGAAGCCGCGGCCGGAATTATAGGCAAACCCCCGGCGGGGGTAAACCCTTGCGGACCACCCGCAGCATCAAAAAACCGCTCGACTGACTTGAGAGCGGGGCGCGAAGGCCCCGCTCTCAAGCGACAAGGTCAGTGCTTACCAGCGCTTCGGGCCGCGCGAACCGCCGCCACCGCCGCCGCCACCGCCACCGGTGCGCTCTTGCGCCTCGTTGACCTTGAGTGCCCGGCCCTGGATGTCCTGTCCGTTCAACGCCGCCATGGCACGCTGCGCATCCGCACTTGCCATCTCGACGAAGCCGAACCCGCGCGGTCGACCGGTTTCACGGTCGTTGATCAGCGCCACCGATTGCACGGGACCGTGCTTCTCGAACAGTGCGCGGACCGCCGCCTCATCCATGGAGAACGGGAGATTACCAACATACATTTTCGTCATGTGAGAGATACCTGCTAACAAAATACAAATCGGCCGGTTTCACTCTGCTGAGTGAAGCCCAGCCACCTGGATCGAAAAGACTGCTTCGTGGGTTGTGGTCAGAGATGCGCCACGGGGGCGCGCGACCAGAAACTGGAAAGTAGAAATCACGACCGGCGGGGATGCTACAGCAATCGCCTCAAAAACTCGAATTTCTGTCAAGCCCGGGAGTCCAGGGGCTGCTCCAGGGCGCCGCGGCGTGCGATCGCGCCGCGCGCGACCCCGCCTCAGGCAGCTTTATTGCGGTGCACAATCCACCAGCGAGGTGTGCTTCGCGGAGCGCCGCCGCGCGATCGGGGCGCGCGCTCCGCGACGAGCGGCGGCGGCCCGCACCGGGCGCGTTGCATAGCCCGTGCGCAGCAGGTTGAGAATCTGAAAGAACGCCGCGTCGATGCTCAGGGAGGCCTCCTTGCGCGTACCGGCGCTGTCCAGAAAAGCGAGCGATGCCTGCATGACCAATGCTCCTCTATCGGTTGCGACAAGACTCGACGCTCGAGCGCGAGCTTGCGGCGCAAGGATCGTGAGCGGAAGCTGATCGAGCACGCATCGAACCGAAGGACATGTCCTACCGCGGCTGAGCCGCGACGCGCGCGTCGCGATCAGAGCGAGGTGCCGAGCTCCACACGGCGCAGGCTCCGGAGCACGGCTCCGTACCCCAAGCCGACGGCGAGCCAGGCGAGCCCAACCCGCACGGCGAGCGCGCTCATGCCGAGGAACACCGCGAGCACGACGATGATGCCGAGGATCGGCACGATCCAGTGCAGGAACCAGCGATGCGAGCGCTCGCGAACCGCGAAGCGCGCGAGCACCGAGACATGCAGGCACAGAAAACCGCTGAGTGCCCCGAAGTTGACGATCGAGGCGAGATCGTCGAGGCGCTGCTTCATGGCGAGGGCGACCGCGAGCGAGATCGCTGCGGTGACCAGCATGCCGACCCAGGGGGTGTGATGGCGCGGATGGATGCGCGCGAACGCCGCGGGCAGCTGGCCATCGCGGCCCATCGCAAACACCACCCGCGCGACGCCGACCTGCATCGGCAGCGCGTTCGAGAGGCCGACGACGATCGCATAGGTCCAGGCGAGCACCGCCGCGCTCCAGGCACCGGTCGCCCAGGCGGCGAGCTCGTAGACCGCGGCGGCCGGATCCTTGATCGTGATTCCGGGCAGCAGGTTGCCGAGAATCCAGGTGAGCAGCACGAAGAAAAGCGCCGAGAGAACGAGCACGGCGATGATCGCCCGTCCGACCATGCGCCGATCGTTCCCCCGCACCTCCTCGGCGAGCGTCGAGACCGCATCGAAGCCGAGAAAGGACATGATGCAGATCGAGGTGGCGCTGAAGAGGTGCCCGGCATTGAATTTTGCGGCATCGAACACCGGCTCGAGGGTGAGCCGACCCAAGCCCTTGCCGTGATAGAGCGCGAGCACGGCGAGCCCCATGAAGCCCGCCAGGACGAGCACCTGCAGCGTCACCGCCACGAGGTTGGCGCGCGCGGTCACCGTGATGCCGAGCCAGTTCACACCGGTCGTGAGCGCGACCAGGAGCACGATCCACACGGCCCGGTCGATGCCCGGGAGCAAGGTCTCGAGCGCGACCGCGATGAGAACATAGACGAAGGCGGGAATGAGCAGATAGTCGAGCAGGATCATCCAGCCCGCCATGAAGCCGGGAAAGGTGCCGAGCACGGCGCGCGCGAAACCGTACACCGAGCCCGCCGTCGGCATCGTCTCGGTCATGATCGCGTAGCTCTTGGCGGTGAAGTACATGCAGACCCCGCCGAGCAGGTACGCGAGCACGATGAGACCACCCGACTCCTGCCACACGAAGCCGAGCGTGCTCAAGGGTGCAAACGGGGCGATGTAGGCCAGTCCGTAGAGCACCAGATCCCAGTACCCGAGCGAGCGTTTGAGGATGCGGGGACCGCTGCCGGGGGGCGCGACCGGGGCCAAGGGCTCGTGGGCCTCGCGGGCGGAGCCGCTCATCCGTCTCCAGCGCCCGGCACGCGCAGCTCCTGGACAGCCTGCACCCGCACCTCGACCCCGTGCACGGCGGTGCTCTCACCCATGTCGGACTTCTCGCCGCCGTTGAGCACGTTCACGTTCGCCCGGTTGGGATCGCTCGCGAGCCAGCGCCCCTTGTGACTGAGTGCGACGCCGCGCGGCACGACGTCCGTGATCTGCACCTTGAGCGTGAGCCGGCCGCACTCGTTGTGTACGAGGGCGGCGTCGCCGTCGGCGAGACCGCGCTCTGCCGCATCTTGAGGATTGAGGCCGATGCTCGGCGCACCGAGGCGGGTGCGCACGCGCTCGACGTTGCCGAAGCTCGTGTTGAGGAGCCAGGCATCCGCGGGTGAGAGCAGGCGCAGATGCCCGCCGCTCGGCGGCGGATCGGACCAGCACTGGGGAAGGCGCGGCAGACCGGCCGCCTCCGCGCTCGGGCTCGCCACCTCGATGCGCCCGCTCGGGGTCGGGAAATGTGCGGTCGAGAACTGCACCAGCGGCGCGGCGGGTACGAAGATCGTGCCCTTGCGCGCCAGGGTCTCGAAGGTCTCCCGCAGGCCGCTGCGCTCGAGGAGCGTCGCGAGAATGCCGGCATCGCTTTCGAGAAATTCGGGATCGGTGAAGCCCAGGGCGCGAGCCAGGCGGCGGAAGATCTCGAGGTTGGGAAGCGCCTCCCCGAGGGGCGGCATCGCGCGCACCTGCGCCGAGAGCGTGAGATTGAAGTAGGCGGCGACGAGGTCGTCGAACTCGAGGAAGCTGGCCGCCGGCAGCACATAATCGGCAAGCGCCGTCGTGTCGGTCGGGAAGAGCTCGAGCGCGACCGTGAGCAAGTCCTCGCGCTCGAGCGCGTGGCGCAGCTCGCGCTGCCGCGGAGCGGAGGCGAGCGGGTTCATGTTCCAGACGAACAGCGCCCGCGCGCGGGACGGGTCGGCGAGCACCGCAGCCAGGTCCATGTGCGAGATGGCCGGTGCGGCAGCGCGCGCGAGATGAGTGCCGGCGAGGTACTCCTCGTCGATGCCGCGCTGCTTCAAGTTGCCGTTGAGATAGAGCACGCCCGCGCCCCGCTTGCCGAGGTTCCCGCTCAAGACCGGCAGCAGGCCGCACGCGCGCATCACGTTGCCGCCGGTGCGCTGGCGCTGCAGGCCCTGTCCGAGCCACAGGAGCGAGGGCCCGCGGGCGTAGGTGTGCGCGAACCGCTCGATCACGGCGACCGGCACCTGGGTGCGCCGGCTCAGCTCCCCGAGATCGCAGGCGGCGATCTGCGGGGCGAGCTCCTCGAAGCCGCTCACATGCGCCTCGACGAAGACCTCGTCGATCAAGCGGTCGCGTTGCATCACCTTCAACACCGCGAAGGCGAGCGCGGCATCGCTCCCGGGAAAGGGCTGCACGTGCAGGTCAGCCTCCGCGGCGGTCGGCGTGCGCACCGGGTCGACCACGATCACCTGCCCCGGGCACTCCTTGAGCCAGTGCTCGTGCGCATGCGGCGCGGATGCGTGTGGGTTTGCGCCCCAGACCACGATGCACGCGGCCTCCTGCGCCATGCGCGGGTCGAAACCATCGAGCGAGGTGCCCAACAGGTAGCGCAATCCCACATGACCGGCCATGTTGCAGATCGTGTCGGGCAGCACCTCGGTCGATCCCAGGCGGTTGAAAAAACGCATGGGTGCAATGCCCGCCAGCAGCGAGATGGTACCGGTGTAGTGCGCATTGAGGATGCGGGCGGGCCCGTGCTCCGCGATGAGGGCGCGCAGGCGCTGCGCGATCTCCGCGATCGCCTCCTCCCAGCTCACCGGCTCGAAGCGGCCCGAGCCCTTGGCGCCCACGCGGCGCAGCGGGCGCGTGAGCCGGCACTGGGGATCGAGCCACTCCCGATTGTAGGCCGTCGAGCACTTGCCGCAGAGTCGACCGCGGCTCACCGGATGATCGGGGTCGCCGCGTACACTGATCTCGGCGCCCCGCCTCTGCACGAGCACGCCGCATGAGTCATAGCAGTCCCGCGGGCAGGTCGACTTGAGCGCATCGCCCGCGCGCGCATCGCTCATGGCGATCTCTGGCGCTTGAGCGTCTCGAGCAACGCGGTGCGCTGCGCATTCGCCTCGAGGCGCAGCGGCGCCGCGCGCAGCGCATGCATCTCCTCGGCGGTGTAGGGTTTGAAATCGGCGGGCAGGTCCGCGGCATCGAAGCGCCACAGCATCCAGTTCAGCAGCTCGGCGAGGTCGGCGTCGGAGAACGGCGAGGTGGCGACGCCCGGCACGCGGGCGAGGTACTCGCGCCCGCCCGGCACGAGCAGAAACTGCGCGACGATCCCCGCCAGGCTTGGTGCCGTCTGCGCATCACCCGAGCCGTCGATGCGGTGACATCCCTGGCAGTTGAGCGTCCAGTTCTGCCAGGCGCGCTGCGGATCGGCGACCCCGGCGGGCGCGCTGGGGGCCCCCACGGCGGCGGCTGCGAGCAAGAGCCCGAGCAGAGGCAGGACGGACCTATTTCTTTCCCTGGTCAATCGCCACGCCCAGGATGATCGCAACGGTGCAGGTGTAGGACTGGCTCTGCGTGCCGAAGCACCAGGTCACCTCATTGCTCGACTGGGGTCGCACCACCGGCCGGTCGCCGTTGTTGTTCTGGCAATTGCAGCGGCCCCACGGGACGCCGCCGCAGCAGTCGTTGTATGAAATGATGTAATTGCGCTCATCGGCCGGATTGCGGCAGGTGCCGATCCAGGTGATCGGCGACATCTCGGCGCCGGGTGGGCACGAATTGACGGTGCCGCCGTAGCAGGTGCACAGCGACCCGTCGACCGCGCAGTAGCGCCAGTAGTCGCAGCTTCGCTGATCGCCCGGATCCTGCGGATTGCCGGAGGGGAGCGGCGGGGTCTTGCCGGAGGTGGGATCGGCCGGGTTCGTGTGCTCGGCGCCCTTCGCCACGGGCAACAGCGGCAGCGTGGCGGCGCCGGCGACGAAGCCGCCGAGGAGCCCGAAGAGGCTGCGCCGTGAGGTGCGACTGGCCAGGCCCCGCACCAGCTTTTCCGTCAAACGATCGATTTCGGCCACACTATTCTCCTGAAGAGGCACTGCGTCGGCCGCGCTGGCCGAGGTACTGCTGAATGCTGGCGACACCGCGTTCCTTCGCGACGAACAGGCTCTCGAGATGCTCGCGGGTGTTGACGAGGCCGCTCGCCGCGAGCTTGCCGGACTCGTCGATGAGCACCGCATAGGGGAGCTTTGCTACGCCGTAGGTGCGCCCCAAGGGTTCGGAGAGCACGTATGGAAAGCGCGCCAGACCCTTCGCCTGCACGAACGCCGCGGCGCGCTCGGGCTCGCCATCGCTCGCAAGCACGATGTCGAGCCAGTCGCGCTCGGCGCTCTGCGCCGTGCGCACCGCCGGCAAGAGCGCCTCGCAGATCGCGCAGTCGGGTGCGATGAACAGCACGAGCTGGCTGCGGCCGGCGCGCACGCCGGCGATCTGCACCGATGCTCCGTCGAGCGCGGTCAAGTTCATCTGCGGGGCGGGCTGCCCGACCTTGACGGGTGCCGGCAAGGAGAGCGCGCCCGCGGGCGCAATGCGCTGGTGCAACACGCCCACCTGGCGCGCGAGCGCGATGCACACGAGCGACAGCACGATCACGGCGATCCACAGCATCGCTTCGGAGGCGAGCACGATGCTCATGCCGCCCTGCGCTCGGGGGCGAGGCCCCGGACGGCATCGAGGGCGACATAGAGCGCAAGGCCGCCCGCTCCCACGAGCAGATGCCGCAGCGTCAAGGGTGCCGCCCAGCGCGCGCCGGCGAGCACGGCCGCGGCGAGCGCGATCAGCACGGCGTTGCGCTTGAGGTCGAAGCCGCCGATCTCGGGGCGGTGCGAGCCGAAATGACAGCCGCAGTCGATGGCGGTGCGGCCTTCGCGAAGGGCCACGGCCAGCGCCGCCCCGTAGGCGGCAAACAGCGCCGCGGCGAGCAGCGCGCCGGCCCGAAGGAGCGGCCCGCTCGCGAACAGCAGCGCGCACGCCCCGCCCTCGAGCACGATGGCAAGCACGGTGAGTGCTCGCGCCCCGGGACCTGGGCGGACGGCGGCGGTGCCGGCCGCAGCGGGACGGCGGGTGAGCGCGGCCGCTGCGGCGACGCTCGCCGCGGGATCGAGCGCCTTGTGCAGGGCCGAGGCCGCGAGGAGCCAGGCGAGAAAGCCGGCGAGCTGCCGCGTCAGCTCCGCGATCAGCAGTGGGAGGGTGGCGGGGGCGAGTTCCATGATCAGCGCACGGTCTCGATCTGCAATCGGCTGCGCAAGCCCGGCAGGTCCATGCTGCGGATCAGGCTGCCCCGTTGCGGGTCATACACATCGAGCCGATCGTCGGCCTGCACGAGAAGCAATGCGGGCGAGCCCTGCGTCAGTGCGATCGAGGATCCGGGACGGACCAGGTGCAGCCGCTTCACCCGGGCATGGGTCGTGGCGTCGAACACCCAGACTTCCTTGCTCGGGTCCTTGTGCGTCCCCTCGTGAGCCCCGGGCTGCATGAGGACATAGAGGAGCTTGTCCCCATCGCTGGTGAGCAGCTGCCAGCCGGCGGGTCGCCAGGCGCCCGCCTTGTCCGCATCGCTCACCAGCGGCCAGTCGGGGAGCACCTTGATCTCCTCGCTGCGCAGGTCGAGCGGCTGGATGCGACCGTGCAGGCTCGGGAAGTAACGCACTCCGCCGACCAGGGCGCTCTGCGTGAACAGCGGATCGGTGTCGAGCGGATTGAAGGACTTCGATTCACTGCGGGCCGCCACCGCGCCGTGCTCATCGAGGCGCACCGTGAGGAGCGTGCCGCTCGAGCACAGCGAGGAGAAGCCGCGGGCGCCCGTCGGATAGACGAGCATGCACCCTGGAATGTCGATCGTGCCGAGCAACCGTCGGTTGACGAGGTCCACCACCGACACCGAGGAGGCGGGAGTGAAATTGAAGACGAGGGCCATGCGCTCGTCGTCGGTGAATGCAAACAGGCCCTCCATCGCGGTGATCAGCGCGCGCTTGCCGCCCGGCAATTCGATTTCGGCGTCGACCTTGAGGGTCGTGCGGTCGTAGACCGTGATGAAATCGGTGCGCGGGCCGCGCACGCCGCGCGCCCAGACGGTATCGGCGACGTAGATCTCGGGCCGCTTGCTCGAGACCAGGAGAGTGGCCGAGTCGTGCGCCTGCAGCTGCGCCTTCACATCGCGCTCATCGCTGCCGACGTTGCGCAGCTCGATGCGATCGCCTGCGTAATTGAGGAAAGCCCAGCCGCTCGGGTAGTGCTCGGGCAGCGTCTGCACCCTGAGCGTGGGGTCGTTGGGCAGAGGCTGCGCAAAGTGCGCGGCGTGCGCCGTGACGATCAGGACGAGCACGCCCGCCAGCGCCCCCGAGGCGCGCAACAATGTCTTCATCATGAACGAATGCCTCTGTCGAGATTCGGAATCCGAGCGGGTCGGGCGGCCCTTGGACGATCGCTCAACAACGGCGTGACGGCCGCAGAGCCCTTGGCTGGCGCGCGCATGCTTCTCCCTCCGTGCTTTTTACGGCGCGCACTTGAGCCGCGCTCCGATCCAAGTGTACGTCAAAGCCCCGATCGCTGAATACTCCCGCCGCGGGCTCTCGTATAGAATGATCTTCTTCCCGTTCAGTGGGCGCACAAGCAACATGCGGCGCATTCGCGCGTGAACACTCCGCTCAAATTCACCGACGCAGACGCCGGTCGCCCGATCCGCTTGCCGCAGCTCTCGCTGCTGGCCCTCGGGCTCGGCATCGTGACCGGCTTCGGCGCCGTGCTGTTTCGCGATCTGATCGGCTTGGTGCACAACCTGTTCTTCACCGGTCACCTCCTCGTCCACTACGATGCCAACGTGTTCACGGCGCCCGCGCCCTGGGGTCCGTTCGTGATCCTGGTGCCGGTGCTGGGCGGCTTGGGTGTGACGTTTCTGGTCACGCACTTCGCTCCCGAGGCGAAGGGTCACGGCGTGCCGGAGGTGATGGACGCGATCTACTACAAGGGCGGCGTCATCCGCCCCGTCGTTGCACTGGTGAAATCGCTCGCGTCGGCGCTGGCGATCGGCAGCGGCTCGTCGGTCGGCCGCGAAGGTCCGATCATCCAGATCGGCTCGGCCCTCGGCTCGACGCTCGGGCAGATCATCCGCATGCCCGTGGGCCAGCGAATCGCGTTGGTCGCCGCGGGTGCGGGCGCCGGCATCGCCGCGACGTTCAATACGCCCATCGGCGGGGTGCTGTTCGCGATCGAGCTGATGCTGCCCGAAGTGAGCGCGGAGACGTTTCTGCCGGTCGCCATCGCGACCGGGTCGGCCACATTTCTCGGCCGGTGGTTCTTCGGTGATATGCCGGCCTTCAACGTCCCCACACTGCAGGCATTGCCGATCGACTCCAAAGCGCTCATGGAGCTTCTGCTGTTCGCGGTCGTCGGCGCCCTCACCGGCATCGCCGCCGCAGGCTTCATCCATGGGCTGCACCTGTTCGAGGACACCTTCGATCGCATCAAGGGCCGTTATTTGCGCCACGTCCTCGGCATGCTGCTGCTGGGCGTGCTCATGTACGCTCTGCTGCGCACGTGCGGGCAGTACTATGTCGATGGCGTCGGCTACGCCACCGTCCAGGCGATCCTGGCCGGGCAGCTGTCGACGTTCTGGCTGCTCGGGCTCTTGTTTGCGTGCAAGCTGGTGGCGACCTCCCTGAGTCTCGGCTCGGGTTCCTCCGGCGGCATCTTCTCGCCCTCGCTCTTCATGGGCGCCACGCTCGGCGGCGGGTTCGCCGCCCTCTTGAACGCCCTCGGGATGCCCATCCCGCTGAGCGTGCCCGCCTTTGCGATCGTCGGCATGGGCGCAATGGTCGGCGGCGGAACCGGCGCCGTGATGACGGCCGTGACCATGATCTTCGAGATGACGCGCGACTACAGCATCATCATGCCGATGATCGTCGCGGTGGCCATGAGCATCGGCGCACGTCGCATGCTCTCGCGCGAGACGATCTACACGCTGAAACTCGTGCGCCGTGGCCGCTCGATTCCCAAGGCGCGCCACGCCAACATGTTCCTCGTGCGCACGGCACGCGAGGTCATGGACACCGACATCCAGGTTTTGCCCGGGGAGGCGAGCTTCGATGAGTACGTGCGCCAACCCGAGCATGCGGGACGTCTACGGCATGTCGTGGTGACCGAGCGAGGCCATATCTACGGGGTGATCCGCGTCAACACCGGACTGCGCCGCGGACTCGAGAACGCTCAGACCGGCATCCTCCTGCGCGATGTCGCGAGCCGCAACTTCACGGTGGTCGGCGAGCAGGAGTCGGCGTTCGACGTCATCCGCCGCATGTGGCGCAAGAACGCCCTCATGGCCGTGGTGGTGCGCTCGAGCCGCGGTGTGCCCCGCGGCAGCGATGTGGCCGGCGTCATCACCAAGGAACATGTCGCCGATTCGGTGGCCGACAGCGTCATGGTCTATCCGGAATAGCCGGCGCTGCGGGCGCGACCGCCCTGTCTTCGGGTACACTGGCGCGCTCCATGAGTGCTCCCATTCCCGCCACTCTGATCGCCGGCGACGGCATCGGTCCTGAGATCGTTGACGCCGTGCTCGAGGCGCTGCAGGCGCTCGGCGCGCCCTTCCTCTGGGATCGACAGGTCGCCGGTCTCGAAGGCATCCGCCGAGCGGGCGATCCTCTGCCGCCGGCGACGCTCGAGAGCATCCGGCGCACGCGCCTCGCGCTCAAGGGCCCGCTCGAGACTCCTTCGGGCGGCGGTTATCGCTCCTCGAACGTGCGGCTGCGCGAGGAGTTCAAGCTGTATGCGAACCTGCGGCCGGCGCGCACGCTGATCCCCGGCGGCCGCTTCGAGAATATCGATTTGATCGTGGTGCGCGAGAACCTCGAGGGTCTGTACATCGGCCACGAGCACTACATTGCGATCGGCGACGATCCGCACGCGGTTGCCATGGCGACGGGCGTCAACACCCGTCAAGGCAGCCGGCGGGTGCTCGAATATGCGTTCGAGTACGCCCTCGCGCATGGACGCAAGAAAGTCACGCTGGTGCACAAGGCCAACATCATGAAGGCCCTCACGGGCATCTTCCTCGAGACCGGTCTTGCGCTCTACGCGGAGCGCTACCAGGGGCGCTTCGTGCTCGACAGCGTGATCATCGATGCATGCGCCATGAAGCTCGTGCAGAACCCCTGGCAGTTCGACGTGCTGGTGACGACCAATCTGTTCGGCGACATTCTCTCCGATCTCGTCGCCGGACTGGTCGGGGGCCTGGGCATGACGCCCGGAGCGAACATCGGCACGGATGCTGCGATCTTCGAGGCGGTGCACGGCTCGGCGCCCGACATTGCCGGACAGGGGATTGCAAACCCAATCGCACTGCTCCTTGCGGCAGCGCTGATGCTCGATCATCGCAGTGAATCGCAGCGTGCCCAACGTCTACGCGCCGCCATCGATGCGACGCTCAACGTGGACCAGGTGCGCACTCGCGATCTCGGCGGCAGCGCGAGCACCGCGGACTTCACGCGGGCGCTGGTGAAGCGGATCGCGCAGACGGGCCGCTAGCCGTGCCGCCGGTCATCGCGATCGAGCAGCTGACCAAGTCGTACGCGAGCGGCGTTGCGGCGCTGCAGCCGATCGATCTGACGATCGAGCGCGGCGAGATTTTTGCGCTCCTGGGGCCGAACGGCGCGGGCAAGACCACACTCATCAATATCATCTGCGGGATCGTCACGCCGAGCAGCGGGCGGGTGCTCGCGGCCGGTCACGATATCCTGCGCGACTATCGCGCCGCGCGCTCGCTGATCGGTCTGGTGCCGCAGGAACTCACCACCGAGGCCTACGAGACGGTGTGGGCGACGGTCGCTTTCAGCCGCGGGCTGTTCGGCCGGGCGCCGAACCCGGAGTACGTGGAACGGCTGCTGCACGATCTCTCGCTCACCGACAAGCGCAACAGCCGCATCATGACCCTCTCGGGCGGCATGAAGCGCCGGGTCATGATCGCCAAGGCGCTGTCGCACGAGCCCGAGATCCTGTTCCTCGACGAGCCGACCGCCGGCGTGGACGTGGAGCTGCGCCGCGACATGTGGAATCTGGTGCGCGGATTGCGCGAGCGTGGAGTGACCATCATCCTCACCACGCATTACATCGAGGAAGCCGAGGAGATGGCCGACCGCGTGGGGGTGATCCACAAAGGCAACCTCATCCTCGTCGAGGAAAAGAGCGCGCTCATGAGGAAGTTCGGCCAGAAGGAGCTGATGCTGCATCTGGAAAAGCCCCTCGAGCGGCTGCCGCCCGAGCTGGCCGCGTGGCGCCTGGAGCTGCGCTCCAAGGGGTACGAGCTCGGGCTCGCGCTCGATACGGCCAGCGGACTCAGGATCCCGGCGCTGCTCAAGCAGCTCTCCGAGCTCTCGATCGAGATCAAGGATCTGCAGACTCATCAGAGCTCGCTCGAGGACATCTTCGTGCAACTGGTGCGCGAGCGTGCTTAGGTCGGCGACAGGGCTGCCCTCGGTCGGTCGGTCGACGCCGCGCCTGCACCTTGCCTTCAACCGCCACGGGGTATGGGCCATCTACAAGCACGAGATCGCGCGGGCGATGCGCACGCTCGTGCAGACGCTGGTGACGCCCGTCATCACCACCTCGCTCTACTTCGTGGTCTTCGGCTCGGCGATCGGTGCGCGGATGAGCTCGGTCGACGGCGTTGCCTACGGCGCCTTCATCGTGCCGGGGCTCATCATGCTCGCGCTGTTCACCGAGAGCCTCTCGAACGCCTCCTTCGGCATCTTCTTTCCAAAGTTCATCGGCACCATTTACGAGATCCTCTCGGCGCCGATCTCCTATCTCGAGATCGTCATCGCCTATGTCGGGGCCGCCGCCACCAAATCGATCGTCCTGGGTCTCGTGATCCTCGCGACGGCCTCGCTGTTCGTGCCGCTGCACATCGTGCATCCGCTGTGGATGATCCTGTTCTTGCTGATGACCGCGATAACCTTCAGCCTGTTCGGCTTCATTCTGGGACTCTGGGCGCAGGGCTGGGAACAGCTGCAGCTCATTCCGATGCTGGTCGTGACGCCGCTCACCTTTCTGGGCGGCGCGTTCTACTCGATCAGCATGCTGCCCCCGGCGTGGCGCACGTTCAGCCTGTTCAATCCCATGGTGTATCTGATCAGCGGCTTTCGCTGGTGCTTCTTCGGCAAGTCGGATGTGAGGATCGTCTTGAGCGTCGCGCTGTTGCTCGGCGTGCTCGGAGCGCTCCTCCTGCTGATCGGGTGGATCTTCCGTACCGGCTACCGGCTGAAGAATTGAGGCAACCCGGAATTCTCGCTAACCGGCCAGCGGCACCGCCGAGGCCGGCACGCCCGGGACAGCGGGCTCGAGTCCCGCATCGGCGGTCTCTGCAAGGCGCCGATCCGCCTCGGCGTCGAATGAGCGGCACGCGACGAGGTAGACGAGCGTCGAGACCGGCAATCCCACCAGCATCGCAATGTCGGCCTTGCCGAGATGCGCGGCGATCGGGCCGATGTACAGGCCCTCGATGCTGAAGAACGGGATCATCGCGACGAACCCGACCCCATAGGCGACGAGTCCTCGCCAGTTCCAGCGGCCGTACATGCCCCGGGGATTGAAGATCTCGCGCACCGAGTAGTGACCGCGTCGCACCCAGTAGAAATCGACCAGATTGATGGCCGTCCAGGGCGTGAAGAGATAAAGGAGTACCGCCAGAAACTCGCCGAACTTCTCGACGAAGTTGTGGGTCGAGGCGAGCGCGAGCGCACCGGCCGCGAGGGTCGACACCGCGAGGCTCGCCACGCGCTTGGCGAGCGTGGGACGGCTTGGCTTGATCGAGTCCGCGACCGATAGGAGCGTGAGCGAGGCCCCATAGAAGTTGAGCGTGGTGATCGTCACGAGTCCCAACAGCGTGATGAGCAGCAGCGGGCGACCCAGGCCGGGCCAGGCCGCATCGGCCGCCTGACGAAGTGCCGGTACGAAATCGATCGAGGGATACAGCGCCCCGGCGATCGTACCGACGAGCATCGCCCAGGTGCCGCCGATGAAGGCCCCGAGGTAGGTCCACCAGAACGAGGCGGCCACACCCACGTCGCGCGGCAGGTAGCGCGAGTAATCCGAGACGTAGATCGACCAGGAAACCTGGTAAGAGGCCGCGGCAAAGAAAGCGGCCAGAAACGGCACCGCGCGAAAGCTCGCCGCATCGGGCGGCGTCCAGGGCAACGCGACCCGGGAAAGAATCGCCACCGTGAACACGAGAAGCCCGGCAATCACGGTGTAGGCGATCCAGCGTTGCGCCAGATGGATGAGGTCGTAGCCCGCGAGCGCCAGGCCGACTGCGAGCAGTGCGAACACGATCATCGTCGGTCCGCTCGGCGTGCCATACAGGTTCTGCATGGTCTGGGCGGCGAGGATCTGGTTGAATGCGTTGAAACCGATGTAGGCGATCAGCGCCACGCCCCACACGAGCAAGGCCCCGACGTAGCCGAACTGCGGCCGCGACTGAATCATCTGGGGCAGGCCGAGCTGCGGTCCCTGCGTCGAGTGAAATGCCATGAAGAACGTGCCGAAGGCCGAGCCGGTCAGCACCGCAAGCACGGTCCAGGAAAGGCTGCCGCCGAGGGCGATTCCGACGACCCCCACCGCAATGGTGGCGAGGTGCGCATCGCCCGAGAACCATACCGGCCAGAGGTGCCACACCTTGCCATGACGCTCGGCGAGCGGGACATAATCGATGGAGCGCCGCTCGATGAGACCACCGGAGATGTTGGACATCGGTACTGCTTTGGTGCTGCTTTGCCGTACGTGGCGGGCGCAAAATATCAAGATTCCGTGCGTGCTACCATCAATTCCGATCAGCGCGCGTGAGTTGAACGAGGCACCGGGCGCTGAGTCTCAGAAGCCATGACATCGCAACCCTCTACCCGTCCGGAAAGCGAAGCGGCGAGCACCGCGGCCGATCTCTCGCCGGGCGCCCGCGAGAACCTTGGCGTGCTCGAGCATTTCGCCGGCGCCGAGGAGGCCCGGATCTCGGGCGTGCAGCTCGCCATCGAGCGCGTCAGCGCGTTCTTCGGCAACCCCCTCTACTTCATCTTCGTGGTCGTGTTCAGCGCCGCCTGGATCATCGGCAACTTGCTCGCCGCCCACTCGGGCGCGCAGCCCCTCGATCCGCCGCCTTTCTCGTGGCTGCAGGGGCTGGTGAGCTTCAATGCGCTGCTGCTGACGGTCGCCGTGTTGATCCGGCAAAATCGAATGGCTCAGCTCGCGGAACACCGCTCACACCTCGACCTGCAGATCAATCTGCTCACCGAGCAGAAAGTGACCAAGGTGGTGGAGATCGTTGATGAGTTGCGCCGCGACCTCTTACGGTTGCGCGGCCATTCGGACGAAAGCCGTGCCGAGGAAGTCGAGGACCTGACCAAGCCGGCCGATCCGCACGCACTCCTCCATGCGATCAAGCAACAGACCGGAGATCGTTGAGGCACGGGAGCCTCGAGTTGATCGAAGGTTCCTGCCATTGCGACGGACGACCGAGCAGAACCACAACTGGTCTGCCCGGTCTGCCGCGCGTCACTGACGATCAGAGACGGTGGGTGGTCAAAGACTCACGAGTTGACTCGCTCTGCCGCGGGCAGTGCCCTTCTGCTAGTCAGCCAGGTCGCTCTTCAGGCGCCTCTCCTGTAGCAGGAAGGGTTGAGAAGCCCGGCGAAGATCTGGCATTTTTCAACAACTTCCATCTGACCAGGGTGAATGTCTGGTCTAGAGAAGCTGATTGTGAGGTCAGTCCGCGCTTTTGCGGACCGTCGGGAATCCCGCAAAAAGAGGGAAACATTTCGACCGCGGCCCCGATCGCTTGATGGGGTAGGATAGGTTTTTCGGCGGCGGAGTACGCATGAAAGGCACGGTTATCGCATTGTTGAGCATCCTTGGCGGAGCAGCAGCCTGGGCTCAAAACGTGAATGCCCCAGCAATCAAAGCGGGCGATACCTGGACATATCGCGAGACCACCGAGAAAGGCGTGTCTGGCTGGAATCAGTCGCGCGACGAAGTGACTATATCGCGCGTGACGGCATCTTCGATTTACTACATGTTAAAACCCGCCGGCTCCACACAGCCCCCTCGAGAATCCATCTCGGGGCTCGATTGGAGTCGTGCGCGGGACGTCAACGGCAAAGAAACCATTGTCAACCGGCCCTTGTATTTTCCCTTGACGGTGGGCAAATCGTGGCAGATTGAATATACCGAACAGCATCCAACGAAGACGCACAAGTCCGAACAGTGGAACCACAAATACACTGTCGTAGGCTTTGAAACAGTTGAGGTACCGGCCGGGCAGTTCAATGCAGTCAAGGTGGAGTCCGAAGGTCACTGGACGGCGGAACTAGAGCCCATGCAGACCGTCGTACAAGGTGCTCAGTCGACGGCAGACTCCACTTCGATGGTCACACAGGCGCAGAGAACGAGGTCTGAGCCGGTAACTGGCCGGACGTATAAAGCGTTCTGGTATTCACCCGAAGTCAAGCGATGGGTGAAGGCGGTCGAGGAGTATTACAGCGCCGGTGGAGTGAGGAACGAACGTTACACGCAAGAACTTGAGTCATACAAAGTCAGTGAGTAAAGCGAATGATTCCGTGCCGCCGTCGATTCTCGCTGCAACACATCAATGCCGTGCGACGAGTTGCTCCTCGACTTACCTGGGATGGGACTCGACCGACGGCGGATCGTCCCTTGTAAACAGCTCGAACTGTGTGAGCACGAACTGGTCCGCGAAACTTGGCCCGTTGAGTCGCTCCATGAAACCGCAATGACCGCCGTGGCGGGTGCGCAGCACGGTCAAACGCGGCGACTGTGCCAGGCGCGCGAGGTCGGCAGCCGGCACCATCGGATCGTCCTCCGCGAGCAGTATCGCCGCCGGAAACCGCAAGGTTGAGAGCCGGGGTCCGGTTATCGCGTAGCCATCGAGGTAGGATTCGAGGCTCGCGAAATCGGTGAACTGGCGCACCAGTCCCTCGGTCATCGAGCGTAGATCCTGGGTGCGCAGCAGCGACTCGAAGTCCGGTAGGTCGGGCCATGCGCGCCGCTTGCGACGCAACGAACGGGACCAGCGTCGCACGAAGTATCGGCGGTACACAGACCAACCCCGCTCCAGCGCCTCGAGAGTGACCGCCGGATCGAGTACCGGGGATATTGCGACTGCGCCACCAACGGCTGCGGGAGCGCGAGCGTCGGCCGACACTCGAAGCACGAAATTTCCGCCGAGTGAAAAGCCTGCCAGGAAGATCTGCGCCTTGGGGAAGCGTTCCGCGACGGCCCGCGTAGCGCCCACCACCTCCGTCAGTCGGCAGGAATGGAAGATCTCGCGGTTGAGGTGGTGGCTCTGGCCGTGATCGCGCAGATTGAGCCTCAGCACGTCGAATCCATTTGCGAACAGCTGGGCGCCGAGAGAGACCACATAGCAGGACTCGGCGCTGCCTTCCCAGCCGTGCAAGATCAGCGCAATCCGACTTTCTGCCGGGTCATCGGTAATCGCTTTCGCCGCGTCATTTCGCCCAGTCAGGCTGAGGAATCCCTGCAGGCGAACGCCGTCGCCGCAATCGAGCAGCCATTCCCGCGCGTGCGCAAGGAGCGCCACGCCTCGTCGCCGAGTGAGCCACTGGATGAATGGCAGGTTGCCGACAGTCGTTTGCACCTGGCCGTTGCGCAAAGCGCGCGGCGGCGAGAATTCCCGCTGCTTCGTCAGGTGACGGTCCGCCGGCAGCGGTGGCGGCCGCAATGGGGGGCGGCGACGGATTCGACTTGAATCGATGTCGGGTCGTGGAGCACAACGTTCACGATGTTCTGGCGTATTCATTTACGCGGTACGGCAGAAGTCTAGCGCATAGTTCAACGGCAGCTTGGACGTTGCGAAGATTTCCTCTTTCACGGGTCCGTAATATAGGAACGGCCGGGTTCCAGCACATAAATCGTCAAGAAGCGAAGAGGCGCGTGAGCATCGCAATTTCGAAAATGTGTGTGGATGAGATCAGCACGATCTTGCAAAGTCTCACCTTTTAGATATTGACGTGGCTCGTCCTGGCCGTAGGCGGACTCGGCAATGCCTTCAACGACATAAACGATGCCAGCCACCGGATGCCGGTGCATCGGAGCCCCTTCGGCGGGCGGATAGGTCACCTCGGCTACCACAAGTTCCCGGTGATCTCCAGGTATCGGTATACGTTCAAGGATCCTGCGTGAGACTCCCAAGTTCTTGGCTTGATCAGCACTCCCCGGATCGCTTTTCGGTTCCGACATGCCACTACTCCTTGCATAAGATGAGAGCGATGGATCGATTCTCTGGGTCGCATTTTCCACCCAGTGCTGTCTGATGTGACCGGCCGCTCCGGAGAAGCCATTTTTCACATGTCATGCATGAAGTCATGTCGCCAGGCAACTTACTTTGCTCACGCCCGACCAGACAAAGACCAGAGCTCGGCAGCCATCATCTGCTCGTAATAGAGCCGGCTTCCGTGATCGCGGAGAAGGCGGCGATGGATTCGAGCTCGAGCATTGATCGGTTCTTCCTAAATTTGGATCGGCCAATTTTCGGCTATCGCGCATCCCCTGTGGAAACTATAGTACGAGGTGCGACTGACTGGGTAACCTCAGAGTATTGGAGGCTTCATGTTCAAGTATGTGGCGGCCCTCGCGGCGGCGGCTGTTCTCGTCGCGCCAACCTTCGCGCGCATCGAGGCATTTCCGGCAGCTTTTCATACGCAGATGGTGCAGACCAATGGCACCCGCTTGTTTGTTCGCGTCGGTGGCCGCGGACCGGCCGTGGTCTTGCTGCACGGCTTTGGGGATACTGGAGACATGTGGGCGCCGCTCGCTGCGGCGTTGGTGAAGGATCACACCGTCATCGTCCCTGACCTTCGCGGCATGGGTCTGTCGGCGCACCCGGATGCGGGCTACACGAAGAAAAATCAGGCGATAGACATTGCAGGTGTGATGGATGCCCTGAAGGTAGACCGTGCTGATCTGGTCACCCACGACATTGGCGATATGGTGGGCTACGCTCTGGCTGCGCAGTATCCGCAGCGCGTCACCCGCTGGGTGGTCATCGACGCGCCGCTCCCCGGCATCGGCAATTGGAACACCATCGTTCTCAGCCCTCTGCTCTGGCACTTCAATTTCCGCGGCCCCGATGAGGAGCGGCTGGTGCGGGGACGGGAGCGCATTTATTTAGATCGCTTTTACAATGAGCTATCGGCCGACCCGAAATCGATCGATACCGTAACGCGCGAACACTATGCAGCACTGTATGCCAGACCCCATGCCATCCACGATGCCTTCGAGCAGTTTGGCGCGTTCTATCAGGACGCCACCGACAACAAGGCGCTCCTCGCGCACGGCGGCAAACTGACGATGCCGGTATTGGCGGTCGGCGCGGAAAAGTCCTTCGGGGGTGGGGAGGCGGTTGAGCTGCGATTTGTGGCAAGCAATGTGAGCGAGGGAATCATTCCTAATTCAGGTCACTGGATCATGGAAGAGAATCCGAAGGCCACCATCAAGATCGTCACGGAGTTCCTTGCTAAATGAAAGTGCGTACCCTTGGCAGGGATGATCGCGACTAGGAAGCTCTACTTCGTTGGCCACCCTGGCGAGCGGAACACATACCCGTCGCTCTGCTTGAATCCAAAGAACTTTCGTTCAGTTGGCACGTACTCGGAAACCTTCCCCGACGCTTTCGTCGGAACGAAAACCTGAAACCGCCAATTCAGCACGTCCGCCACGATGAGTTTGCCATCTGAACCCATCGCGAGAAAGTGCCCCCAGGCCAGTTGTCCAGGCTGATGACCCGGGGAACCGATCGAACCCAAGATTTTCCCTGCTTGATCCAGCTCGATGATCCGATCGAACCCGCCGTCGACCATCCAGACATGCTGATCGGGCGCGATCCAGAGCCCATACGGATAGCCGATACCGATCCATTGAGTAAGAAAATTACCGTTTGCGTCGAATATTTGGATACGCGCATTCTCTCGATCGCCAACATAAACGCGATCGTTTTTGTCGATCACCACGGAATGCGGAAGCATGAACTCGCCCGGACCAGAACCGTAAGTGCCCCATGCTTTGATAAAATTGCCGTTGCGATCAAACTTAACTACGCGAGAATTTCCGTAGCCATCGGTGACGTAGATATCGCCGTTCTTCGAAAACGCGACATCAGTTGGTTTGTTAAAAAGCCAATTGGCTTCGCCACTATTGTTTCGTCGCCCCAAGATCAATAGCACCTTGCCCGCCGGGCTCAGTTTCAAAACTGTGCTGTTCGTATCGTCGGTGGTCCAAATGTTGTCGTCCGAATCAATGCGGAGTCCATGCGGATGATCAAACAGGCCCTCGCCGAGGCTGCGCAAATAGCGGCCGTTCTCGTCAAACTCCGACAACATCGGCTTCGTTCTTTGGAACAGGAAGATATGGCCTTGAGAGTTTACTGCTACCCCGGCGGCCTCTCCCTCGACCCAATTCGGAGGGAGCTGGAAGAAATCTGGGGAAACTCTGTACCCCAGTTCCGGGACCGGTTTCGATGGTGGTAATACCTGGGCATTTCCGCAAGACGCGACACCCGCCGTCGCGACGCAAATCGCCACCACAATCAATAGCCGCACAGAGCCCCCTCAAGACGATTGACCTCGTCGTAAATTTAGAATAGCTCAAATTCGGTGACCCTCGATAACAAAGTCCTGAGCGTCCATTACTGCCACTGACAGACTCTGGAATGACTGCTCACAGGAGGCGTAATCCTTCGCCCCACCGTCCGATGTTGGCCCCGCATGCAGCCATTGGTCTCAACACCCTCCACCATCCGAGAGTCGCCCCCGATCGATTCGCGGCAGCCCGACCAGCTGGTGCGTTAGAAGCATTTGCTGAGGAAAGAAGCCGCACTATCGGAGAGACCGACTATCTTGTTGATCGCTTGCCGATAGAATTTGAGATTGAGCTCAGTCCCTGGCTGCCCGTCATTCCAATCGGTCAGATGCTTGAGCTCGCGGCGACCCATTGGACACTTCGCGAGTCCGTGAAGACGCGGAATCCCCGTGCGATCGGGTCTCAGAGTATGCTGTGCGCAGAATACGAATGGTGACGCTGCTCAACCTGATCAACCGGTTTTGGATGCTCCCGCTCCTCGGTATCATTGGTCTGAAGGCGCGCGACCTGATCGGCTTCACGTTCCTGCATACACTTGCCGGTCGTGCTTGTCTTGCTGTGGCTTCTGGGTCTGACACTGCAGTATCACCCGCCGGTCATGCCGGCCCATTAAACGACCACCGGCTGTTCCAGCGCCCTCTACTCAACCTACATCATCGTTCTCGGCCAACCTCGGGAGAAATCGACATGAAGCGACCGTTCATCGTGCTTGCACTGCTGCTGTGCGGGCCGGCCTTCGCCGAGCCGCAGGATAGCGGGCCTCCGGCAGACATCCTCGCACTGCGGAACATCGAGATAACATTTCACACCGCCGGCAGCGTCCTTCCCAAGAAGGATCTCGATTTGATGATGAGCCTCTATGCCGATGACGCCGTGCTCACTGATACGGCACACGATAACAAGGTGTATCGGGGCAAGGAGCAGGTCCGCACTTACTGGGCGGACGTGAGCGGTCCATTCCGTCCCGAGCATCACTGGATCGGCTACACACCGGCGATGCGGATCAAAAGCCACCTGAGAGGAGACACGGGCACGCTTTACTTCGAGTGCCTGTGGATGAACGTGGACGACAATACCATCGGCGCACACGCTTTCACCTCGATGAACCTCGCACGGGTCAACGGACAATGGCTGGTCAAGGCCATCAAGGTTGGCAAGGTCGAGAAGCTCTAACGGCTGTGCTGAAGCCTCCGGCACTCGGGCTTCAAAGGCACAAGGCTACTTTCTATTTTGTCTGCACGAGTCGCACGATCTCCAGCCCACCATCACTCAGGTCATCGCCCTGGGCGAGTAGAGTGCGGTAGGTGCGCAAGTCGCTTTCGTCCAGCACACCGCTTGCGCCTCGATCGGATGCGGCGCGCGGGTTTGCGCCCAGATCCAGTGTCGTCCCCAAGCCGGCATAGAGGTAATGATCGCCAAAAGTCTTTTGAAGTGCAGCAAAAGTCGGTTCCCCGGTGCAGTGACCGGGAGCGATGTAGTCCACTTTGTAAGTGTCATGCAGTGTTGCGGCTATCCTTTCGATAGCCGGGTCCTGGGCAGCCACAAGGTGGAACCCACCCACAATGAAGTGGATATGTGGATTGATCTTGGCGGCTTCGGCAACGATGTTCTCAATGCCCGGATGCGAACAGCCCACCACCAACACGATGCCATTGGCCGTGTTCACAGCCAAGGACAATTCCTTCAACTCCTTCGTTCCTGGCACATCTGACACCAGAGCAATCAACGTAATGCCGGGGACCAGCTCCGTGGTCTTGTCGATCAACTGAATGTTGGCGCCGGGAAAAACTGAGCCCATTTTTATGATCTCAGGGGGTGTGCCGTTGTAATAGCGCCTCTCCGCTGGCAGCGTCTCGTCCTTGCGGTAAAACTTGCTGCTTACCTCGGCGCCAAAAATGCCGCCCAAGCCCTCCGCGGGAGCGTAAATCTTGACCTTTGGATTCGTGCTGAGCAGATAGGATACTCCGCTGGTGTGATCACCGTGGCGGTGCGATAACACCACGAAGTCGAGCTTGGTGAGATCCACGCCCTTGGCCTTCACGTTTTTCTCGAGGATCGCCGGGTCATCACCGGTATCGAACAGAATGCGCTTACCGGCAATCTCCACGAGCGCGGCGTAGCCCCAGTCCTTGGTCATCGACGCATCCTTGCCAAAAGCATCGTAGAGTACTGTGATGCGCGCTGTCTCAGCTGCAGGCGGTGTCGGGAAAGCTTTCGCACCAATCGACAGAGGGCAAACCGCGCCAACCACAGACATGAGTACAAAGAGCTGGGTTTTTCGCATGACTGTCTCCGTGTTGTGATCGAATCTCCCTGGAATGATCGAGCCCGCGTAGATGAAATGAGCGGCAGTCAATGCAGGGAGCCGCGACGCAATACCCTCATTCGAACTTGATCGCCAGCTGCGCACAGCCTGACGCGGACGGTCCGTTCGACGAGGTGTCGGGCCGGTAGTAAGCAGAGCCGGATGCTGCGATTTTCACAGCGGCCTCATCCAGTGAGGCCACTCCGGAAGAGTGGACGATCGTCGGCTCCTTTTCGAGTTTGCCCGATTCATCGACGCAGACGTGCACGATCACGCTGTTAGCCTCGCTCGCGGGGCCTTCACGTCGGGCATGGGTCGCGGTCGCCGCCGAGGCTCCTGCGATGGGCTCGGATGATCGACTCGCGCCCGATGAAGGAGTTTGCGTGGACGTCGCTCGCGACGGACCCGGCTTGCCCTGATCGGCCCACCGGAAGGCAATTTGCTGCCATGAATCGACGGGCTCACCGGTGCCCACCCGGGTTGCGGATGCGAATCGCAGCTTGGAGATACAACTGATGGCGGCCGAGTCCAGCGCGTCCGATCCCGAGGACGACTTGACGGAGATCTTTGACGGGATGCCGCTGCTCGGGAGCCAGAAGACGATGACTGCGATGGTTCCCTCATCCGCGATCCGCAGATCCGGGCACCGTGACTTGGGATTGAATCCCAGAGACGTTTGCGCCCATACATAGGGAACGGGCTGCGTCTGCGCCGCAACGAGCCCTGCGAGAGCGCTCAGAACCAGGCCGATGAAAGTCAGGCGAAACCAGTTATGCATCAGAACCACCCCTGTCGAGGCAAGTGTCGCCGGAAAGGTCGCGCGACCCATGTTCGGTTATAGTCTCATCACGTCCCGGGCTCACCGACTACAGTGCGTGGCCGTCTTGTTCGTGATCTTCCAGCCACCGTTGATCCTGACCAGGTGGTGAAAGTCGATCCAGCCGCCCCCGGATTTCTCTGAATCAAAGCTCAGCTGGACGGCAGCTGCGTCTCCAACCTGGGTGACGGAGATGAAGCGGCAAACCACGTCCCAGCTGGGGGGCGTCGCCCATCTTTCAAAGTCCTCGGATATCGGGTGCTTATGCAGGCTGCCCTCGGCGTCGATGTAGAAGATCCAGGCGTCATCGTCAAATGCTTCTCTGAACTTGCTGACATCATTGTCATTGAATGCATCCACATAGAGCTTCATGACGCGAACTATGGCGTCATAGTCATCCGTCCTCGCTGTCATGTTGTTTCCTCACGAGTATTTCGGCCGTTCGAGTTATGACTCTCACCCCGAGGCAAGCCGCCACTGTCAGGCGGCACGCGTTGTTTGTTCCGGCACGATGTTCGAGTTCTGGCGAAAGAAGTTGGTGGGATCCACGATCTGCTTGAGCGCCTTCAGACGCGCGTAGTTCACCCCGTACGCTTCACGTACGCGCGCTTCACCCTCGACGGCACCGTCATCGAGCGCGTTGACGTACACGGCCCGGTCGGCGTGCGGCGCGAGCGCCTCCCAGCAGTCATGCGTCCACTGGATCATTTCCGTATCGAGCGCTGGGTCCTCCTCGACGGGACTGATCCAAACGACGTGATGGTCGTAACGATGGGGAAAAGCCGTCGCAGTCGCCGATACGCGCGCAGCGGCCCCGTGCAACTGCTGAAAGCCGATCACCGAGGGATACGGCAGCATGGTCGCCGTGAAGCGCAGCACGGCCTCGATGGCGCGCGGAGTCAGGCGTCGCAGGTTGTGAGCCTTGTTGTAGTAGCGCTTGCCCGGGGGAATGTCCTTGTCGAACAGTGATTGCATTTCCAGGTACGGCCGCTCGGCAAGCATATCCACCATGGGTTTGCCGAAGCCGCGAATAGCCTTGATCGCTTGCTCGCCCTCGGCCGGCGAGCCGAGGTAGCAGACGATGATCCCGAATGCGAGCGTGCCGTCGGGCATCTTGGTCGAGGCTCCCAGCATCGTAAGCGGGTCCGGTGCGCCGGCTGCAAATTCGTCGTAGAAGCTCATGACCTCGGCGCTCAATGGAAAGAACAGCGGACCGCCGTAGACCTTGGTGAGAGCGTGCAGGCGATACTCGATTTGCGTCGCCACGCCAAAGTTCTGACCCGCGCCGCGCATGCCCCAGAACAGCTCCGGGTTCTGCTCCTCGCTGCACTCGACGACATCACCGTCCGCAGTGACCACCTCGAGCCACCTGACGTTGTCGCAGGCCAGGCCGAACCGGCCCGCCGTCCATCCATAGCCCCCGCCCAGGGTGAGTCCGGCGATTCCCGTGGTCGTCGCGACGCCGAGCGGGGTCATGAGCCCGTGCTTCTGCGTCTCGCGGTCAAACTCACCGAGCTTGAGTCCCGTTTGCGCCCGTGCAGTCCGCCGCGCGAGGTCGACGCTGATGCGTTTCATCTCCGACAGGTCGATCATGAGCCCGTTCTCGACGATTGCTTTCCCGGCAAAGTTGTGACCGCCGCCGCGGATGGAAGCCGGAATATCGTGAGCGCGGGCGAGGCGCACTGCAGCCGCAACATCGCTCGTCTCCCGGCAACGCACGATGAGGGATGGTCTTCGATCAATCATGCCGTTATAGAGTTTGCGCACGTGATCGAAGTCCGCGCTGTTCGCGGTCAGCACACGCCCCGGAAGGAGCTTTTCGAATTCTTTGACAATACGGGTATTTAGCATCGCCAGCTCTCCTGGCTCGAAGTAGCCGTATGTAAGACTTGGAATGTTTCGACGCTGGGCCCAAGTATGCGCCGGATCGAGCGCAGGGTGAACCGCCCAGCACGCCGGACCTCGTTCGCGCGATTGCAGCACAAAGCCAGTCTTGGTCAAGCGGGGATGGCCGCCGCCCGCTGCAGATTTTGCGCTCAATACTCGAACTGATAGGACAGGCCGATGCTGCTGCCGGGATCGTTTTCCGGCGTCGTGCCCTGCGTGACGGCGTTGCTGCCGTTGCCGAGCCGGGTCTGCAGCTTCAGGTGCTTGGTGAGATCGACGTCAACCTGAACCTGCGTCTCGCCGGTCGTCGTTTGGCGGCCTTCGACGTAGACACGGCGGGTGACATAGCGGCCGGCGGCGATCGCGGCGCCGTTGCTCTCGATGGCGCCGGTCGCGGTCGTCGTCGTGTTCGATCCGACGGTGAGCCGATCGAGGCCGAGCGAGCGCTGCAGCTTCACGAGCGGGTTGGGCCCGCCCCCTCCCACTCCGGTGAGTGAGGCGAGCGCGGCGCCGATCTGTGCGAGCTGCAGCGCCGAGAGCTGCCCCGGCGGCTGTCCGAACAGCAGCAACGCCATGATCTCATCGGGCGGCCGCTCAGGAACGCTCGAGAATTCGAATTTCGGCGCATCCGCATAACCGCTGATCTTGAGCGTCGCGGTCACCGAGGTGCCGACGTCCGCCACCGTCGACTCCGCCGTGAAATCGATGGTGGGGTCGATCTTGTTGCGCAGACCCGCATCATCGAAGCTCACCCGTCCTGGGGGCTTCAGCTTGAGCGTGCTCCCGCCGATCGAGAAGGTTCCGCGCTGCAGATCAAAGCCGCCGGACACCAGCGGTTTTTCCGAGGTGCCGCCGACATGCACCTCGCCGCCCAGTTCTGCGTCGAGCCCCCGCCCCTGTACGAGCACCTGGTTCGGTGCCTTCATGGTGATGTCGAACGCATACGTGAGTGCGCGCGGGGGCGACGCCGGGGCGTGCTCGCCGGCTCGCCTCACATCGAGGACGACGACCTCGGGCGGCAATGAATCGGGAATGCCGATGATGGCCTTGTCGATGTGCACGCTGCCCTGCACGTCGATGCGCTCGAGCAGGGTGCCGCGGACGCTGAGCTTCGAGTCGAGCGTCATCGTGAGCAGGTTGCTGGCGACCGGTTGGGCGTTGGTTGCGATCACTTCGAGTGCGAGCGGCACCCCGCGCTCGAGCGGGTTCAGGGTGCCCGTCATGGTCACGGTGCCGGAGCCAGCGCTCGCGGTGAAATGATCGATGGCGAGCCGGTTCTCATTTCCAGACACCTTCGCGCTCAGGTGAGTGAGGTTCATGCCGTGCGCATAGTCGCGCAGGCTCCCGCGCTCGAGCTCGATCGTGCCCTGGATCTGCGGCGCCGCCCGGGTGCCTGCGAGCGCGGCGTCAATCTTGAGTGCGCCTGCTGCATGCATTCCGCGCGCCTCGAGCAACGGATTGATGAGCGCAATGTCGAGCTTGCCGACGCCCTTCAGATCGTAGCGGCCCATCTCATCGAGCGGCACCTCGCCGCTGAGCGCGAGCAGTGATTCGCCGCGCGCGGTGATGTGGCCGTCGAGATGCGCGACTCCGGCTTGCAGCTGCGCACGAACCCGGATATCGCCGGGAGGCAACGATGCGGCGTCCTGCTCGGCGAGCCTCAATCCCGTGGCATCCAGACGGATCTCGCCCTCGGGGGCCGCGAGCCGCCCGCTGAGATGCAGGCTGCCGTGCATCGCCCCTGCGGCGAGCGTGTCGGGAGCGAATGCATTCACGAGCGCCGCGTCGGCGCCGACGAGCGAGGCGCGCAGCGCGAGGTTCGGCAGCACGCTGCCATCGACCTCGAGCCGCGCCCCCTGGAGGCCGAGAGTGACGTGCTCGAGGTCAAGTCCCTGCGCGAAGCGCACCTCGGCCGGGGCGAGCAGGCTCACCTCGGCTTGGCGATAATGCAGCACCGCGCGATCGATGCGCAGCGTCTGGTCGTCGAGGTCGAGCCGGCCCGCTGAGCTCAGGGCCGCAGGGGTACCCGCGAGCGGCAGCGTGGCGGCAACCTGGAGCGCCACCGCGTCGGCGTTGCCTTGGCCTTGCAGATGGATCTGACCGCTGAACGCGCCGGCGCGCAGATCGCTCGCATCGAGGTCGAGATGCGCCTCGGTCGCGCGGCCGCTCGGCATGAAGGCGACCCGCCCCTCGATGCGGCCGGCGAGCGTCGTGCCGAGCAGACGATCGAAGTCTCCGAGGCTCCCCACGGTCAGATGCATCTCGCCTCGATCAGCGGCGGCGGCCTTGGGGTCGAAGGCCAGCTCACCCTTGAGGTGCGCGCTCTTCCAATCGGCGCGACGCACCAGTGCGTGGACCCCCCGACGTGCCGGCTCGATCTCCGCATCGATCTCGAGCGGCGCGCCATCGAGCAGGCCATGCGCTTTGAGCGAACCGCTCGGCAGCCCGGGCAGACCGCTTGCGGTGAACGAGGCAGCGAGCACGCCTGTCGGCGAATCGCGGATCGAGAGCGCGGCGCGCAGCTCGCCGCTTGCATTGAGAGCGCCGGGCGCGCCCTCGAGTCGACCCGCAAGGCGCGCGTTGCCCTTTAAGTTGCTCGAGAACCGCTCGAGCCGCTCGAGATCGAGTGCCCAGCGGGTCTGCACGCCCTCGATCACGCTCGCGAGACCGGAGCGCCCTGGGGCAGTCGCCGAAGCTCGGCGAGCGCTCCCGGAAAGCGTCGCGGCGAGTGCGGGCGCCGTGAGACGCAGGCGCTCGAGGTCGAAGCTCTGCGCCGAAACCTGTCCCGCGAGATCGAGGGCGAGCCGATGGTCGATGGCCTCGAGCCACGAGGCCGAGCCGGTGAGCCGCGCGGCATCGCCCTTGAGCGCGATGCCGAGCACATCGCCGGCGCGTTGCTCGATGCGGCCCGAGATGAGCGCATTACCCCCGGCAAGGGCGCCGCCGAGGCCCGCGAGATTCGCGAAGGGCGCGAGGTCGGGGAGCCGCAGTGACCAGGTGCTCGACATCGGCTCCAGCGTCTGCGCATGCAGCTCGAGCGCGAACAGACGGTGCGTCGCCGTGACGTCAAGCGGCCGATGGGGCGCCATCAGCTCGAGCCGCGCGGAGATCTCGAGCGGTGAGGGGGCGAGGAGTTGCTGCGCAGGGCCGGGCAGCTGCACGCCGCTGAGCTGCGCCTGCGTCTCGAGCGCGCCGCCGTGCCCCCGAACGCGGGCTGTCAAACCCACGAGCTGCGCGCCCGCGATGCGCACCCCGCTCGCCTCCAATCGACCGTCGCCAACGGGCAGCTTCAGCGTTCCGCTCATATGCAGCCCCAGGGCGAGCCGATCCCAGGCGAGGCCCTCACGGGGCGCGAGCGCGGCCGAATCGAGTGCCAGGTCGAGATTGCCCGATTGCGCCTCGAGGTCGATCTCGCCTGCAGCCTTTGCCGTGAGGGGTCCGGCGCTCACGGCGGCCTCGAGATGCTCGGCGCGGCGCACGCCGGCCAGGCGTACCTGGGCCGAGAGCGCGCCGAGGCCGGGAAGGTCGAGGAGATGCTCGAGCGGACCCCCGGCGGGCTCGCGCACATCGAGCGTGCCGTCAAGGCGCTGCGGATCGAAATGCAGGTGCAGGCGATAGTCGCCCGCGCCATTCGTGCGCTGCGCGCTCAAGTCCGTGCTCGCATCCTCGAGCGAGCGCAGCCGTACGCTGCCGTGCACGACGAGTGTGGCGGGGACGCCGACCAGCGGCGCGCCGAGATCGAGCTCATCGATCGAGAGCTGCCCCACTTCGATGTGCGGAATCGAGGGCGAAGGCCCCTTAGGCTCGCTCGATTGCGGCGTGCGCTCGAAATCGAGTCGCGCCACCGAGAGCCGCTCGATCGACACGCGCCGCTTGATGAGCTCGAGCGGTGACCAGTCGAGGACGATGCGATCGGCGGTCAGCCAGGCTCCGTGATCATCGGTGAGCACCAGGTGATCGAGCTGGAGGTGTGCGGGGAAATCGCCCGCGAGGCCGGTGAGGCGCACCTGGTGCGCCGTCAGCCGATCGACGAGACCCGTGATCAGCAGCCGCCCCCGCTCGGTATTGCCGAGAACGTAGGCGAGCAGCACGGTGAGCAGCAGGACGAGCACGAGACCCGTGACGACGAGCGCCGCAACCTTGAGGAACCGGCGCATCAGAAGGCCTGACCGAGACCGATGTAGACTTGAAAGCGCGCCCCATCGTACGTGTAAACGCGTGTCGGCACGGCGAAGTCCAGGCGAACCGGTCCAATGGGGGTGTAATAGCGCACTCCGGCGCCGATGCCGGTGTAGAACGAGCTCGGCAAGGGTTTCAGAGTCGAGCTCACCTGACCTCCATCAATGAATGCGGCGGCGCCCCAGTTGCCGACGATGCGCTGCCTGAACTCGAGACTCCCGGCAATGATGGCAGTTCCACCGATCGGTATGTCATTCGTCGGCGCGCAGGCGACCTTTCCGGAATTGTTCGCGCAGGGCGGTGGATAAAAGATCTGAGGTCCCACGCCCTGGTACGGATAGCCACGGATCGTGCCGCTGCCGCCGCCATAGAAGCGCTGATCGGGCGGGAGGCTGAACTCACCGGCGCCCTGCGCGACCCCCGCAAGCGCGCGCGCGGCGATCACGCTGCGCCCCGTGCCGGCATGGAACAGCGGGTCGAGGTCGAGATAGGCCGCGAGTCTTACCTGGGTGATGAGAAAATTTGCGCTCGGGTGGCCGAGGGAGCGCGTCGGTGTGAGGCTGATCGCATCGCGCATGCCGTGCGTTGGGTCGTCGAGCGGCGACCTGAGATCGGTCGAATCGTAACTCAAGCCGAGCGGCATGCCGAGCAACGTGTAGTTGTAGTTGATACCCGCCTGCAGGATATGCTCCTCCGCGGCCGACAGCCCGGCGCTTGCCGTCCACACGCTCGAGAGCTTGCGGTTGAGCGAGGCAGAGGTCGTGACCGCGCTCTGGTCATAGGCGATCAGGAACTGGCGCACCGCGCCGACGGCGATCTGCAACTGCTGATCCCGATGTCCGAAATCCGGCTCGATGAACTTGACGCTCGTGTCGTAGCCCACCCCCGTGGTATCGCCTCCTCCCAGGTTGAGCACCGTCGCCGCCACGGTGAGCTGCTCGCCGTTGCCGAAGAGGTTGCGATCGGTCCAGGTCGTGCCGACACTGCCGCCGAGATCGGTCGAGAAGGCTGCATTGAAGCTCAGCGCATGACGCAGGCGCTCGTGCATCACATAGGTCACCGGGACACCGCCTGTCGAGTCGACCGCGGAGCCGAGCCGCACGGTGACCGCGTTGAATACGCCCGTCTTCACGAGATCCTGCCGGGCGGCTTCAACTTTGCGGGCGTCGTAGAGCTCGCCCGTGTGCAGCAGCAGCCGGCGCCGCACCATCGACTCGTGCACGCGCTTCAGCCCCTCGATGTGAATCTCACCGACGTTCACCTTCGCACCTGCCTCGGCATGGAAGGTGACGTGGAGGAGCGGCATTTGCGCATCCTCGTAGGCGACGGGCGTGTCGACCCTGGCAAAGGGATAGCCCCGATCCTCGAGCCCATTGAGGAGCCGCGCCCCGGCAGCGAGCACGTCCGACGCCACGGCGGGTGCGCCCTCGTGAAGGCCGAGCAGGCTCTCGCTCCCCGCCGGCAGATCACCTTCCACCTTGAGGGCGCCCAGGTGATACAGCGGCCCCAGGCTGAAGCTCACGGCGACGTGCGCGCTTTCCTTGGGAGGCAAGGCTTGAAGGATGTCGGCGAGCGCTGGATCACCCAGAGCATCACCCTCGATCTTGATGGTGACGCTCGATCGATAATAGCCATAGCTCTCGAGCACGGTCTTCAATCGATCGAGGTCGGCTCGCGCCCGTGCAATCAAGCCGAACGGACTCACGGGGGCGCGCTCGCGCAGCGACTCGAGGTTGGAGGATGCCTTGAGGGTCGCATCGAGCGCGGCATTGCCCGTGGAAGCCAGATCCATGCGGTAAGCTTGCGGATCCGCGGCCTGAGCCACCCGCAAGCTGAGCAGTGCCGCGAGCAGCACGGCCAGATAGCGCGCAGGCCGGATCGGTCCTACGTCGATCATGCGCAATGTCTTAGCGTCATCGTAGGAGCGCAAGTGTTAATTTTTCGGTGATTTGCATGAGCGAACAATAAGGTAACCGGGCGAGTGTCTGCTCTGATCATCTGCCACGCGTGTGACCTCGTCCATCGTCTTGATGCGGTCAGCGGCCCCGCGCGCATCCGCTGCGCGCGCTGTCGTGCGGAGATCCTTCGCACCACGGAGGCGAGCATCGATACGCCGATCGCCTGGGCGATGAGCGCGCTCGTGCTGTTCATCATCGCCAATGCCTACCCGCTCGTCGCCATGAAAGTCAGCGGTTTCACGCGGCTCACCACGCTCCTCGGGGCAGCGCTCGGTCTGTATGATCAGGGCTATGAGAGCGTCGCTGGGCTCGTGTTCTTCACGACCTTCCTGGTGCCCCTTGCGCAGCTTGGCGTCCTGCTCTGGGTGCTGATCGCGATCAAGCTCGGACAGCCGCGGGCCGAGCCGATCGCGAGCCTGCGTTTGCTCGAGCCGCTGCGACCCTGGGGCATGGTCGAGGTCTTTTTGCTCGGCGCACTGGTCGCGCTCACGCGCCTTTCGACCCTGGCGACGATCGTCCCCGGCATTGGGCTCATCGCCTACGGCTCCTTCATGCTGATGCTCTCCTCGCTGGTCACCACGACGCCCAGGGAGCAGCTGTGGCGCTGGATCGCGCAGAGTCGCTCGTGAGCGCGCTCGTCACCGGTCGCGATCTCGGCCTGCAGAGCTGCGCCCTGTGCCGTCTCACCGTGCGCGCCTCGGCCGCCAGCGCACGCTGCCCCCGCTGTGGCGCCCGTCTGCACGTGCGCAAGCCCCACAGCATCGCGACCACAGCGTCCCTGGTGATCAGCGCCGCGCTCCTCTATCTGCCGGCCAATCTGCTGCCGGTGATGCACACCCACCAACTGTTCTTCGATGAGGACGACACGATCATGAGCGGCGTGATGACGCTCGCAAGCAGCGGCTCCTGGCCGCTCGCGGTGCTCGTCTTCTTCGCGAGCATCGTGGTGCCCATGCTCAAGCTGGTGCTCCTCGGTGAGATCCTGTATGCGGTCCACCGCGGACGGGTCCGCCATGCGCGACAGCGCAGCCGCCTGTTTCGAATCGTCGAGTTCGTCGGACGGTGGTCGATGCTCGACGTATTCGCGCTCTCGCTCCTCACGACCCTGGTGCAGGTCGCACCGCTGGCGGAGATCGAGCCGCGCCCGGGCGCTCTGGCGTTCGCAGCGGTCGTGGTCTTGACGATGCTCGCCGCGCAGTCCTTCGACGAGCGCCTGCTGTGGGACTCGGCGGCCCATGGCTGAGACACCGCCCCTCGATGAGGTGCCCAGAGCAATCCCCGATGAGCCGCGGCGCATCCGCATCCCGTACGTGTGGATCCTGCCCATCCTGGTGGTGGCGGCGGGAATCTTCGTCGCCATCCAGCAGAAGCTCGCGCAGGGAACGACGATCGAGATCAGCTTTCGAACTGCGGATGACCTCGAGCCGAACAAGACCACGATCCGGTACAAGAACGTGGAGATCGGCGAGGTCGCTCACATCCGGGTCAGCCCGGATCGCAAAAGCGTCGTGGTCGAAGCGCACATCAAGCGCAGTGCCAGCGACTATCTCGTCGCCGACACCCGCTTCTGGGTGGTACGCCCGCGCGTTTCCGCCGGCAACATCAGCGGGCTGGGAACCCTGGTGTCCGGAGCCTACATCGGCGTCGACGTCGGCCATTCGGCCGTTGCGCAGCGACGCTTCGTCGGCCTCGAGGTGCCCCCGATCGTGACCGCAGGCGAGCCCGGCCGTGAATTCGTGCTGCATGCCGAGGACATCGGCTCGCTCAACATCGGCTCGGTGGTGTTGTACCGCCATATCCCCGCCGGTCAGGTGGTCGCCTATGCGCTCGACCCGGGGGGCAAGACCGTCACCATCAAGGTGTTCATCAACTCCCCCTACGACAGTTTCGTCACCGCCAAGACGCGCTTCTGGCAGGCGAGCGGCATCGATATGGCAGTCGACTCTGCAGGAGTTCATCTGCGCACCGAATCGCTCGCCTCCATCATCGAGGGCGGCATCGCATTCCGGCCGTTCGGGGAGATTCCCGCCGAGGAGTCGCCCGCCGATACCGCCTTTCGGCTCTTTGGCGATGAGGAGCGCGCGCAGCGCGAGCCCAATACGCTCGCCCGCAGATTCGTGATGTACTTTCAGGGCTCGCTGCGCGGCCTGTCCCCCGGCGCACCGGTCACCCTGCGAGGCATCGACATCGGCGAGGTCAAGAAGGTGTCGATCGAATACGACAGCCAGGCAGGGGAGCTGCGCTTCCCGGTCGAGGTCGACCTCTTTACACAACGCATTCACGGACATCGCAGCCCGCCCGCACCGGCCGAGGAGAATGATCGCACGCTCATCGACAGCATGGTGGCGCACGGGATGCGCGCCGAGATCAAGTCGGGAAACCTCCTCACGGGTGCAAAATACGTCTCGGTCGAGGTGCACAAGGGGGCGATGCGCGAGCAGGTCGGCTGGGATGCGCAGCCGCCGGTTTTTCCGACGGCGCCCGGCGCTTTCGACGAGATCCAGGACTCGCTCGGCGACATCGCCAAGAAGCTCGACCGCGTTCCCTACGATCAGCTCTCGGCGCGTCTGCTCACAACCTTGACGCAGCTCGAAGCGCTGCTGAAGCGCACCGATGCGGTCATGCAAAGGGTCAACGATGAGATTGCGCCGCAGGTGCAGGCGACGCTTGCGCAAGCCCGCGGTGCCATGCAGACGGCGCGTGAGGCGCTGGCGCCGGATGCACCCCTGCAGAGCGATCTGGGCGCCACGTTGCTCGAGCTCTCCCGGGCCGCGAAATCGGTGCAAGCGCTCGCCGATTATCTCGAGCGCCATCCCGAGGCTCTCATTCGCGGCAAGCCCAAGGATGCGCCGTGAGAGCGCGAGTGCCCGCGCTCGCGCTTGCGCTCGTGCTCGGGGCCTGTGCCAGCCCTCGCGATCACTTCTACACGCTCGCCGCCGTGGCGCCGGCGAGCGGCGATGCTGTGCGAGCGCCGCAAGCCTATGCCACCCTCGTCGTGCGCGTGCCACCCGCGATCGACCGCGCCGAGATGATCGTGCACACGTCGAGCGATCAAGTGCTGGTGCTCGAGCACGCGCGCTGGTTGGGCCTGCCGTCCGATCAGATCAGGGCGGCGCTGGGGGCCGATCTGGAGTCGCTGCGTCCTGAGCTGTGGATCGGCGGCGCAGCACCGGCCGGCCAGCAGGCCACCCGCATCACGGTGGACATTGCACAGATGACCGTCACCAGCGAGCATCGTGCACTGCTCGAAGCGCATTGGCGGATACTCGCGCCCGGTAGCCCGCGCGAAACGGCGGGTGCCGCGCTGCTCGTCGAGACGCTCGGAGCGAGCGGTGATGAGCATGCGGCGACTGCCGCCGCCTTCAGCCGCGACGTGGGCACGCTCGCCGCACGACTCCTGGAGGCGCTCCGCACGCACTGAGCAGGCGGCTTCGCCACCCATTCAGGCGGCTTTTTCCACCGATTCAGCCTGCGCCCAGCGCAAGACGCGAGGTCTCGGCAAACCCGAAATCGCGCGCCATCGTGGAGCGCAGGGCGACCCCTGCCGCGAAACTCACACAATTGATGACGGCGAGACGGAACCCACCCGGGGGCATGATGTGTCGGTCGGGCGAGAGATCCTCGAAGAAGGTGATCTGCACGCTGCTCACGCCGGGAGTCGCGCGATACGCGGCCAGGGACTCGCGGGAGGGATGCGCATAGCGCAGGCCGTGCGGACCAAAAAGCACCACGCTGTAGCCGTCGCGACGATCGAGGTCGGCGTACTGCCACACACCGTCGCGGTACAGGCGTACAACCGCCTCGAGCCAGCCGGCCCCGTACAGATCCGGCCACTGGTCCGCGAAGCGCAGATGCAGCTCGATGATGCGCCCGCCGATCGTCTCGATGTTGACCATGCCGGTGTAATCGCGCAGATGGCGGCGAATCCACTCCGCGCAATAGCTCTCGAGCGCAGGTCGGGGGCGCGCCTGGATGATCCAGTAATCGAAGGTGGCGGCTTTGCCGGGGATGCCTCGAGTGTGGCGGCACCACATCGGTTCTCCCTCGACGACCGCCCAGTCGGTGCTGATGTGCTCGCCGGTGAGCAGCGTCATCCAGAAATCCTGGGGGCGGCACCGCTCGCGATAATCTTGCGTGTTGCGCAACACGCAGCTACCCGCTCCCATGCCCTTGAGATTGATGATGGGCTTGCAAAAAACCGGATAGTGTGGCGGCGGCACCTGGTAGGGGCCACACTCGATGCCCTGCGAGCGCGCCACTCTCAGCTTGTCATAGATGAAGCGGTGCGCCGGATTGAAGCGCCAGGCATCGACGTCGTCGGTGGGAATGTGAACGTCAGGCGGGCACTCGACATGGGCGAAGTATTGCTCGCGCCACGGATCGCATTCGTAGATCGGCATAAATGGAGCTTAGTGTGCCCGGCGCGAGGCTTTCGCGAGGGTCAGACCGGGCCTCGGTGCAGGAATCGACCGACGACAGGGCACTCGAGCCACTCCATTGCAACCTGCACGGGTGCTTTCTACTCTCAAGGTTCGCATTAAATCCCCAGGGAGAGAACCATGCAACCCGATCATGACCTGGCCGCCGACGTATCGCCGGATCGCGAGGAGCGCATCGAGGAATTCCTCGCCCGTCATGGCGGCCAAGGTCCCCAGCCCCGGCGCAGCGAAGAGCTCGAGCCCGGTGTGCGGGGCTGGTCCGAGGTGCACGCGGCGGACGGCTATCGCCTGCGCTGCGAGTGGGTCCGCTTCGGCAGTCGCGAGGACATGCGCTTCAGCGAGATCGCTCCCTCGGCGAGTTGAAGGCCGCCCGGCGGGGCGTTGCGCTGTAATGTGACGCGGGCGAGCCTATAAGATGGCGGTATGCGATCGCGCGCTGCCGTCCTCCTGGTCCTTTGCCTCGCTCTCGAAACCCGCTCAGGGGCGCTCGAAGAGGTCCCATCGCCCGCGCCTGCGGCACCGGAGTCATCCAGCACCCCGCGACCCTCGCCGAGCGCGGCACCGTCTGCGCCGAGCACCACGCCCTCCTCGCCGAGCAGCGAACCCCCGACGGAGCTCTCCGAGGCCCCCGCGAGCACGATTGGCCCCTCGGTGAGCGGGGGCGATACCCCGGCCGCGCAAGCCTCCGCGCAGCCCCCGCAGCCGGCGCCCCCGCAGCCGGCGCCCCTGGAGCCCCCGCAGCCGGTGCAGCCCGCGGCGCACTCCGCGGGACCCCCTGCGAGCGGCGCTGCGAGCGCACCCGCTTCCTCGGCGGGCACAGAGCGGACGCGTCTCGAGTTCATGGCAGCGATGCAACGAGTTCGCCTTGGATTGCCGGACCTCGAGGACTCGCGTGCACTGAAGCACTATCCGATCTATTCCTATCTGATCGCTGCGCGGCTGCATCGCGATCTCGAGCGGGCACCCCAGGAGCAGCTCGACTCCGCAATCGATGACTTTCTCAAAACGCATGCCGGACAGCCGGTCGTGCGCAGCCTGCGTCGCGCCTGGCTCGCGGGCCTCGCCGAGCGGGGTCGCTGGGATTGGTTTCTGCCGCGCTCGGCGGATGTCACCGACCCGACCCTGCTCTGCGACCGCCTCGCCGGACGGCTCGCCACAGGGGCCGTTGCGGGACTCGCGGACGAGGCGCTCGCGCGCTGGTCCTTGCCGCAGCGCGCACCGCGCGAATGCGACCCGGTGTTCGAGTGGTTGCGCAAGGAGGGTCTCATCACGCCCGAGCGCCAGGAGGCGCGGGCAAGGGCGGCGCTGCACGCAGGCACCCCGGCCCTCGCTCGTGAGCTGACCGTCGGGCTGTCCGAGGAGCGCGCAAGACCACTGCTGCAGTGGGCGCAGTTGCTCGATGCGCCGAAATCGAGTCTCGATCTGCTCGCGATGACGCCGCAGGTCGGCGTCGAGCCCGATGCCCTGATCGCAGGCTTTACACGCCTGAGCTACAGCGATGCGCAGGACGCAGGCGTGCTGTTGCCGCTGCTGACGGCGCGACCCGATCTGAGCCCCGCGACGCGCGATCAGCTGGCGCGGGCGGCGGCGCTCGGCGCCGCGTTCTCGCATCAGCCCGATGCAGTGGCGCGGTTCGCGGGCATCGAGGCGGCGGCCGACGATACGCTGCTGCAGGAGTGGCGCGTGCGCGCGGCGCTGTGGGCCGGCGATGAGGCCCGTGCCTTGAGCTGGATCGAGGCGATGCCCGCCCCTCTCGCCGCGCAGCCGCGCTGGCGCTACTGGCGGGCGCGCGCGATGGCGGAGGTCTCGGGAGCGCAGGCGGCCGCGCCGCTGCTCGATGCGCTCGCGGGATCGCGCGACTACTTCGGCTACCTCGCCGCCGATCGCCTGCACCGCGGCTATGAGCTCAACATCCATCCCACCGTCGATGAGCCTCGCGTGCAGGCTGCGCTCGCGGTCGAGCCCGCGCTCGTGCGCGCGCACGCATTGTTCGACTGCGATCTCGCGGACGATGCGCAGGTCGAGTGGAGCGCGGCGCTCGGTGCTGCCCCGCCGGCCCTCAAGATCCAGGCCGCACGGCTCGCCGCGCGCTGGGGCTGGTACTCGCAGGCCATCGCCACGCTTGCACAGGCCAACGAGTGGGATGACGTCGTGCTGCGCTATCCTCGACCCTACTCGAGCCTCATCACGCGCGCGAGCAGTCTCACGCAAGTGCCTGCAGACTGGATCTTCGCGGTCATGCGCCAGGAAAGCCTGTTTCGCAAGGACGCGGTCTCGCATGCGGATGCGCGCGGCCTCATGCAGATGCAGCCCGCCACTGCGAACGCCGTGGCCCGTCGCTGGCACTTGCCGCGTCCGAGCCGCGATGATCTCTTCGCTCCGGACATCGCGGTGCCCCTCGGCGCGGCCTATGTGCGCGAGCTTCTCGATCGGTATGACGGACAGCTCGAGCTCGCACTCGCCGCGTACAACGCGGGGCCGGTGTCGGTCGCGCGCTGGCTGCCCGGAAGGCGGATCGATGCCGATGTGTGGATCGAAAACATTCCCTATGCCGAGACGCGAGCCTATGTGCAGCACGTGCTCGAGCACATCGTCGCATTTGCGGCGGTCCGCGACGCGCAGCCGCCGCGGCTGTCGGCGCTGCTCCAGCCGGTGGCGCCCGCAGGCGCGTCGGCCGCGGCCCCGGCCTCACGGCTGCACGCGGTCGGCAAAACCGCGACACCCGTCGCATCACGCGCTCAGGTTAATCGTTTTTAACCATTCGCTCACCCGAGGATAAGGGAGCAGGCGCGAAGCTGGCGGCGATGTCACGCAGCCCCTCCGGTCATCTCCCGGGCCTCGCCCGCGCGAGCGTGCTGGCCGGCGCGGCTGCCCAGCTCTTGCTCCTCGGCTGCAGCGTCGCACCGGCTTATCGAAGCCCCACGATGGCCGCGCCCCCGAGCTTTCGTGAGAGCGGGCAGGTCGACACCGCGGCGGCGCGCACGGTGTGGCCGGCGCGGGACTGGTGGCACGCATTCGGCTCCCCGCGCCTCGATGCGCTCATCGCCGAGGCCGAGCGCAACAACGACGATCTGAAGGCTGCGGCGGCACGCATCGAGGAGGCCGATGCGCAGGTGCGCATCGCAGGTGCCCCGCTGCTGCCGAGTCTCGCCGCGACCGGGCTCGCGCAACGCGCCCGCGTGCAGAGCGCGGCGGGCCCAGCGCTCGGCAACGCATTTTATCCATCGATCGGCGCCAGCTATGAGCTCGACTTCTGGGGCAAAAACCGGGCGCTGCGCGCGGCGGCGCTTGCCGCCGCGCGTGGCAGCCGCTATGACCGCGAGACCGTCGCGCTCACGCTGATATCGAGCGTCGCACGCACCTATTTCCAGGTGCTCGAGCTCGACGACCGCCTGCGGGTCGCGCGACAGAATCTCGCCAACGGCGAGCAGATCCTGCACGGTCTCACGAGCGAGCAGACGGCCGGCACGGCGACGGGGCTCGATGTGGCGCAACAGGACACGGCGGTCGCGCTGCTGTATGCCGCCATTCCGCCGCTCGAGGAACAGTACCGCCAGAACGTCTATGCGCTCGCCTTGCTCCTGGGGCGAATGCCCGAGTCGCTCGATGCGGGCTCGGGCTCGCTCGGCGAGCTCGCGATCCCGGAGGTGGCGGGTGGATTGCCCTCCGAGCTCCTGCAACGGCGCCCGGATGTGGCAAGCGCCGAAGAGGATCTGATTGCGGCGAATGCCAACATCGGCGCGGCGCGGGCGGCGCTTTTTCCGAGCATCGTGCTCACGGCGGGCGGCGGCTATGAGAGCAGCATGCTCGCCTCGCTCATCAATCCGGTCAATCGCGTGTATGCGCTCGCGGGCACGGTCACACAGCCGATCTTCGAGGGCGGCGCATTGCGGGGCCAGCTCGCCTACAACAGGGCGCGCTATGCCGAGCTGCTCGCGGACTATCACAAGACGGTAATCACGGCACTGAGCGATGTGGAGAGCGCCCTTGTCGCCGCGGCGCAGTCCGCGGAGCAGCAGCGGCGCCAGCAGGAGGCGGTCGACAAGGCTCGAAAGGCCTACGAGTATTCGCAGACGCAGCTCCAAGCGGGAACCGTGAACGTGCTCACGGTGCTCAATACGGAGAACGCGCTCTTCAGCGCACAGGATGCGCTGGTGCAGATCCAGTATGCGCACCTGCAGGCGCTCATCGACCTCTACACCGCACTCGGCGGCGGCTGGAAGCGCGCATGAGCGGGACGGTGAAGCGGCGCCTCGGTGCCGCGCTCATCGCCGTGCTGCTGGGCGGGGCACTCGTGGCGCGCGCGCTCCTGCACCGTCCGGCGCAGGCCGCGGGCCGGCAAGCGGCGGTGCCCGTCATCAACGTCGAGACCGTGCGCGTAACTCACGCCGACGTGCCCATCTATCTGCAAGGGCTTGGGGTGGTGCAGGCCTTCTACACCGTCACGGTCACGGCGCGCGTCGATGGGGAGCTCGACAAGGTCGCCTTCACCGAGGGGCAGCGGGTGCACAAAGGCGATCTGCTCGCGCAGATCGATCCGCGCCCCAACCAGGCGGCCTACGATCAGGCGGTCGCGATGCGCAGCAAGGACGCCGCGAGCCTCGCCAACGCAAGGCGCGACCTCGAGCGCTACACGGTGCTCGAGCCGCAGAATCTCGCCAGCAAGCAGACCGTCGATACGCAGCGCGCGCTGGTCGACCAGCTCGATGCGCAGCTCAAGGTCGATGCGGCGGCAATCGACAACGCGCGCACCCAGCTCGCCTACACGCGCATCACTTCGCCGATCGACGGGCGCACCGGCATCCGCCTGGTCGATCCGGGCAATATCGTGCACGCCGCAGATACCACGGGCATCGTCGTGGTGACCCAGGTACAGCCAATCAGCGTCGTCTTCACGCTCCCCGAGGAGCAGCTCGGCCTGGTGGCGCACGCGCTCGCCGCCGGCGGCCCCGTCAAGGTGACCACCATATCGCGCGATGGCGGCGAGGTGCTCGATGAAGGCACGCTCGCGCTCATCGACAACCAGATCGACACGACCACGGGCACGGTGAAGCTCAAGGCGACCTTCGCCAACTCCCGCGACACGCTCTGGCCGGGCGAGTACGTGAATGCGCGGGTGCTGGTGCGCATCGCGCGCGCGGCGCTCATCGTGCCGACGAGCGCGGTGCAGCTCGGGCCCAACGGGCCGTTCACCTATGTGGTCAAGGCCGATGCGACGGTCGAGGCGCGCCCGCTGCACCTCGGCGAGCAGAGCGGCGATGTGACGATCATCACCCAGGGACTTGCGCTCGGGGAGCAGGTGGTGACCAGCAACCAGTACCGGCTGCAGCCGGGCGTGCACGTGAAAGGGAGCGCCGGATGAGCCTATCCGAGCCGTTCGTCCGCCGCCCCATTGCGACCTCGCTCCTGATGAGCGGGATCCTGCTGGTCGGGCTGATCGTCTACCCGCTTCTGCCCGTCGCGCCGCTTCCACAGGTCGACTTCCCGACCATCCAGGTCAGCGCACAGCTGCCCGGCGCGAGCCCCGAGACCATGGCTTCCTCGGTCGCCCAGCCCCTCGAGTATCAGTTCGCGCAGATCTCGGGCCTCGCCCAGATGACCTCCTCGAACCTGCTCGGCGCAAGTCTCATCACGCTGCAGTTCGACTTGAATCGCTCGATCGACGCGGCGGCGCAGGACGTGCAAGCGGGCATCGACGCGGCCGGCGGGCAGCTGCCGAAGAACTTGCCGACCCCGCCCACGTATCGAAAAGTGAATCCGGCCGACTCACCCATCCTGATCTACTCCGTGCACTCGGACGTGCTGCCGGTGACCGCCGTCGATGACTATGCCGAGACCATTCTCGCGCAGCAGATTTCGCAAGTGCCGGGGGTCGCGCAGGTGTCGATCGGTGGGCAGCAGAAGCCCGCGGTGCGCGTGCAGGTGGATCCCGTCAAGATCGCTGCTCTCGGCCTGCAGCTCGAGGACATCGCCGGCGTCATCAACGCGGCCACCGTGGATGCGCCCAAGGGCTCGATCAACGGGCCGCAGCGCAGCCTCACCATCTACGACAACGACCAGCTGCTCAAGGCGGCGCCCTGGAACGATGTGGTGGTCGCCTACAGGAAAGGCGCGCCGGTGCGTATCCGCGACATCGGCGTCGCCGTGGATGGGCCTGAGAATACGTTGCTCACCGCCTGGCAGAATGGCCGCAACGGAATATTGCTCCTCATCTTCAAGCAGCCGGGCGCGAACGTGATCGCGGCCACCGAGAAGGTGAAGGCGATCCTGCCGCACGCGCTCGCAAGCGTGCCACCCTCCGTCAAGGTCGACATCATTGCCGACCGCACCACCACCATCAATGCCTCGGTGCACGATGTCGAATTCACGCTCCTGCTCACCATCGCTCTGGTGGTGATGGTCATCTTCCTGTTTCTGCGCAACGCCTGGGCGACGATCATCCCGGGCGTCACGGTGCCGCTCGCCCTGTTGGGCACCGCGGCGGTGATGTACGTGCTCAACTACAGCCTCGACAACCTCTCGCTCATGGCGCTCACCATCGCGGTCGGCTTCGTGGTCGACGACGCCATCGTCATGCTGGAGAACATCTACCGGCACATCGAGGAAGGCCTCACGCCGCTGCAGGCCACGCTCAAGGGTGCGGGCGAGATCGGCTTCACGATTCTCTCGATCAGCATCTCGCTGGTCGCGGTGTTCATCCCGCTGTTGCTGATGGGCGGCATCATCGGGCGCCTGTTTCGCGAGTTCGCGATCACGTTGACGCTCACCATCGCGGTGTCCGCCTTCGTCGCGCTGACGCTCTCGCCGACGATGTGCGCGCTGTTCCTGCGCGATGAGAGGCACGCCAAGCACGGTCGCGCCTGGCGGCTCATCGAGAGCGCCTTCGAGCGGCTGCTCGCCGGCTACACGCGCGGCCTCGACTGGGTCCTCGATCATCAGCGACCGACCATCGTGGTGTTCCTGCTCACGGTGACCGCGGCGGTCGCTCTCTACATCGAGATTCCCAAGGGATTTTTCCCGCAGCAGGACACCGGGATCATCGTCGGCCTCTCCGATGCCCCGCAGGACGTCTCCTTCGAGGAGATGGTGCGCCGCCAGCACGCG
>DATGIA010000032.1:0-56018 GCA_035307465.1 Steroidobacteraceae bacterium
TGATCGAGGCGTGCGAGCATCTGGGTGTGCTGCTCTGGCCGGATGCCGAGACCGCCTGAAGAGGCGCGGTTCGCGAGACGCTCAGTGTCGCAGGTGCGCGGCGTGATGCCGCAGATGGTCGGCCATGAAGGTCTGGATGAAATAGTAGCCGTGGTCGTAGCCCGCCTGCATGCGCAGCTCGAACGCCTGCCCCGCCTTCTGAGCGGCGCTCGAGAAACGATCCGGTAAGAGCTGCTCCACCAGAAACTGATCCGCGCTGCCCTGGTCGATCAGAATCTTGCCGGGGAAGGGTTGGGCCGCCACGAGCTCGCTGGCATCGTACTGCGCCCACGAGCCGCGCTCGCTGCCAAGATAATTCGTGAATGCCTTCACGCCCCACGGGCATTGCGAGGGCGCTGCGATCGGCGCAAACGCCGAGACCGAGCGGTAGCGCGTCGGATTGCGCAGGGCGCATACGAGCGCGCCATGGCCGCCCATCGAATGACCGAAGATGCTGGCCACACCCGCGAGCGCCGGCAGTGAGCTCTCGACCACCTCGGGCAGCTCCCGCGTCACGTAGCTGTACATGCGGTAGTGGCTCGACCAGGGCGCCTGGGTTGCGTCGACGTAGAATCCCGCCGCTTGCCCGAAGTCCCAGCTGTCGGCATCGCCCGGTAGTCGCGGCTCCCGCGGACTCGTATCGGGCGCCACGAGCATCAGGCCGAGCTCGGCGGCAAGCTTCTGCGCGTGCGCCTTGATCGGGAAGGTCTCCTCCGTGCAGGTGAGACCCGAGAGGTAATAGAGCACCGGCACCTTCTCGCTGCGCGCCTTGGGCGGCAGATAGGCAGAGAACTTCATCGGGCCGCGGGTCTCGCGCGAGTCGTGCTTGTAGAAACGCTGCAGGCCGCCGAAGCAGCCGTGCTCGGACATCAGTTGCAAGCTCATGAGATCAACCTCGAGTGATGAGCGGGTGAGCTCAGGGCGAGCTCGTCCCACCGTGGGGTAGCGCGGCCTGCTTTGCGATGGTGTCTCGCTCGGCGACCCAGCGGTCGAATGCCTCGATGTCCTGTGCACGCATGCCGCGGGTTTCCGTGCGATGCTCCTTGAGCCACTGCTGCATCGCAACCATCAGCTGCTCCGCGAGCGCCGGCGCATGGTTGTAAAGATCCATGTAGGCCATCTTCGCATCCTCCACCCGGTCGATCGCGAGGTAGGCCTCGGCGCGGTGCTCCTCCGCCTCCATCAGATCGGGCTTGAGCTTGAGCGCGTGATTGTAGTCGTCCACCGCCTCACGGTAGGCAGCGAGTCTGAGGTGCACATATCCGACGTCGTTCCACGCATCGACGAGCTCGCTGTTGTTGGCGAGCGCTTCGGTGAACTGGTCGAGCGCCCGGTTGTAGGTGTCGCTCAGCTTCTCGAGGAGCTTGGCGCGCTTGTCGGGATTGTTGGCGGCCGACGCGACGCCGGCCTCGAGCTCCTTCGCCTTGTCGAGCGATTTGATGCCGGCCGCCAATGCCTTCGCTGCTTCCTTCTCAGGCTTGGGATCCGCTTTGGTGGGCTCCTCATCAGTGGCCCCGCGGCTGGGGCCTGGCGCGCCGATGCCCGGCCGCCCTCCCGGCACTATTTGTGCAGAGGCGAGCTGGGCGGCGAGGACGCCGAGGGCGAGAGAGCCGAGCCAGCGGCCCTGAGGAGTCCATCGATGCATCATTTCCTCCATAGCCCGCGGCGGAGCTGGCGGATCAAAAAGGAGCGAATGCGTCCGATTTTAGGGGCTCCGGCGCTCGAACGCTGCTCTTTTCTTCACTCCTCCCGACCCGCCGCCTGCTCGATGCCGATCTGCAGCGTCGCGGTCGCGATCCGCACCTCGATCAGAAACGAGAGCAGCGCCGCGGCGAAGGCGGTCATCGACAAGATGAACATGCAGGCGATGAAGGCCGACAGATCCCAGCGCAAAAACGCATTCACGAACAGCATCACGACCACGAGCGCGATGAACAGCGCCGAGACGGTGATGAGCGCGATCGCCGCATTGATCCAGCGCGCGCGCCCCGCCATGACCCTGAGCTGCTCATGCAGCTTGCCCGCCTCCCCCGCCGGCAGGCCGATGAGCCGCTCCTCCATCTGCCGTGCGCGATCGACGATGCGCGCGAGCCGGCTCGTCAGCACGTTGAGCGTCACGCCGATCGCGGAGATGAGAAAGATCGGTGTGAGCGCCACCTGAATCAGGTGCGCGATGTCGACCGTTTGCAATGATGAGAGCATGTGTTCGTCCGTTCGCGATGCGGCAGCTCGCCGGCCTGAAGCGCGGCGTGGTGCGGCCCGCCCTTGCATTGTTCCGCATCAATTTTTTGTGGCATTCTTTCGGCAGGGAGGGTGGGGATCTGCGCGAGGCGTATCGACTGATCATCGTCGGTGCGGGCCCGGCCGGCCTGAGCGCCGCTGCGCGCGCCGCGCAGCTCGATCGTGCGGCAAAGCGCGCGTCTCCTTCCTACCTGCTTCTCGAAGGCTCCGCCGCTCACGCCAAGACGATCCAGCGCTACCAGAAGGGCAAGCATGTCATGGCCGAGCCCGGCTTCCTGGACCTGCGCAGCGACCTTCGATTCAACGCCGGCAAGCGTGAAGAAATTCTCGCGGCTTGGCAAGAGGACTATCAGAAGCTCGCGATCAACGTGCGCTTCAACGCCGATGTGCGCAAGATCTCCGGGCAGCGCGGCAGCTTTCTCCTGGATACGGCCGCCGGAGAATTTTCCGCCGAGCATGTCGTGCTCGCGATCGGGCTCGAGGGAAACCCGCGCCGCATCGGCGTGCCGGGCGAGGACGCGGGCGGCGTGCAGTACCAGCTCGACGATCCGAAGGAGTACCGCGACGAGACGATCCTCGTGGTCGGCGCGGGCGATGCCGCGATCGAGAATGCGCTCGCGCTCGCCGAGCAGAACGATGTCTGGATCATCAATCGCGGCAAGGAATTCAGCCGCGCCAAGGACAAGAACCTCGCCGACGTGCTCGCCGCGATCAACAGCGAGTCGAGCCGCCTCGATTGTCTCTACGAGGCGCGCATCAAGCAACTCACGCCCCGCACCGCGGCGCCCACTCCGCTGCTTGCGGTGCTCGATACGCCCTCGGGCGAGCGCTCCTTCGAGTGTCATCGCGTCATCGCCCGGCTCGGCGCCGATCCGCCGCGCCGCTTCGTCGAGTCGATCGGGATTCGCTTTCCGAACGCACGCCCCGATGCCATCCCCGAGCTCACGACACGCTACGAGAGCAACGTGCCCGGCGTGTTCGTCATCGGCTCCCTCGCCGGCTACCCGCTCATCAAGCAGGCGCTCAACCAGGGCTACGACGTCGCCGAGTTCATCGCCGGCAATTCCATCAAGCCGGCCGACCACCCGCTGCTCGAGTCGCAGCTCTGCGGACTGCCGTTCGATCTCGAGCCGGATGCGCTGCTCGCCCGGCTCAAGGAAAAAATCCCCATGTTTCGCGCCCTCAACGCGCTCGCCTTCCGCGAGCTCGTCATCGAGAGCGAGATCCATGTTGCTTACGGCAGCGAGCGCGAGGTCGAGGAGGCGCGGGCGCGCATCGATGCGCTCGCCCGTCGCAACGCCGCGGCCGGCAAACGGCCGCGCACCACGCGCCTGATGCGCGAGGGCGAGACCATCTATTCTCCGGGCGAGTTCGGCACTTCCTTCTTCACGATTCTCGCAGGCGAGGTGCAGCTCGAGCCCGAGGCGGGTTTCGGCGTGCCGCGCACCTTGCATCGCGGCGAGTTCTTCGGCGAGATGAGCCTGCTCTCGGGTCGACCCCGCACCGAGCGCGCGATCGCGGGGCCGGCCTGCATCCTGGTCGAGACGCCACGGCGCACGATGGTCAAGCTCATCAACTCGAACGAGGACGTGCGCAAGGGCATCGACTGGATATTCATCGTGCGCGAGCTGCAGCGGCACTTCGCGCCGCACGCGACGCCCAACGAGCTGCGCGACATCGTCGATACCCTCACGGTCAAGCGCTACAAGGCCGGCGAGACGATCTACGCGCAGAGCAGCATGGGCGACGGGCTCTTCATCGTACGCTCCGGTGCGGTGACGCTCACGCGTGGAAGCGGCGGCGGATTGCCCTTGCTCGTGGCCCAGATACCCTCCGGGCAGCTCGTCGGCGAGATGGCCCTGATGGGAGATCCTGAGCGGCGCGAGACGGCGACCGCGACCGTGGCGAGCGAGCTGATCGAGCTCAAGCGCCCCGCCTTTCTCGATCTCGTGCAACGCGACGAGGCATGCCGCGAGCGCCTGCAGCGCGAGGCGAGCCTGCGCGTGACGATGAGCGCGCGCATGCAGGTGCGCCCGGAAGCCGGTGCGCTCATGAATTTCATGATGAAGGAGGGGCTCGGCGAGGCCACCGACGTCCTCATCATCGATGAGTCACTGTGCGTCGGGTGCGATAACTGCGAGAAGGCGTGCGCGGAGACGCACGGCGGGGTGACGCGGCTCGATCGCAAGGCGGGCGCGACGTTCGCTCGGATCCACATCCCGGTCGCCTGCCGCCACTGCGAGCAGCCGCACTGCATGAAGGATTGCCCGCCGAATGCCATCAAGCGCTCGGTCACGGGCGAGGTATTCATCGACGACACCTGCATCGGCTGCGGCAACTGTCAGTCGAACTGCCCCTACGGCGTGATCCGCATGACCTACGAGGCGCCGGAGAAGCCGGGTCTGCTCGCCTGGCTTCTCGCCGGCCTGGGACCCGGCCCAGGCGAGGAGCCCGACTATCACCCCACGGCGAGCGCCAAGGACAAGGGCAAGAAGGCCGTCAAGTGCGACGCCTGCATCGGGGTGCAAAACGGCCCCGCCTGCGTCAAGGCATGTCCGACCGGGGCCGCCATCCGCATCGGCCCCGAGCGCTATCTCGATGTCATCGAGGAGCGACGCGGGTGATCCATGAGGGGATCCTGCGCTATCGCCATGCACGCTACCTGTGGGTCGCGCTGGGGCTGCTTGCGCTGAGCATCGCGCTCTTTGCGACGCAGCGCGGCCTGCGTCCGGCGGGCGGCGGCACCTGGCAGGGCTACACGCTCGGCACGCTCGGCGCCCTGATCATCGTTTGGCTCTCCTGGCTCGGGATTCGAAAGCGACGCTACGGCGTGGGCTCGCACGATGTCGCGGGCTGGACCTCGGCGCACGTATATCTGGGCCTGGTGGTCGTCGCAATCGCCACCCTGCATTGCGCGGCGAAGTTCGGCTGGAACATCCACACGCTCGCTTACGCCCTCACCTGCGCGGTAGTGCTCACGGGAATCTTCGGAATCTACGCATACATGAGCTTCCCCGGTGAGCTCGCGGAAAATCGCGCCGGAGGGTCGCGCTCGGCGCTGTTCGCCGAGCTCTATGCACTCGATCAGCAGGGACGCGAGGTCGCACGTCACTGCAGCGCCTCGATCGATACGGCCGCCAAGAGCGCCATCGAGCGCACCGTGATCGGCGGCGGTGTACTCGACCAGCTCCTGGGCCGCGACCGCTCCACCGTGCTGCTCGATGAGATCACGGATGCGAGCGGCCGCACCCGCCTCGCGGCAAACACCGACCAGCAGGCCGTGATCGACTTCGTCGCCAACCGAGTGGCGCGGGCCGACAAACGATCCGAAACCGTCAACCTAGAGCGCCTGGTCTTCATTCTGTGCCGCCGCCAGGCGGTGCTGCGGCGTATTCACCGCGACATCCGCCTGCATGCCTGGCTCAAGGCCTGGCTCTACCTTCACGTACCGCTGACCATCGCGCTGCTCGCCGCGCTCCTCGCGCATATCCTCAGCACGTTCTTCTACTGGTGATCATGAACGCCTTGATTCGCAGCTTGCGCACCGGAGCGGACGGAGTCACCGAGTCGCAGGATGCGGAGGCGCGAGTCGACTCGATCACGATCGGCAGCGCCGCCGATTGCACGATCCAGCTGCTCGGCCGCGACATTGCCGCCCGACACGCATCGATTGCGCGCACAGGAGCGGGGTTCAGGATCCGCTGCGCGCCTGGCCGGCAGGTGCGCGTCAACGACGCGGCCGTCGCCGTGCAGCCGCTCGAGATCGGCGACCGCATCGAGATCGGCGGGCATCGATTGCGGGTCATCGCCGCACCCGCCGGTTTCGACTTTGCTCTGGAAGTGCAGCTGAGCGGGAACGTCGATGCGCGGGATTTCGAGCGCGCGTTCCGCACCGACCTGGACCAGACATGGTTGTCGAGGCGTGCCGGCGCCTGGATCCTCGGCGTTCTGACCTTGTCTCTCGCTCTCATCATCCCGCTCGAGAGTTATTTCATCCATCGGCACGGCCGTGCGACGCCCAGCGCCCTTCCCGACGACAGCTGGTGGTCGGCGGGCCCGCTCATTCCCGCGCATCAGCTCGTGATCGCGGCGCATGCGAACCCGGCGAGACACGATCCCGCGAGCAAGAGCTGCAACGCGTGCCATGAGAAACTGTTCATTCACGTGCAGGATCCGGCGTGCAAGCAGTGCCACAAGAGCGTGATGGACCACGTGCCCGTGGCGGATCTCGCGCGCACGAAGCTCGGCGCCGCGCCGCGCTGCGCGCAGTGCCACCGCGACCACGACGGCGGCGCGTCGCTGCTCGCGCTGCGTGCCGACGACTCATGCGTCGGCTGCCACGCGGATCGCCATGCTGCCTTCGGCCCGCTCGAGGTGGCCATCGTGTCGGGGTTCTCGCGCGGCAATGCCCACCCTCCTTTCTCGGTGACACTGTTCAAGCCGCCGGCCGATGAGAGCCCGGACGGCTCAGTGGCGGCCGACCAATGCGTGGCCTCCGACAAGGATCTGGCCGATCAGCTCGCGCAGTGGCTGCCCGTTCGAGAGCCGGTGAAACAAGCGCACGATGAGTCGCGTCTCAAGTTCTCGCACAAGCAGCATCTCGACGAGGCGCAGATGCACGCGAGACTCGAGTGCGCGAGCTGTCACACGCCGGAGCCCGACGGCGAGCATTTCGTCCCGGTGACCATGGGGCGTACCTGCGCAACCGGAGGCTGTCATCAGCTCACCTTCGATGCGCGCGCGCCGGAGCTGCCGCACGGCAAGCCCTGCGAGGCCATGTTCGTGATCGAGGACTTCTACGCGCGCCTCGTGAGCGGCGACCCGACGTTGCGACCGAAGCCGCGCGAGGTCGCCTTGCGCCTGCCCGATCGGGAGCAGACACAGGCCATCACGAAGCCGTGCGAGAGCCCAGGATTCGCCTGCGCCCATCAGCGCGCGGAAGAGGAGATCACACGACAGTTCGGTCCGAAGGGGTCGGGCTGCGTCAGCTGCCACATGGTGCGCGAGACGCAGGGTCCCGACATCTATAACCGCTACCGTGTGATGCCCGTGCGTCTTACCTACGATTACTTTCCCAACACGCACTTCAGGCACCAGGATCACCTCGTGCAAAAGGATCTCAGCGGTCAGGACGCCTGCCTGTCGTGTCACCCGGCAAACAAATCCGAGTCGAGCGCCGACGTGCTGATCCCCGACATCGACAAATGTCAGGAGTGTCACAGCGACCGGCCGATCGTCGACCAGGTCGCGGTGCAGTGCGTGAGTTGCCACACCTATCACCCGCTGCCCATAATGCAAGCGAGCCGCGGAGCGGACGCAAAACAATGAAAATCGCCAAGGGAGGCTGTGCGTTCATCGCATCGGCGATGACCGCTGCGTGCTCGAGCGGTGGCCCCGCCGCGAGCTCGGTCGGCACGAGCGCCCCGCCTCCCGAGGTCGAGTGCACAGGCCAGTGCGCCAATGCCGGCACCTATCTCACCGCGGCCGACGTCGAGCAGATCATCGCTCAGGGCGTCGCGGAAGCGACGGCGCGGCATGTGAACGCCACGATTGCGGTGGTCGATCGCGTCGGCAACGTGCTGGCGGTGTATCGGATGGGAGCGGCAAGCACGCGCTCCTTGCTGATCTCATCCGAGGTCGATGCATCCGGCGCGCCCGTCCTCACGGGCGACGGTCTCGAGGGCATCGAGTTGCCGCAGCCCGGGGCGCTCAGCGGCCTGAACCTCGATCAGGCGGCGGCCATCGCCAAGGCCGTGACCGGCGCCTACCTCTCCTCCGAAGGCAATGCCTTCTCGACGCGCACCGCGAGCCAGATCATCCAGCAGCATTTCAACCCGGGCGTCACAGACCAGCCCTCGGGTCCGCTGTTCGGCGTGCAGTTCAGTCAGCTCGCCTGCTCCGACTTCATCATGCGCAGCGCAGGTACCGGCGCCGTGCCCGGCCCGCAGCCCTCGCCCTTGGGCCTCTCCGCAGACCCCGGTGGCTTCCCGCTCTACAAGAGCGGGACCGTCGTCGGCGGTGTCGGCGTGCTGGCGGACGGCCTGTACAGCCTCGACCCGAACATCACCGATATCGTCGTCGGCTCGGACGAGGCGATCGCGTATGCGGCGAGCTACCACTACTCGGCCCCGCTCGATCGACGGGCCGACCAGATCACGGCCGGCGGGGTGACGCTGCGGTTCAGCGACGTGGGCGAGAGCGCCCTGCTCAGCAATCCGGCGAACGCCTCGCCCGCCTCATTGAACCCCGGCGGCTACGTCGCGGTGCCCGGCTATGCAAACGGCACGGTGCACTCGGGCGTGGCGTTCGGTCAGCCCGGCTCCGGCATCCGTGCCGACAACGGCCAATATTTCCCGGCGAACCCCGGCACGTATGTGTTCGTGGACAACACCGACACGAACCGCTTCCCACCCCGGGCCGGCACCGACGGCCTCATGACGCAGGCCGAGGTGCAGCAGCTCCTCGCCTCCGCGCTGGGCGTGGTCGCGCAGACGCGGGCACAGATTCGCATCCCCGCCGGTCTCACGGCGAGCGTCACGATCGCCGTCGTCGACACGAACGGTGCGGTGCTCGGGATGGCAAGAACGCGCGATGCCCCGGTGTTCGGAGCCGACGTCTCGTTGCAGAAGGCACGTACCGCTGCCTTCTTCTCCTCGAGCAGCGCGGGCAGCTTCCTCGCAGCGCTCCCGACTGCGCAGTACATCAAGACGAGTGCTGCGGGGCCTGCGTTCGTTGCAGCAGCGCCTTTCAGCCACTACGTAACCGATACCCAGTCATTCCTCGGCGATTTGACCGCGTTCAGTGACGGCGCCATTGCCTGGTCGGACCGCGGCATCGGGAATATCTCGCGGCCATTTTTTCCGGACGGCATCGACGGCAGCCCGAACGGGCCTTTGAGCAGGCCCTTCGCGCAGTGGAGCATCTTCTCGGACGGCCTGCAGCTCGACATCGCCAACAATGCGATCCTGCAGAACGTATTGCACGTCGCCGGACTGGGTACCCCCGACGTCGGTGCGGGCTGCGCCGGCGTGACCTTGACCCCCACGACTCCCACATTATTTAGCGCGCCGGCAGCGATCCTTGGGCAGCGCCTGGCGAACGGCCTGCAGATCTTCCCGGGGAGCGTGCCGATCTACCGCGGCTCGACGCTCGTCGGCGCCATCGGCGTGTCGGGTGACGGCGTCGATCAGGACGACATGGTTGCCTTCCTGGGACTCGAGCGCGCGAGCGTCGCGCTCGGCGGCTCGATCCAGGAAGCCCCCGCCGGCAGACGCGCCGACACGCTCGCACCCCTCGGGACGCGGCTGCTCTATGTGCAATGTCCGCAGGCGCCTTTCATCAACAGCGATCAAGAGGGTGTCTGCAGTGGCTTGTGAGGGAGCGCGGCAGACGGACATCGCCTGGCTCGCGGCAGCGGCGCTCGTCATCGCAGGAGGCAGTGCGATCGACGCCGCTCGCGCCGACGAGCCGCAAACCTGTTACAAGGATCGCTACGGCCGCATCGTCCCTCGCCAGCTCCCGGGAGCGGTGGAAATACCGTGTCCCCCGGGCGCGGCTCCGGGCACACCCGCTCCGGTCGGACCCGAGTCGACCGCGCCCGGCACGGCGACTCCTTCCACAGCCGGGCCACGGCCGCGTGGACCGCTGCCCGCCGCCTCGCCCGTGCCGCGCCCCGGGGAGACCGACTTCGTCGATGCGGTGCCGGTGCCCGATCGCTGGCGCATCGTCGATCAGCTGCCGGGCTACCCGCAGAGGCTCTTCGACCCGTACAACCGCAACGCGCTCAAGGCCGACAATCCCATCGCCGGCGATTGGTTCTTCAACCTGGGCCTGTTTTCTGATTCGAGCTACCAGTGGCGCAACGTCGCCTCGCCGGTGGGCGTGTCGGACATCGCGCACGCCGGCGAGCTCGACGTCTTCGGCAGCGGCCGACAACGCGCCTTCTCTCAGACCGTCGGCGTGGAGTTCACCTTCTATGAGGGTGACACGGTGTTCAAGCCGCCCGACTGGCAGTTCCGTTTCACGCCGGTATTCAACTACAACCACACCGACGTGAGCGAGCTCGGCCAACTGAACGTCAACCCAGGCTCCGGCGAGACGCGTTCCGATCATTTCACCGGCATCCAGGCGGCCTTCCTCGAGAAACATCTGCGCAACGTCTCCGAGCGCTATGACTTTGACAGCATCCGCGTCGGCATCCAGCCGTTCTCGACCGACTTCCGCGGCTTTCTCTTCCAGGACAATCAGCTCGGTGTGCGTCTCTTCGGCACGCGGGAGAACAACCTCTATCAGTACAACCTGGCCGTCTTCCGGCTTATCGAGAAGGACACGAACAGCGGGCTCAATGACTTGGGCCAGCCGTTGCGCGATGACTACGTCGTCGTCGCCAACCTCTATCGGCAGGACCTGCCGGTGTCGGGATTCACCTCCCAGCTGACTGCGGTCTATAACCGCAACCGCGAGGGCGATGAGGTGCACTACGATTCCAACGGCTTTCTGGTGCGGCCAGCGCCCGTCGGGCTCGAGATCGGGCGCAACTACGATGTGGGGTACCTGGGCTACAACGGCGATGGGCACTTCGGCCGCTACAACCTGACGAGCTCCTTCTACTATGCCTTCGGCCACGACACGCCCGGCACGTTCGCCCTCGCGCACGAGGACATCAGCGCGTTCTTCGGTGCGCTCGAGCTGTCGCGCGACTTCGACTGGGCGCGGATACGGCTGTCGCTCTTGTATGCGAGCGGTGATCGCGATCCCTTCAGCCGGCGCGAGACCGGCTTCGATGCGATTCTCGAGAACCCGCAGTTCGCGGGCGGCGACACGAGCTATTGGATCAGCCAGGCGGTCCCGCTGGTCGGCGGCGGCGGCGTGACCCTCTCCGGTCCGAACGGCGTGCTCAACGATTTGCGCTCCTCGAAGGACGAAGGCCAGTCGAATTTCGCCAACCCGGGCACGGTGCTCGCCGGTCTCGGTGCCGACTTCGATGTTTTGCCGCAGCTGCGGATCGCACTCAACCTGAATGATCTCTCGTTTGCCAATGCCCGAGTCGTGGACGTCGCCCGCGCACAAAGCGGCGTGGCACGGCACATCGGTGAGGACACCTCGATCTCGATCATCTACCGGCCGCTGATGTCGCAGAACATCGTGCTGCGGGCCTCCTATGCGCGGCTCATCAGCGAGCGTGGCTACGAGGCGCTCTTCCCGAAGACCGATCCCTATTACGCACTGCTCAACGCGGTGTTCGTCTACTAGCGGTACCGTGATGCACATGCGCGCTCAAGCCGATCGATGGACGTTCGCGACGCGCTGGATGGTGCTGGCGCTTACGACCCTGGGTGCCGTCATGTCTGCGCACTCGACCGAGCTCTGCCCCAAACCCGACGCGGCGCATGCCGCCGCCTCCGCGCTGCACTTCCCGCCCGCCCCCAAGGGCGAAAGCGAGGCGGCCGCGCACGAGCACAGCGCCGGCTGCCAGTCCTGCCACAACGAATCCGATCAGCCGACGATGCATGCGAGCAACGCGGTCACCCTCGGCTGCACCGACTGCCACGGCGGCAACGCGACGGTGAGCGGCGCGGGCTTGACACGCTCGACTGCGGCCTACACCGAGAAGATGAACGCCGCGCATGTGCTGCCGCGCTTTCCGGAAGCCTGGAACTTCCCCTCCTCCGCAAAGCCGGTGCGCAGCTACACGCTCCTCAACAAGGAGAGCCAGGACTTCGTTCGTTTCGTGAATCCTTCCGACTTCCGCGTCGTGCATGAATCCTGCGGCGCCTGTCACCGCACGATCATCGAGGCGGCGGTACGGAGCCTGCACTCCACAAGCGCCATGTTCTGGGGCGGCGCTTCGTACAACAACGGCATTCTCGACTTCAAGAACTACATCCTCGGCGAGGCCTATGACCGAAATGGCGTGGGCGCCTGCGTCGTGGGGCCGCCCATCGACCCCAAAACCGCCTTCGACGCCAACATCCTACCCATGCTTTATCCGCTGCCTGCCTGGGAGACGGTGAAACCCGCGGATATCTTTCGCGTCTTCGAGCGCGGCGGCCGCAACATCAACAACCAGTTCGCCGAAGTGGGCCTCCCTGACTCCAAAGGCGAGCTCGAGCGCATCGAGGAGCCCGGGCGCCCCGATTTCCGTCAGTCGAATCGCGGCCCCGGTACCGGCGCACGCATTGCCATTCCGGTGCTCAACATCGCCAAGACCCGGCTCAACGATCCGCATCTGTGGTTCATGGGAACGAACGATCAGCCGGGAGATTATCGCGAGTCCGGCTGCGCCTCGTGCCACGTGGTGTATGCGAACGACGTCGACCCCCGACACTCGAGCATCTACGCGCAGTACGGCCACGACGGTCTGTCGCAGACGGTGGATCCCACCATCGACCGCTCGAGAGGTGTCCACCCGCTCAAGCACGCCTTTACGCGCTCGATCCCCTCGAGCCAGTGCATGGTCTGCCACATGCATCAGCCCAACATGTTCATGAACACCTTCTACGGCTACACGATGTGGGACTACGAGGCCGATGCTCCGGCCATGTGGCCGAAACAGCAGAAATATCCCTCGATCGCCGAGACCCGGGCGGTGCTCGATCGCAACCCGGAAGGGGCAGCGCCGCGCGGCAACTGGGGGGATATCAATTTCCTCAAGAACGTCTACACCTTGAATCCGCAGCTCAAGGACACGCAGTTCGCGGACTACCACGGACACGGCTGGAACTTCCGCGCGGTCTTCAAGCGCGACCGCCAAGGCACGCTCCTCGATGAGCACGATCACCCGATCGCGGATGAGGATCCGTCGAAGTGGAGCAAAGCGGTGAAGCTCGCCTCCTCGCACGAAGCTGCCGGCATGCAGTGCGTCGACTGCCATTTCTCCCAGGACAACCACGGCAACGGCCATATCTATGGTGAGGTGGCGGCGGCGATCGAGATCGGCTGCAAGGACTGCCACGGCACGGTCAATGCGTATCCCAACCTCTACAGCTCCGGGCCGGCAGCGCTCGGCGGCGGCATGGACCTCGCGATCCGTCGCACGCCGTTCGGCGACCTGCAGTTCGAATACGACGCAGAGGGCAGGCTCTGGCAGCGCTCGATGGTCGATCCGAGCCTCAAATGGCAGGTGAATCTCGTCAAGGACACGGTCACGCCGGGCAATCCCGCCTACAACATCAAGGCGGCGCGCGCCAAGCTCATGGGACTCAACACGGCGACGCTCGATTGGGGCAAGAGCGTGAGCGCAGGAGAGCTCGCGCATGGCGATGACAAGATGGAGTGCTACACCTGCCACACCTCCTGGACCACGGGCTGCGCGGGGTGCCATCTACCCATCGAGGCCAACTGGAAAACGGCGCGGCATCTCTACGAGGGGGGCGAGACACGCAACTACGCGACTTACAACCCGCAAGTCGCACGCGATGATATGTTCCTGATCGGCCACCGGGAGAGTGCCGCGGGCGGCCGGATCGCGCCCTACCGCTCGAGCTCCGCGCTGGTGCTTTCATCGACCAACGTGAATCGTGAGCACATCTACGTGCAGCAACCGCCCGTCTCGGCGAGCGGCTACAGCTCGCAGGCGTTCAACCCGCACTACCCGCACACCGAGCGCAAGGTCGAGACCAAGACCTGCTCCGACTGCCACCTGTCTAAGCAGAACGACAACAACGCGATCATGGCGCAGCTCCTCATGTACGGCACGAACTTCGTGAACTTCGTCGGCTACAACGCCTACGTCGGGGGTGCGGGCGAGATCAGTGCGGTGAACGTGACCGAATGGGAGGAGCCGCAGGCGGTCATCGGCAGCTATCTGCACCGCTATGCCTACCCCGATGCGTATGCGGAGCACGGGCGGCGCGGTCAGACGCTGGCGCACGCGGCGGAGCATTCGAGCGGAACCGTCGAGTGCCTGCAGCTGCGCGGCGAGTATCTGTACGTCGCCGAAGGCGGGCGCGGTACGCGGGTATACGACGTCGCCAGCATCGGCAACAAGGGCGTCTCCGAGCGCATCATCACCGCGCCCTTCAGCCCGCTCGGCCACGACACGCGCATCGCCTCGCCGGATGCGACCTGTGTGGCGCTCCCAACCAACCAGCCGATCAATCCAGCGCGCAACCTGGGCGAGAAAATGCGCGGCCCGAATCAGGAAACGCCGATCGCGCCGCTTTATCACTACGCCTACATCACCGACGCGCGCGAGGGGCTCATCGTCACCAACGTCGATACGCTCCAGGACGGCGAGCCGCGCAACAATTTCCTGAGGCGCGCGCTCACCTGGAATCCGAACGGCGTCCTCACCGGCGCGCGCCACATCACGATCGGCGGAAACTACCTCTACATCCTGACCCCGCGCGGTCTGGTCATCGTCGGTGCGGAGGACCCCCTGAAGCCGCAGGTCGTGGCCGAGCTGCCGCTTGCAGGCGCGCACGGATCGGCGTTGCAGTTTCGCTACCTCTTCGTGACCGACGCGGCCGGCCTCGAGGTCATCGACGTGACGCATGCGGAGCAGCCGAAGCTCGTGTCCCACAACGTCATTCCGATCAAGGACGCCCACCGCGTGTATGTCGCGCGCACCTACGCCTACATCGCCGCAGGCGCCGAGGGCCTCGTCATCGTCAATGTCGAGCGGCCCGAACAGATGCGCGAGCTCAACCGCTTCAACGCGGGCGGCGCGCTCAAGGACAGCCGCGACGTCGTCGTCGCCGCAACCAACGCATCGCTGTTCGCCTACGTCGCGGACGGAACCGGTGGGCTCAAGGTGATCCAGCTCTTCTCACCCGAGTCGCAGCCCAAGTTCTATGGCTTCAGCCCCGAGCCACGACCCCAGCTCATCGCGCACTACCAGACGGCACGGCCGGCCTTGAGCCTTTCGAAGGGCCTCGACCGCGATCGAGCCGTCGATGAGACCGGCGGCCAGATCGCCGTCATCGGCCGCCGCGGTGCGAAGCCTCTGACGCAGGACGAGGTGCATCGGCTCTATCTCGATGCACGGGGCAACCCCTGGTTCACGACGGATCAGGTCGACGGGTCGAAGACGGCGCAACGCTGAGAACGGAGACTCGTATGCGCGCCGCACCACGAAGGCTGCCGATGACGAGAACCGCGCGACCCGGAGCGGGCGCTGCTCAGGGCCTGGGCTGGCGCAGCCCGGCGACGCTTCTCGTCGCGCTCATGCTCGCTGGCTCCGTCGTCGCCGAGCCGGCTCCGGCCGGCTACAAGCACCTGGGCGCCGCCTCCTGCGGCTCGAGTGTGTGTCACGGCAAAGTCGCCCCGCAGTCCGGACCGAAGCAGATCCCGTTGAACGAGTATCGCATCTGGTTCAACAACGACCGCCACCGTCAGGCCTACCTTGCTCTTGAGTCGATCCAGTCGCGCCAGATCGCGGCGAAGCTCGGACTCCCCAACGCGACACAGCCGCTGTGCCTGGGCTGCCATTCGGACGACGTGCCCAAGGCGCTCCAGGGGCCCAAGTACAGCATCCGGGACGGGGTGAGCTGCGAGGCCTGCCATGGCGGCTCGGAAAGGTGGATCCAGTCGCACACCGAGGCGGGGGCGACGCATGCCGGCAACGTCGCGCAGGGACTGTATGCCAGCGAGCAACCACTGAAGCGCGCTGAGCTGTGCCTCTCCTGTCATCTGGGGACGCGCGACAAATTCGCGACCCACGCCATCATGGGCGCCGGCCATCCGCGCCTTTACTTCGAGCTCGGCGCTTTCACGGAAGACCAGCCGCCGCACTTCAAGGTGACGCCGTATTACGAGTCCCGCAAGGGAAAGATCGGGGTGGCCACTCTCTGGCTCACCGGGCAGATCGAGAGTGCGAAACGCTACCTCGCGCTGCTCCAGACGCCCCTCTTCACCCCGGGTGGCATCACGCCCGAGCTTGCCCTCTACGATTGCAACGCCTGCCACCACTCCAAGGAGAAGATGCGCTGGTCACAGGCCCACGCGGGTGCGGGCGTCAAGCCCGGCTCGCTGCGTCTGCAGCGCCAATCCCTGACCATGCTGCAGGCGTTTCTGGAGTCGTCGGGCTCCGGTGACGGTGCCGCGCAGCTCGGCGCAGCGGCCGATGCCCTGATCCGTGCGGGCGCCAGCGATCCCTCGAGTGTCAAAGCAGCGTCCCAGAAGCTCCTCGACCTCATCCGCTCGATCGAGCCTGCGACCCAGCGTGAGATGCCGAGAGAGCAGATCGAGAAGTTGCGGCGGATGCTCCTGCACTACGCAGCCCAGGACAAAGCGTCCGATTACGCGATCGCCGAGCAGGTCGTGCTCGGTGCGCAGACGCTGACCTACGCGCTCGTCGTCGGGGATCAGCAAAAGGATCACAAGGAGGCCTTCAAGGTGCTCTTCACCAGCCTCGGCACGGGCGCGGACTTCAACCCGGTCCAGTTCGCGGAGGTGGCGCGCAAAATGGAGGCGCAGTTCTAGGGGTCGGCTTGGCGGGAAACTCACGGGCGGACAGAACATGAGCACGATTGCCGGACTCACCGACCCGGGTCATCGACCGGGGGCGAACCAGGACAGCATCGGCTGGGATGAAGCTCGATCGCTTGCGCTCGTGGCTGACGGACTCGGTGGCCACGTCAGCGGCCAGGTCGCGAGCGGCATCGTCAAAGAGACGCTGCTCGCCGCCGCAGCAGCGCTCGATTTGAAGTCGGCCGTTCTCGAGTCGCATGCGGCAATACTCGCGGCTGCGAACAAGGACGAGAGCCTGCGCGGCATGGCCTCCACGGTCGTTGCCGTGCACATCGAGCGCGGCCAGGCGAACATCGTCTGGGTGGGCGACAGCCGGGCCTACCTGTGGCGCGAGGGCAAGATCAGTCGACTGACGCGCGATCACTCGGTGGTCGAGGAGCTGCGAGAGATCGCCGGGCTCACCGAGACGCAGGTCCGCACGCATCCGCAAAAGAACGAGGTCACCAATGTGCTGGGCGCCGGAAATCCCGTTCCCGCAACCCTTCAGCTGCCGCTTCAGAAGCGCGACTGGCTCCTGCTGTGCTCAGACGGCCTGAGCGGTGAGCTCAGGGACGAGAGGATTGCCGAAATCCTCGCTGCCGCACCGTCGCCCGCAGAGGCCAGCGCTCGGCTCATTGCCGCAGCCCTGGAGGCCGGCGGCCACGACAACGTCAGCGCCCTCATCGTCCAGTATGATGGACGCACCACGCGTGCCCTGAAGCTCAAGCTGAGCGACACAGAGATCAGCTGGCTCGCCGTCTTGGGCGGTGTGGTGCTCGCGCTCGTGCTCGCGGGCACCGTACTCTGGTTACACCGGGCTAAGTAACGGATGATGTGCCATGGCCTCGTCTGAGTATTTCCTCAAGAAGGTATCAACCGGGGCGCAGATTCCGCTCGTCACCCTGGTCACGGTGGGACGCAGCGAAGACAGCGGGCTGCGGCTCGTCGAAGGTCAGCCCTCACGCCATCACGCGCAAATCATCGTCGAGCAAAGCAGCGTGTTCGTCGAGGATCTCGGCTCGACGAACGGCACTTTCGTCAATGGCCAGCGACTGGCTGCGCGGCACAGAACAACGCTCAGCGGGGGCGATCGCGTGCGCTTCGACATCGAGGAGTTCGAGTTCGTTGCGCCGCTCAGGCAGCCCGCCGCGGACAGCGACAAGACGGTGTTCCGCCCGGCCGATGCCGACAAGACGGTGTTTCGCCCGGCCGGTCCGGCGGCGGCGGCAGCGACCCCGGCCGCAGCTCCCGGGCAAACCCTCATCGAGCCCCGCGCCCGTGCGGCGTCGGACCCCCCCGCAGCGTCGCGCCCACGCGCAGAGTCGGGCCCGTCCGCAGCGAAGGCCGTATCCGCGCCGCCCCCCCCATCGGCAGAACGTCCCTCGGCGGGGCCAGCCGCACGATCCTCCTTGCCCGGCTCCTTCGTCGATCCGAAGGGTACGGAAACGGTCCTGTTCAAGGGAAAAGCCGCGGGCCGGCATGCCGACGGCGGCTCTCTCGAGCCGGTCGCGCTGGGCACGAATCCCTGCCTCATCATCACCTCCGGCGATGAAATCGGTCGCAGGTTCGATCTGGCGGCGGGAGCAGAGTCCGCCAAGAGCTGGCGCATCGGCAGCGATGAGAGCAACGAGATCCGCTTGGTTGCCGAGGGCGTTTCAGGCCGCCACGCCACATTGCGGTTCGATGCCGGGAAATGGCGCCTCACGGACGACTTGTCGAAAAATGGCACTTTCATCAATGACGTGCCGACGCTCGGCGGCTTCTTGGGCGATCGCGACCGGCTGCGCTTCGGACCGGTGGAGTGCGTATTTCGTCTTCCCTCGACGACAGTCGAGGCGCAATCGACGCACACTCGCTGGCGCAGATACGCGGTGATCGCGGCAATCGCCTGCGCTCTCACGCTGGCCTTGCTGTTCGCCCTGCTGCGATTGAGCAAGTAGGACGTTCGAGCATTTCGAGCTTCGAGCCCTGGGATGCAGGGATGCAGGCCAGAGTGGCCGCGGCGCGACCGCCTCGGGTGTGGCCGGATGGCAGGACCGTGATCCACGCCTCCACCCGGCGCGCAGCACCCCGCTCATACGAGGCGTGACCCGGTACGGCAAATGCGAGGTCAATCGGATCGGGCATCCAGCGCTTTACGCTATCATCCCGGCCGGGATGCGGGAGCCTCCTCCTAGGGAGAACTCATTGACCAGCCACGACCGCGATCTGCGCGTCAACGCCCCTGCTGCGTCCAGCGAGGACGAGGCGACCTTGCTGCGCGCCGCGAGCTCGAAGCCAAGCGCTCCGGCCGCTGCCGAGCTTTCCGCCCTGCTCACCGCACCCACCCTGGCCGTCCGGGACACCGCCGAAGGCTCGGTGCCGACCGAGCAACCTGACTGGGAGGCTCCCCACGACTGGAGCGGCGTGTGGCAGGAAGCGCGCGAGGGCATGGTGCTCAAGGGTCGCTACCGGCTCGACCAACGCATCGGCGAGGGCGGCATGGGCATCGTGTTCCGCGCGGCCGACCTCGAGAGCGAAGGCCTCGGCGGCACCGAAGTGCTGGCCATCAAGATATTGAAGCCGGCGTTCCGGACCCATCCCGACGCGCTGCGCGCGCTCAACGAGGAAGTGCGCAAGGGTCGGATCCTGGCACACCCGAACATCGTGTCGGCTTACTCGTTCAACCGCGATCAACACCAGGTCTTCATGACCATGGAGTTCCTCGATGGTAAGCCGCTCGATGTATTGCTCGACGAGGAGTTCGCGCGTGGCATGCCCTTTGACCGGGCATGGCCGATCATCGAAGGGATGGGATCGGCGCTCGCCTATGCCCATGATCGCGGAATAATCCACAGCGACTTCAAGCCCTCGAACGTGTTCGTGCTCGCGGGCGGGCGGGCGAAGGTGCTCGACTTTGGTATCGCCCGCGCCGTTCGCGGACCGCGCGCGGGACGCTTCGATGCAGGCGAGCTCGGTGCCATGACGCCTGCCTATGCGAGCTGTGAGATGCTCGAGAACCAGCCACCCGACGTGCGCGACGATCTCTACGCGCTCGGCTGCGTGATCTACGAGCTGCTTTCGGGCAAGCACCCCTTCGCGCGCAAGAATGCCGTCGAGGCGCGCGAGCGCAAGTTCCTCTACCGGCCGATCTCGGGGTTGAGCCGCACACAGAACCGGGTGCTCGCGAGCACGCTCGCATTTGACCGCTACAAGCGCGCCGCCTCGGTCGAGGACGTGCTCAAGGGACTGAAGGAGGGGGCGCGCTCGGATGCGCGGCGCACCGGCTGGATGGTCGCGGCTGCCCTCGCAACCGTCGTCATCGGCGCCGGTGCCTGGCTGGGCATCAGCAAGCTCGGCTTTCAGGACGCGGACGAGAGGGTGATCGACTCTCTCGTCCAGCCCACCGCAAAGCCGCGCGAGGATCTTGATCCGGTCATGGTGCAGACGCTGCTCGACCAGGGCAATGATTACCTGGCCCAGGGGAGGAAAGAGTTTGATCCGGCCGTGTTGAGCGAGGGAGTCTCGACTGCGATCGGTGCCTTTCGCGGCGTACTGCACTTCGACCCGGCCAACCGGCAAGCGGCCGTCGGCATCACCGAGATCTTCAAGCTGTACCGCAGCCAGGCGCAGCGCTACTTCGACGAGAAGCAATATCGCAAGGCGCTCGAGGTGACGGACTACGGTCTCAAGATCTACCCGGCGAGCGTCGACCTCAAGGCGCTGCGCGCCCAGATTCAACAACAGTTGTACGAGGCCGATTCGGCCGCCGGATCTGCGCGATGAGACCGAGCCTTGCCCTGCGTGGCTCGCTCAGCGGGCGCCTCGGAACGGCTCTCGCCACGCTGTCCATCGTGCTGGTGCTCGCACCCCCGCTGGCGCGAACCGGCGTGCCCATCGCCCCCGAGAGACTCCTCGTCGTCGACTGCCTGCTGCCCGCGCAGGTGCGCCGCCTGGGCGGCTCGATGAACTACCTCGCCCCGCGCCGCGCGGTCAAGGCGATCGCGAGCGAGTGCGAGATACGCGGCGGTGAATACGTCGCCTACGACCGGGCCAATTTCGCCACTTCGCTCCAGGTCTGGAAGCCCCAGGCCGAGCAAGGCGATGCTCAGGCGCAGGTTTACGTCGGCGAGATCTACGAGAAGGGGCTGGGCACCACCCCCGACTACGCGCAGGCCGCCTTCTGGTATCAGAAGGCGGCCGATCAGGGTTTCGCTCGCGGACGCGCCGATCTCGCCTATCTCTACGAGCAGGGCCTCGGCGTGCCCAAAGACCCCATCAAGGCGCTCAATCTCTATCGACAATCGGCCGGCATCTCGAACGATGAGCTCACCTTTGCCTCGGAAGTGACGGCCGCCAAAACCGAGGCGGCGACGCAGATCGCTGCGCTCACGGAGCAGCTCTCGAAGAGCAACGAGCAGCTCGAAGCGATGCGCCAGAGTCTCGAGCAGGCCCGCAGCGAGGCGCGGGCGAAGAGCGAGGCTTTGCGCGGCGCGCAGCGCAAGGTCGAGGCCTTGCGCTCGCGGATCGAGGAGCTCAAGCGCGCCCCTGCGCCGGGTAACACCAATCAGGGCGAGCTCGAGCGGCTCAAGAGCGAGCTTGCGGCGAGCGAGGCGCGGATTGCCCAGCAGCAAAAGGATGCGCAAGCGGCGCAGCTCGCGAGCGCCGCGCGCGCCGCGGAGCTCGACCAGCGTCTGCAAAGCGCCGCGCGGCAAGACGAGCAGCTGCGCGCCCAGCTCGGCGGCATCACGATCGATGCCGAACAGGCACGCGCGGAGCTCGCAGCGGCCCGCGCCCGCATCGAATCGATGAACGCGCAGATTGCCCAGCTGCAGCAGCAGCTCGCCGCCGTGCGCGCCCAGGTCGCCCAGGATGAGGCGCGCCTCAAGCAAAATGCCGCCTCGAACGACGCCAGCTTGCAGAAAGAGGTCGACCGACTGCGCCAGACCCTCGCCAACAGCGAGGCACGGCTTGCCCAGGAGCAGACTCTGATCGTTCTGGTCCAGGGCCAGCGCGAGTCCGCCGAGAAAGAGGTCGAGCGTCTCCAGGCGCAGCAAACCCGCGCCGAGCAGCAGCAACAACAACAAAAACTGGACAACGAGGCGCTGCGCGCGCAGGTGGTGAGCGTGCAGCAGCGTTTGCTGCAATCGCAGCAGAAGCTCGGCGAGGCGAACGCGCTCGTTGCCGACGAGCAAAGCCAGGTTGAGGTCCTGCGCGCCCAGCTGCAGCGTCGCCACGACCTCGAGACCAGCCAGAAACAAGGCGAGATCCAGCAGCTGATGGCGGAGCTTGCCCAGCGCGAGGCCAAGCTCATCGAGCAGCAGGCGCGCATTGCCGCGCTCGAGGCGGAAAGCCGCGCCTACAACGAGGAGATCTCACGCCTCAAGAACCAGCAGGTGCAGACCGTATCGCTGCGCTCTCCCGACTCCGTCCCGGTCAGCAATGCGCCGCCGGCGAGTGCGCCGAAGATGTCGCCGCGGGAGCTCAATCTGAGCGGCTATTACGCACTCATCATCGGCAACGACAAGTACGAGAGCCTGCCGAGCCTTTCGAGCGCGGTGAACGATGCGCACGCGGTCGAGAAGGTGCTGAAGGAGCACTACGGCTTCAAGACCCGGCTTCTCGTCAATGCGACGCGGGCGGACATCCTCACCGCGCTCAACGATTATCGACAGTCGCTGCGCGAGCGCGACAGCTTCCTCATCTACTACGCCGGGCACGGCGAGCTCAACGAGCGCAGTCTGCTGGGCTATTGGCTGCCGGTGAATGCGAAGCGCGACGACACCACGGAATGGATCTCTGATCGCATGGTGACCGACCAGATCGGGTTGATGGCGGCGAGGCACATCATGGTGATCGCCGACTCGTGCTACTCAGGCGCGATGACGCGCGATTCGGGCGTGCGCCTGGTGGCCACATCCGGCGCATCGGCCGAGGTCAAGCGCCTTACCAAGCTTGCGCTGCTGCCCTCACGTACCGTGCTGACCTCCGGGGGCGATGCGCCCGTGCTCGACGGCGGCGCCGGCGCCAACTCGATCTTTGCCCGCGCGCTGATCGACGCGCTTTCGCGCAATCATGGGGTGCTCGAAGGGGCGGCTCTCTACGATCAGGTGTTCGATCCGGTGCACCGCGCCGCGGCCCGCTTCAAGGTGGACCAGAGTCCGCGCTACTCCGCGCTCGCCGACGCGGGCCACTTGAATGGCGAGTTCCTTCTGATCCCCATTTGACGCAAGCCCGCTGCGGGGCTAACGTCCACCGCGCCGCGGGATGCAGCGGCAGGGAGAAGAACGATGTGGATTTTTCCGCGCGCCGGAGATGAGGGCGTCGCTGCCTCATGTGGGCTTGCGGTGCTCAAGACGGTACTCATGGCCAGTGCGCTCATGGTTGCACCCTGGGCGGCGCATGCCCAGGTCGCACCGACCATCGCAATCGCTTTCGCGCCCGCATCGATCCAGAGCGGCTCGACGAGTCAACTCTCCATCACCTTTGGCAACCCAAACGATGCCGGTGCCGTATTGAACGTGCCCCTCGTCGACACTTTGCCCGCGGGAGTGACGCTGGTGAACGGCGTCGTGGGCGGCACCTGCCCTGCGGGTGCCGTCAAAGCCGGTGGTCAAACCATCACCTATGCGGCGCAGACGCAGATTCCGAGCGGCGGCTGCTCCATCGCCGTCACGGTCAAAGGAACGAGTGCCGTCGGGGTCACGTCCTACAACGACACCATCCCGGCGGGTGCATTGCAGACGACCAACGGCAACAACGCCGCGGCCGCGACCGCGACTCTCACCGTCCATGCAGTCGCCACCGTGCCAAAACTGGGCGGGCTCACGCTGGCTGGGGCCACGAGCGCCGTGCAGGCCGCTGGACTCGTGCTGGGCGCCGTGCAATACGGAGGAGCGCCGGCCGGCACGCCGTTCGGCACGGTCTTTGCCCAGGTTCCGGCGCCAGGCGCGACGGTCGTCGCCGGCACGGTCGTCACGGTCCATGTCTCGCTCGGCAAGGCGAGCAACCCCAATTCGCCGATCACCTCGACCCCCGGTCTCGTCACGCCCGTCCAGCAGAGCGTAGCGGGCGCAGTCGAGCGGTTGTGCGCGGAACTGTCATCGCCCGCGGCCGCGCTCGCGCTGAGCGCCGTGCAGCAGAATCTGCTCGCGAACTGCAAGGCGATTCTCAACACCTACGGCGGCGGCAATGACCCGGCGGGTCTCGTCGGCACGCTCAATGCCATTTCCGGTCGCCAGGCGACTGCAATCCAGCAAACGGGGCTGCTGTTCGCCGGAACTCAATTCACCACCATCGGCGCGCGCCTCGCGCAGCTCCGTCAAGGCGCGAGCGGTGTCAGCTTCTCCGGTCTGGACAGCGGCTCGCCGCTGCAAGGGATGTTGGCCGAGCTTCTGCCGAGGGGGCTGACCGGCGCGGGCTCCGCCGGGGTCTCCACCACCGGCAACGGCGGGGGCGGTCCGAACGACTCAGCCGGTAGCAGCGGGGGCAGCGGGGGCAGCGGCGGTGCCGACTCCAGTCCGAACGATCAACAAAGTCGCTGGGGCTTCTTCATCAACGGCAATCTGCGCCGTGGGACACAGGACACGACGGCGGAGGAACAGGGATTCAATTTCCAGAGCAATGGCCTCACCCTCGGTGCCGACTATCGGGCGAGCGATCATTGGGTGTTCGGCGCAGCCCTCGCTCACAGCAACGGCGTCACGGCTTTCAATGACGGCTCAGGCCGTCTCGATTCGCGCCTGAACTCGGCCTCGCTGTATGGAACCTGGTACAACGAGGCGTGGTATCTCGATGTCATCGGCAGCTACGCGCTGATCAGCTACGGGACGTCGCGAGCGAGCACTTGGTCGATCAATCCGGCGGTCATCTCGCCGTTGCCGAGCAATTGTACGGGCAGCATCTGCGCGGTGGGGACGGAAGGCAACACCGATGCGCGTCAGATCTCGCTCGGCACGAGCGGCGGCTACAGCCTGCACTTCGGTGCCCTCGACCTCGGCCCCGATGCGGCGCTCGATTACGTGCATCTCGCCGTGAACGGCTTCACGGAGAACGACGCGACGGCAAGCGGCATGGGCCTGGTGTTCGACAATCAGGCCGGAGAATCTCTCACGCTCAAAGCCGGCGGTCATCTCTCCTATGCAGTGAGCACGCCCATCGTCGTGGTCTTGCCGCAGCTCTCCGCGCGCTACATCCATGAGTTCAAGAATGATCAACGTGCATTGAACGTGCACTTCGAGGATGACCCGAGCGCGCATGCTCTGTCGGGCGCCGTGAGCACGTTCCAGGTCTATACGGATGAGCCGGCGCGCAGCTATTTCGACTATTCGGCGGGCATCACCGCGCAGTTCCCGTTCGGGATTTCGGCCTTCGCAAGCTACAGCGCGCTCGGCGGTTACTCGACCATCGCGCTGCGCGAGTACGCGTTCGGCATCCGCTTCCAGCACCTGGTGAACTGAGACAGCGGCGCGCGGGCCGATCGCAGGCAAAAAAAAAGCCCCGACCGCCCGCGCGGTCGAGGCTTTGGGCGTATCAGCTCTTACTTGCTGCTCGGGGCCGCGGTCGAGGACTTCTTCGACTTCTTGTGGCCCTTCTTGCTCTTCGTGCTCGTGGTGCTCTTGTCCGCCGTGGCGGGAGCCGACGAGGAGGAAGCAGCGGCCGGGGCATCCGCAGCCATCGGCGCAGGGGCGGCCATCGCGCTGGCGGCAAAGCCAACGGCGAGCAAGGCGGAGGCAATCATCGTTACAGGCTTGTTCATGGAGACTCCAGCAGTGGTGATGTGTTACGGCACGAAGAGAATACGACGGAACCCACAAACCCCGCTTGAGATGAAGATCATTTCACGAACTCGACGAATGGCGCTGCGGATCGAGCTTTTCGGACGGCTTGTGGCGTGTCGACACGTGCCAATACAGGTAGGCCACGATCGCCGCATTGGCCACGAGCACCACGCATTTCCCGAAGTTCGGATGATGGAACATCTCCCAGACCTCCAGCGGGATGAGCGATGCCGTCACGACGACCGTCAGCCACTCCGCCCAGCGGCGCTCCATCCACAAACCCACCCCTTCGACGGCGAACACCGCGGCATACAGCAGCGTCACGAAGCGCAACTGGTGGATGCGGTCATCGCTCAACCCGCTGAACCACTTGAGCCCTTCGGTGACGACCTTGTGCTCGAGACCCATCGGACGGGCGGCGGCCCATGAGAGTATTTTTGCCGTGAGCGTCGAGTCGTGCAGCCGGATCTCGCCGTAGGCGGCCAGCACCAGGATCAGCACCTTGAGCAGCTTGTACAGCGCGATGGTGCGCAACACCCCGAATCGAGGGGTCGGCGCCGCGTCGGCGGTTGACATATCGACCTTCAGGTCTCTGGAGGCCGCCTACGCCTGACCTGCCGGGGGCTGGAACTCCAGGGTGGCGTCGAGCAGTGCCGGAATGTCGAATACCGCGCGCTCATTGTCCATCATCAGCGGGGCGATGCCCGCCGCCGCGACGAGCGCGGCCGGTACCTGGATGCGGTCATGTTCCCGGGCGACGGTCCACGTGTCCAGACGCTTGTCCTGGAAGGCGAGGTTGAGGGCCCCCCAGCGAAGCAGCGCCGCCCGGGCGAGCGGCGTGTCGCCCCCCCATTGCTTCTGGGCAAGCGTGAGCGCCGAGCCCGCCGCGATCTCACTCTGCGGCAGCATCATCAGATCCTGAATGTACTGCACCATTTCGTCCGGCGGAACGTGCAGATCGAGATAGGGCGCCGGGGCGGTCATGCAAGTACCATTTTATGCCGGATTCTCGAGACTGAACATGGAATTCTCGTCATCGTAAGCGAACACCTCACCATAACGCGCCCAGCGGATTACCGAGCGCAGTGTCTGCTCCGCCTCCTCCTCGCTCATGAAGTCCTCGAGCTCGTCGATGAAGCGACTCTTGCGGGCCGAGTGGCTGACCCTCTCGTCGAGCACCCGCCGGATATGGGCCGCCAGGGGCACGTAGGTGATCAGATGACGCGCAAACAGCCTTTTGCGCTCATCGGTCGAGCCGCGGGCGAAGGCCAGACCATCCTCGGTGAGCTTGATGTCGCCGCCCTCGAGCTCGGCGAAGCGCAACAGCTGTAGGGTCTCTCCGACGGGAAACAGCTCGTCAATCTCCATCTGCAGGTCCGAGGCGATTTCGGGCAGGTCCGCCTTGCCCATGAAGGGCGGCGCCGCAACCGCCTCCATCAACCCGGAGATCAGATTGGTGCCCACTTGCGGTAGCACACTGCCGATGCCGAGACCGGGAAAGCGCTCCTGCCGCCCGCCGGCCGCGCCTTTCGGCCGCGCCGTCATCTCGACGTAGATGCGCTCGACCATCTCGCGAAAGCTCGGATCGAGTCGATTGCGCGGTTGTGGCAGGGCGACTTTGATCTCGCTCAGGATGCGTCCGGGATTGCTGCCGAAGACGAGAATGCGATCGCACATGAGCACCGCCTCCTCGATGTTGTGGGTCACCAGCACCACGGCCTTGATCGGCATACGGCCTTCGGCCCAAAGGTCGAGAAAATCCGTGCGCAGGGTCTCCGCGGTGAGCACGTCGAGCGCAGAGAACGGCTCGTCCATAAGCAGGATGTTGGGATGCACCACGAGCGCCCTCGCGAAACCGACCCGCTGGCGCATGCCGCCCGAGAGCTCGCGAGGATAGGCGGACTCGAAACCGTCGAGACCGATGAGATCGATCGCCGCAAGCGAGCGCTTGCGTATCTCGGCGCGATCGAGATGCTGCGCTTCGAGGCCAAGCGCAACGTTCTCGAAGACCGTAAGCCAGGGAAAGAGCGCAAAACTCTGAAATACCATGGCAATGCCGCGTACCGGACCCTGGACCGGCTGCCCGAGGTACGTCACCTGCCCCGCACTCGGCTCATCGAGCCCGGCGATGAGCCGCAGGAGCGTCGATTTACCGGATCCGGAGCGTCCGAGGAGACCGACGATCTGTCCCTCGCGCAGCTCGAGGTTCATGCCCTCGAGCACCAGCAACTGCTCGCCGTCGGGCTTGGGAAAGGCCTTGCGGACCTCCGAACATTGCAGCAGGGGTTGGACGCTGTTCATCGGCTCCTCCGTCAGGTCAGTCGATATTTGCGCTCGGCGTAGTAATACAACGGCCGCCAGAAAATGCGGTTCAGAACCACGACGAACAGACTCATGACACCGATCCCGAGCACGAGCTGGTGGAAATTCTGCGCCGCCGCCGCATCGGCGATGTAGGAGCCGAGACCGCGTGCGCGCACCTCGGTGCTTCCCCAGGAGGCGAGCTCGGCCACCTGCGCAGCATTCCAGGAACCGCCCGAGGCGGTGATCGCCCCGGTCACGTAGAACGGCAGTACCGCCGGCAGCGCCACCTTGCGCCACCAGAGCCAGCCGCGAATGCTGAAATTGGCGGTGGCGTAACGCATCTCGGTCGGAATGCTCGAGGCCCCCGCGATGATGTTGAAGAGGATGTACCACTGCGTGCCGAGGATCATCAGAGGACTCAAGTAGATGTCCGGGTTGAGCTTCCACTCGACAACGGCTGAGACAGCGATCGGAAAGAGCAGGTCGGCGGGAAATGCGGCCATGAATTGCGCCACCGGCTGGACCAGCCGCGCCGCGCGCGGCCGCATGCCGACCCAAACTCCGATCGGCACCCACACCAGGCTCGCGAGAGCGATCAGCACGAAGACGCGTAGCATCGTCAGGAAGGCGAGACCGCACACGTGCAGCACCTCGCGCAAGGGCGTGTGCAGGATCACGCCTGCCGCGATGTGCCACAGCCCGAGCACACAGGCCGCCGCGATCAGCACGATGCCGATGAGGTCGGAGGTGCGATGCGAGCTGCGCACGCGCATCAGCTCCGGCGCCGCGTCCTGCGCGCGCTTCTTCACGATCCGGCTCATGCCGAGGATCGCGCCGTGAAACGCCATCGTGGTCGCCTTCACCAGTCGCGAACGGCGCAGCATCGTCAGCGCCCAGGAATCCGGGATCCGCTCGCCCGGCTCCTGCTCGAGGCGGAAGCGGTCGACCCAGGCGACCAGCGGCCGGAAGAAGAGCTGATCGTAAAGTAATATGACGATCAGCATGGTGAGGATGGCCCAGCCGATCGCGGTCAGGTTCTTGTGCATGATCGCCAGGGCGATATAGCTGCCGACACCGGGGAGGGCCACGTGCGCCTGACCGACGGTGATCGATTCGGACGCCACCACGAAGAACCATCCGCCCGACATCGAGAGCATCATGTTCCAGATGAGCGCCGGCAGGGCGAACGGGACCTCGAGCTGCCAGAACCGCATCCACCGCGACAGATGGAATGACTCGGCGGCCTCCGTGAGCTCGGTGGGCACGGTTCGCAACGACTGGTAGAAGCTGAAGGCCATGTTCCAGGCCTGGCTGGTGAATATGGCAAAGATCGCCACGAACTCCGCGCCCAGCACGCGCCCGGGCGCGAGCGACAAGAAGAATACGCTCGTGATCGAGATGAACCCGAGGATCGGCACCGATTGCAAGATGTCCAGTATGGGCACGAGGAGCTTGGCGGCACGCTCGCTCTTGGCTGCCCAGGTGGCGTAGGTGAAGGTGAAGAGCAGCGAGAAGAACAGCGCGGCGAACATCCGCAGGGTCGTGCGCGCAGCGTACTCAGGCAGATGACTCGGATCGAGCGAAAGCGGCGTCACCTCGAGCTGATTGAGCGGTATGAACAGGTTGCGGCCCGCCTCGCCCAGAAACGCAATGAGACCGAGCACCACGATGAAGGCGATCACATCCCACCGGGAAGCAAGCTCCTTCAGAAAGACGTACGGCTCGAATCGCTTCATCGCAGCATTCTCGCAGGACAGGCGATGAGCGGGCTAGTAGGGTAGAGTCTTCATTCTCCTCGCACGCATTGATCTCGAGCCTGTCATGCAAGACCGTGTCGCCGTCGCTCCAACCCCCGCCGTGCTCGCCGAGCCGCGTTTCAAGGTGTTGGGCGCGATCAGCTTCTCGCACTTTTTGAACGACCTGATCCAGTCCCTCATCGTCGCGATCTACCCTCTTCTCAAGAGCAATTTTCATCTGAGCTTTGCCGAGATCGGGGTCATATCCCTCACCTACCAGCTCTCGGCCTCGATCCTGCAGCCGCTCATCGGCCTGTACACCGACCGGCACCCCAAGCCGCACTCGCTCTCGTTCGGAATGGGTCTGACGCTTGCCGGGATGTTGACGCTCGCCCTTGCCGATCGCTACCTCATCATCTTGGCCGCTGCGGCTCTTGTCGGAGCGGGTTCGGCGATCTTTCACCCCGAATCATCGCGCATCGCGCGTCTCGCCTCGGGCGGCCGGCATGGCCTCGCGCAATCGATCTTCCAGGTGGGAGGCAGCGCCGGGCAGGCGTGCGGTCCGCTGCTCGCCGCCGCCATCATCGTGCCGCACGGCCAGTTGAGCATCGCGTGGTTTGCGCTGCTCGCATTGGTCGGCGTGGGTGTGTTGTGGAATGTGAGCAACTGGTACAAGCGGGCGCACCTCGATCGACGCGCAGCGCGCACGGCCGTCCTGCGGCCTTCCGGATTTCCACGCCGCATCGTGGCGCGCTCGATGTCCATCTTGATCGTGCTGCTGTTCTCGAAGTACTTCTACCTCGCGAGCATCACGAGCTACCTGATCTTCTATCTCATGGAGCGCTTCCACCTCGTGCTCGAAAGCGCGCAGATTTATCTTTTCGTGTTTTTGTTCGCGGTCGCGCTCGGCACGCTCATCGGTGGACCCGTGGGCGACCGCCTGGGACGCAAGGCCGTCATCTGGTTCTCGATTCTCGGCATCGCCCCCTTCACGCTCGTGCTGCCGTACGCCAATCTCGCCTGGACCGGGGTGCTGTGCTTTCTCATAGGACTCATCCTGGCCTCGGCCTTCACGGCCATCCTGGTGTTCGCCCAGGAGCTCCTGCCCGGCAGGACCGGTGCGGTTTCGGGCCTGTTCTTCGGTCTGGCCTTCGGGCTCGGGGGCGTGGGCGCGGCGGTGCTCGGAGTCATGGCGGATCACTACGGCATCACCTTCGTCTATCGCACGTGTTCTTTCCTGCCTCTGCTCGGTATCGCGGCCGCATTCTTGCCGCGGCTCGAGCGGACCGGGGGAGGCGCGGCATGACCTCGCACCTGCTCGATCTCGTCACCCGTTACGGCCTCGCCGTGGTTGCCGGCAACGTGCTGCTCGATCAGCTGGGGTTGCCCGTGCCTGCCATGCCGCTCCTCATCGTCGCGGGCGCTCTTGCCGCGCAGGGGACCCTGGCGCCGCTGCCGCTGCTCGCACTCGCGGTGCTCGCGTGTGTGTTTGCCGATTTCATCTGGTATCTGATCGGCGAGCGCTACGGGTTGCGTGTGCTGAAGACGCTGTGCCGCATCTCCCTCGAGCCGGACTCCTGCGTGAGTCAGACGCAGATTCGATTCGATCGCTGGGGGAGCAACTCGATCGTCGTCGCGAAATTCGTGCCGGGCCTCGCCGTGATCGCGCCACCGCTCGCGGGAGCCATGCGCATCGGCCGGCTGCGCTTCGTTGCACTCAGCGGCATCAGCGCACTGCTCTGGGTGGGCGCGGGCATGCTGGCGGGCGCCCTCTTCCACCGCCAGATCGAGCGTCTATTGAGCTCGCTGGATCGCATCGGCAACATCGCACTGTGGATCGTCTGCGCCGCCCTCGCCCTTTACGTGGCTTACAAGGCATTCGACCGGGCGCGCTTTCACCGCTTGCTGCGCATGGCGAGGATCAGCGTCGGGGAGCTGTATGAGCTCATCCAGGCCGGCGGCGAGCCGGTGATCGTCGACGTACGGTCGGCGGCGGCGCGGGCGCTCGAGCCGCACTGGATCCCGGGGGCCTTGCACGTAGCCCTGCACGACGTCGGCAAGCAGCTCGCGCATCTGCCCCGCGACGGGGAGATCATTCTTTACTGCACCTGTCCGAATGAGGCCTCGGCGGCGCAGGTCGCGCGCGTTCTCAGGAAACATGGCTTTCACAGGGTGCGCCCGCTGGCCGGCGGCCTCGACGCCTGGGTCGCGGCCGGCCACCCCGTCGACTCTCCACCCGGGGTGCACGGCGCATCCGCGGTGCTCGCCAAGGGGGGCTCCGAGGCGGCGCGGACTCGCGACTCCGATACGCCGGCCATAACTCCGTGAGCGGCACGAGGCCCGCCCCCGGCGCGCCCCTTGCGGTCATCACTGGCACGACGCACGGGATCGGTCGGGTCACCGCGCGCGAGCTTGCGCGGGGCGGCGCGCGCGTGCTCATGCTCTGCCGCGATGTCAACGCCGCTGCCGCGGTGGCGCAGGAGATCCGCGCGCAGGTGCCCGGGGCTTTCGTCGACTGGGTCGCTTGCGACCTCGCCGCGCTCTCATCGGTACGTGCCGCCGCAACCGCCGTGCGCGAGCGGGCGCCCGTCATAGAGTTTCTCATCAACAACGCCGGAATGGCGAGCCTCACGCACCGGCTCTCGCCCGATGGTTACGAGCTCACCTTCGCGAGCAATCATCTCGGGCCCTTCTTGCTCACGGGCTTGTTGCTCGATCGAATGGCGCCTTCGGGTCGGATCGTCAACGTCGCTTCCCGGGCGCACGTGCGAGGCGTGATGGATCTCGACACCGTCACCGATCCGCGCGCGCGCTATCGACCGCTGGCAGCCTACGCGCGCTCGAAGCTCGCGAACGTCATGCACACCATGGCTCTCGCGCGCCGTCTCGATGGAAGCCGTGTGACGGCCAACTGCCTGCATCCGGGCGTGGTCGCGACGCATCTGCTGCCGCTGTGGGTGCGGTTGCTGCAGCGGCTGCGCTCACGAGAGGTGTTCGATGAAGAGCGCGGCGCTCGCACGACGCTCGAGGTTGCACGGGCGCCTGCGCTCGCCGGGATCAGCGGCGAGTACTTCGACGAGCACGGCCACGTGCGCCCCGCTTCCGACCTGGCGCGCGACCGCGAGAGACAGGAAGAACTGTGGAGGCGCAGCGAGACCTGGACAGGCTGGTCGTTCGCCGCGCTCAGCCGTTAAGCAGTGTCATCATATGCGGGCTGTAGCGCTCGCCGCGTGCGATACCGTGGGGGGCGACGCTTTCGATGCGCTCGAGCTCGCTCGCGCTCAAGGAGAGGGCCGCGGCCGCGGCGTTCTCCTCGAGACGCTCCGGGTGCGTGGTGCCCGGTATCGGCACGATATCCGGGCCGTGGGCGAGGAGCCACGCAAGCGCGAGCTGCGAAGGTGTGCAGCCCTTCTCGCCGGCGATCTCCCGGATCTTGGCGAGCAGCTCGAGGTTCTTCGCAAAGTTCTCGCCGTGGAATCGTGGCGATTCGCGTCGCCAGTCATCCGGCGCCAGATCATCGATCGAGCGGAAGCGGTCCGCGAGGAAACCGCGCCCGAGAGGGCTGTAGGCAACGAAGCCGATCCCGAGCTCGCGCACGGTGGGCAACACCTCGTCCTCCGGATCGCGGCTCCAGAGCGAGTACTCGCTCTGCAGCGCCGTGAGCGGATGCACCTTGTGCGCTCGACGGATCGTCGCGGGAGCCGCCTCCGATAACCCTATGAAACGCACTTTTCCCTGCGCCACCAGACCCGACAGGGCGCCCACGGTCTCCTCGATGGGTATGCGGGGATCGACCCGGTGTTGGAAATAGAGGTCGATGGTGTCGATTCCGAGCCGCTCGAGCGATGCATCGCAGGCGGCACGGACGTAATCGGGACTGCCGTTGACGCCTCGACCGGCGCCCTCGCGATCGCGCACGATGCCGAATTTCGTCGCCACCACCACGCTCGAGCGACGCCGCGCGATCGCCTTGCCGACCGTGAGCTCGTTGGTATGGGGGCCATAGACATCTGCCGTGTCGAGAAACGTGATACCGAGGTCGATGGCGCGGTGGATCAAGCGGATGGCCTCCGCTTCGCTCGCCCCGCTGCTCGAGTAAAAGTCCGAAAGTCCCATGCAGCCGAGGCCGAGCGCGGATACTTTGAGTCCCTGTGAGCCGATGAGGCGAGTCTGCATCGAACGGTGCATGCGCGGTCCGACGAGGCGCTAGGAGAAAGCCGCGATGCCGGTCTGCGCGCGGCCGAGGATGAGCGCATGAATGTCGTGCGTGCCCTCGTAGGTATTCACGACCTCAAGATTGACGAGATGGCGGATGACGCCGTACTCGTCGGAGATGCCGTTGCCGCCGAGCATGTCGCGGGCGACGCGCGCCACCTCGAGCGCCTTGCCGCAGGAGTTGCGTTTGAGGAGCGAGGTCGCCTCGACCGCCGCGATGCCGGCATCGCGCATTCGCCCCAGCCGCAGCGCTCCCTGCAAGCCGAGCGTGATCTCGGTCTGCATGTCGACCAGTTTTTTCTGAACGAGCTGATTGGCGGCCAGCGGTCGACCGAACTGCTGGCGTCCGAGCACATAGTCGCGCGCCGTGTGCCAGCAGCTCTCCGCAGCCCCGAGCGCCCCCCAGGAGATGCCATAGCGCGCCGAGTCGAGGCAGGTGAAGGGACCTTTGAGACCTTCGACGCCCGGCAGGAGCTGGCTCTCGGAAGCGAATACCTCGTCCATGACGATCTGGCCCGTGGTCGAGGCGCGCAACCCCACCTTGCCCTTGAGAACGGGCGCGCTGAGACCGCGCGCGTCCTTCTCGAGAATGAAGCCGCGGATCACCCCGTCCTCGGTCTTCGCCCAGACGAGAAAGACATCGGCAATGGGACTGTTCGAGATCCAGGTCTTGGTGCCGCTCAAACGGTAGCCTCCGGTCACCGCACGCGCACGGGTCACCATGCTTCCCGGGTCGGACCCGTGATCGGGTTCGGTGAGACCGAAACAACCGATGAGCTCGCCGCGTGCGAGCGGTGGCAGATACCGTTGACGCTGCGCATCGCTGCCGAAGGCGAAAATCGGCAACATCACGAGCGAGGACTGCACGCTCATCATCGAGCGGTAGCCCGAATCGACCCTCTCGACCTCGCGGGCAATGAGGCCGTAGCTCACATAGCTGAGCCCGCCCCCGCCGAACTCCGTCGGTATCGTGGGGCCGAGCAGCCCGAGCGCGCCCATCTCGCGAAAGATGGCGGGATCGGTGCGCTCCTCGCGAAACGCCTCGAGCACGCGCGGTGCCAGCCGCTCCTGCGCGTAATCGCGCGCGGCATCGCGCACCATCTTCTCGTCCATGGAGAGCTGCTCATCGAGGAGGAGCGGATCGTCCCAGTGAAACTCCACGCGTGCCATGCGCAGTCCTTAAGTCCCGGCGAGCCGCGCAGCATCGCATAATCGAGCGAACGCTCCTAGGGGGCGCGGGTACGTTACCATGATGCGATGCGTCCAACTCTGCTCGCCTGCTCCCTCTTTCCGCTCCTTGCTCTTCACGCGCTCCGCGCGCCCGCGGACACCCCAAGCCCGCTGCCCCCTCCGGCCGACCGGCAGCTCGCGCGCGACATGCTCAAGACACTCGTCGAGATCAACACGACGCACTCGCACGGCTCGACCGCGGCGGCTGAGGCGATCCAAGGGTGGTTGCTGAGCGCAGGCTTCACGCACCAGGAACTGACCTTGATCGCTCCCCCCGATCATCCGACCAAGGGCAATCTCATCGTGCGCTACCCGGGCCGGGGTCGCGGCCGCCCGGTGCTGTTCATGGGTCACCTCGATGTGGTGGAGGCGAAGCCCGAGGACTGGTCGGTCGACCCCTTCAAGCTCACCGAGAAGGACGGCTATTTCTATGGCCGCGGCAGCATCGACATGAAGGACGGCGATGCGGCGATGGTCGAGTCGCTGATTCGGCTCAAGCGCGCCCATGTCGTGCCCGATCGCGACCTCATCGTCATGTTCACTGCCGATGAGGAGGCGGGTGGCGACTCCAATGGACCCGCCTTTCTGCTCAAGAATCACCGTGACCTGATCGATGCCGAGCTCGCCATCAACCTCGACGGGGGCGGTGGCGACCTGCGCAAGGCTGCGCGGGCCTATTTCGAGGTCGGCACCAGCGAGAAGACCTATCTCACCTTCACCCTCGAGACCACGAGCCCCGGCGGGCACGGCTCGCTGCCCGGACCCGACAATGCGATTTATCGGCTGGCCGACGGTCTCGGACGACTCGAGACTTATCGCTTTCCGCTGATGCTCACGGCGACGACGCGGCTCTACTTCGCGAAGCTCGCCGAGCTCGATCCGGGACCCGAGAGCGCCGACCTGCGTGCGCTCGCACAGGAGCCGCCGGATGCGGCCGCGGTCGAGCGCCTGAGTCAAAATCCGCGCATGAACGCGGAGCTGCGCACCACGTGCGTCGCAACGCTGATCTCGGGAGGTCATGCAGAAAATGCCCTGCCGCAACGCGCTCGCGCCACCATTCAGTGCCGCATGATGCCCGGTGACGCCGCCGAGCACGTGCAGGCGCAGCTCATCGCGATCCTGGCCGATCCGGCGATCCACCTGAGCCTCGATGCGCCTCCGATCGTCAGCCCGGAGTCCCCGCCGACGCCCTCGATTCTCGAGCTCGTCGCCTCGGTCGCACACTCGATGTGGCCCGGGGTGCCGCTGCTGCCCACCCTGTCGACCGGCTTCAGCGACGACCGCCAGACGCGCAATGCCGGGATCCCGAGCTACGACGTGAGCGGGATATGGATGGATGAGAACGAGAACCGAGCGCATGGTCGCGACGAGCGGGTCGGGGTCGAGGCTTTCGATGAAAGCGTCGAGTTCACCTACCGCCTCATGCGGGCGCTCGCGCACAACGCCCCGCGGCATACCGGTAGGTGAATTCGGCCCCGAGCAGGAAGATCTGCGCCGAGTAATACACCCACAGCAGCAGCAGCAGGAACGAGCCCGCGACGCCGTAGAGCGAGTTGAGCGCTATGCGGCCCAGATACACCACCATCACGAATCGCCCTACTGAGAACAGGGTGGCGGTCACGAGAGCCCCCACCCATACCGCGCGCCAGGCGACGTGCTGGCGGGGCACGTAGCGGAAGATCATGGCAAAGAGCAGCGTCGCCAGGCCGAATCCAAGCGCCACGTCCAGCACCCACACCACCCGATGAGATCCGGGCGTGATGCTCCCGAGCCAGCTCGCGAGGAACGCAAGCCCGGCGCTTGCAACCAGCAGCACCATCAAGAGAAAACCGACCGCGAATACCAGGGCAAACGCGAGCAAGCGCGCGCGCAGCGCATGGCGAAGACCTTGCACCGCCGAGTGCGACTCGGCACGCCAGATGCGATTCAAGGAATTCTGCAACTCCGCGAAGACGCTGCTCGCGCCGAACATGAGCGTGATGATGCCGGCCGCGGTCGAGAAATGACCTTGGGCATTCGTGCTGAGGTTGCCGATGAGCGTGCGCGCGGCCGGGAAGCCGGCGTTCCCGAGCAGCCCATGCAGCTGCGAGAGCACGTGCGCCTGTACGACCTCCGTTCCCACGAAGACACCCGCCGCCTGGATCACCAGAAGCAGGATCGGGGCGGCGGCGAACAGGGTGTAGAAGGCAATGGCAGCGCCCATGCTCGGCGCTCCATCCTTGACCCAGCCGACGAGCGAGTCACCGATGATTCCAAGCAGCGTCGCTCGTACGGCGCGAGGCGAACGCCCGGAAGTCCGGGAGCGCACGGAGGTCGAGCGCGCATTCATGCGGCCATTATGTCGAAAGAGGGCCGCTGCGCGCAGCTCATCCGTCGGCCGTCTCCGACGGCGCTTCGTCCGTTGCGACTCTACAGCGAAGCGGCACCGCAATGCATCGTGTCGGGGTGATCCGCGCAGTGGTCTGCGCGGCCCCATGGAACCGACGCACGGATGACCTGGTGACTGCAACGAAGGCACTCGAGCGAGCGAGCGCTCCTCCACCCGGCAAGGCGGTCCGCGTGCTGATCCTGATCGCGGTGGGCGTGCTGCTGTACCTGGGCCATGCCGCCTTCATTCCGGTCGCCCTGGCCGCTCTGATCGCCCTGGTGCTGTCCGGACCGGTCGAGTATCTGCGGGAGCTCGGCGTGCCCCGGGCCCCCGGCGCGCTGCTTTTGCTCCTCGTCATCGGAGGAACGGTCGCCGGCATCGCCACCATGCTCGCCGAGCCGGCCAAGCACTGGGTGGCCGATGCCCCGCACACCCTGCGCGTGATCGCTCGAAAAATGCGCCCGATCGAGCAGCTGGCAACGCGTGTCGAGGAGCAACGCCTTGCGGCGACCCGCATCGCAACCGCGGAGCGACCCGCGCCACCCCAGCAGGCGGCGCCGGCGGGCAGCGCTCCGGCGCCCGTCCAGCTCTTCGACGCCACCGTGGGATTCGCGATCGACGTGTTCTCCGTGCTGGTGCTGACACTGTTTCTGCTCATCTCGGGACCCCCGATGCTCGCCCGCATGACCTGCGCGCTGGTGAGTGACCTCAACGCAAGCCACGTCCTGTGCCTCATCGAGAAGGTGCGCCATGAGGTGGGACGCTTCTATGTGACGACGGCACTCATCAACATCGGGTTGGGGCTTGCGACCGGCATCGCGATGCTGCTCTGTGGAATGCCGAACCCTTTTCTGTGGGGCACCGTGGCGGGACTGCTCAACTTCATTCCGTACGCAGGGCCCACGGTGAGCTTCATCGTTCTGGCCACGGTGGCGCTCGTCTCCTTCGACCATCTGGCGCGGGTCGTCACGGTCTGCGGCTGCTTCCTCGCGCTCACCGCGCTCGAGGGCAACTGTGTGCAACCGCTGCTCGTCGGCCGTCGTCTGCAGCTCGCTCCCCTGCTGGTTTTCCTGGCGTTATGGTTCGGTTGGTTCTTCTGGGGACTGGCCGGCATCGTGCTCGCAACTCCCACCTTGGTGGTACTCAAGGTGCTTGCCGAGAACTCGACCTACGGCACGCCGTTGCTGCAATTCTTGAGCCCGGACCGCCGCGTGCGCACCTCGGGCGAGCGTCGCGATGCCGCCGGCAAGTCCTCGCGCGGGCGGCTCGCCGCTTGAGTCTTGCGGGTCCCGGGCGCGTGAGCGGAGCACCACGGGTGCGCGCGTGAGCCTGGCACCTCTGCAGGGGCCGCCCCGCGCTTTCACAGCGCTGCGGGTAGAATGGGGTCATGTCCGAGATCTGCAGCTACCAGAGCGGCTTCGGCAACGAGTTCGCCACCGAGGCGCTGCCGGGCGCTCTGCCGACCGGGCAGAATTCACCGCAGCGCTGCGCGTACGGGCTGTACGCCGAGCAGTGGTCAGGTACGGCTTTCACCGCGCCCCGTGCCGCCAATCGACGCAGCTGGCTGTATCGCATTCGACCGGCCGCGATGCACGGCTCCTTTGCGCCCGTGGCGCGCGATCCATTCGAGCAGGCAAGGCTCGAGCGGCACATGTCGCCGGATCAGCTGCGCTGGGATCCTCTGCCGCTGCCCGAGGCAGCCACCGATTTCATCGACGGCCTGGTGCAGATCACCGGCAACGGCGCGCCGGACGAGCACGCCGGTTGCGGCATTTATCTGTATGCCGCGAATCGCTCGATGCAGAATCGTTACTTCTACAGCGCCGACGGCGAATGGCTGATCGTGCCCGAGCGCGGCGCGCTCATGATCGAGACCGAGCTCGGCAGGCTCGAGCTCGAGCCGCAAGAGATCGCGGTACTGCCGCGTGGCCTGCGCTTCCGGGTCAGGCTCCTCGAGGAGCTCGCGCGCGGCTACCTGTGCGAGAATTTCGGCGCTCATCTGCGCTTGCCGGAGCTTGGGCCGATCGGCTCGAACGGACTCGCCAACCCGCGAGATTTCAGCGTACCCACGGCCTGGTACGAGGACCGAGACGGTCCGGGTGAGCTCTTGGCCAAGTTCGCGGGACGCCTGTGGCGTGCAGCGCTCGACCACTCGCCCTTCGACGTCGTCGCCTGGCACGGCAACAACGCGCCCTATAAATATGACCTGCGCCGCTTCAATACCCTGGGCTCGATCTCCTACGATCATCCCGACCCCTCCATCTTCGTCGTATTGCAATCGCCGAGCGACACGCCGGGCACGAGCAATCTCGATTTCGTGGTGTTTCCGCCGCGCTGGCTGGTGATGGAGCACACGTTTCGACCCCCCTGGTACCATCGCAACATCGCGAGCGAGTACATGGGGCTGATCACCGGCCGGTATGACGCCAAGAGCGAGGGATTCGTCCCCGGGGGCGGCTCGCTGCATAACTGCATGAGCGGACACGGACCGGATGCAACGAGCTTCGAGCGGGCCTCGAGCGCGGACACCTCCCAGCCCGCCCACCTCACCGATACGATGGCGTTCATGTTCGAGACCCGCCGGCTGCTGCACCCGACCCGCGCATCGCTCGAGGGACGGCCTGCGCTGCAGAAGGATTACCTGCGCTGCTGGGCGGATCTGCCCAAGCGCTTTGATCCGGGACGCGCCTGAAAGGCTTGGCCGTGAGAGCGCCTCCGCTCGATGCGACCCACGATCCCGAGCGCCGCAGCTGGGTTCGCTCGGCGCAGGACGCCCGCACCGATTTTCCGTTACAGAACCTGCCGCTGGGAGTGTTTCGCCGGCGCGCGAGCCGGGAGAGCTTCCGCGGCGGCGTGGCGATCGGCGAGGAGATTCTCGATCTCGGCGCCGTCCTTGAGCTCGGCATCGTCCCGGAGGTCGCGCGAGCTGCCGCGGCGGCGGCGGCGAAGTCCTCGCTCAACCAGTTCCTGGCTCTGGGCAGAGCGCACTTCGGGGCGCTGCGCCGGGCGTGTTTCGAGCTGCTCGAGGAGCACTGCGGGCTCGAGGAGCGAGTGCGCAGCTGCCTGGTGCCGCAGAATCAGGCCGAGCATGCACTTCCCGCCCGGATCGGCGACTTCACCGATTTCTACACGTCCATTTATCACGCCACGGCCGTCGGGCGCCTGTTTCGACCCGAGAGCCCGCTCACACCGAATTACCGCTGGTTGCCGATTGGCTACCACGGACGCTCCTCCTCGATCGGCGTATCCGAGCAGCAGTTCCACCGACCCCGCGGACAGCGTCTGCCGGCAGGCGAAAGCCGTCCGGTCGTGGGCCCGAGCGTGCGCCTCGACTATGAGCTCGAGCTTGCGGCCTATGTGGGACCCGGAAACGAGCTCGGGACGGCAGTGCCCCTCGAGCAGGCCGAGGAGCACCTCTTCGGCCTCGGCCTGTTGAACGACTGGTCTGCCCGTGACTTGCAAGCGTGGGAGTACCAGCCGCTCGGGCCCTTTCTCGCGAAGAGCTTCGCGACCACCCTCTCGCCCTGGATCGTATCGCTCGAGGCGCTCGCGCCGTTTCGCGTGCCGGCACCGGAGCGCAGCCCGGAAGACCCCGTGCTGCCCCCGTACTTGAGCACGCCGCTCGGGCGCGCGGATGCTTTCGACATCGTCCTTCAGACCGAGCTTCAGAGCGCCGTCATGCGCGAGCGGGGTGAGGCTCCGCAGCCGCTCGCACGCACCAACTATCGCCACGCGTACTGGACGCTTGCGCAACTGATCGCGCATCACACGAGCAATGGTTGCAATCTCAACCCGGGCGACGTGCTGGGTACGGGAACCCAGTCAGGTCCCGACCCTTCCGAGGCCGGCTCACTTCTTGAGCTCACGAGCGGCGGGCGCCGGCCGATACGGCTCGGCTCGGCCGAGGAGCGCACCTTTCTCGAGGATGGCGACACGGTGATCCTGAAGGGCTGGTGCGAGCGCCCGGGGGCGGTACGCATCGGCTTCGGCGAGGCGCGCGGGCGCGTCCTGCCCGCTCTCGAGGACGCCGGGCTCTCCTAGATCTCGACCTGCCGCGCGATCTCGACGGTACGATCGGGCTCGAGATTGAACCGGTCGACGATCTTCACCGAGTTGCGCCACAGGAAGGCGAACAAGGCCATGCGCCAAGCCGAGAACACCGAGCCCGAGGGCTTGCTCACGACCAGATCGCGCGATGCAATGAAGCGTGCCTGCTCGAGATCGATGCCCAACTCGGCGCAGCAGGTGTTCTCGAGTGCTTGGCGCAGATTCGGGATCTCAAAGAAGCCGAAGCGGGCTAGAAAGTGCCAGATCCCTTCGCCCACCTCATCGACGATCACGCAATTCGGCCCCTCGATGCGCGGCGTGTCCTCGAAGACGATGCTGAGCGCCACCGTTTGCTTCGGCAGCACGTGGGTAAAGTGCGCGTGATCGATGATGAGACGCGCAATGCGCTGACGACTGCGGGTGAGAAAGACGGCCGTGCCGTCGATGCGCGCGATGGCGCCGTTACGCAGCTCCTCCATGAACCGCTCGGCCGCCTGATGCGACTGTGACTGCGCCGCGTGCATCGCATCCCTGCCGGTACGCCAGGTCACCATCACCATGAACAGCAGCGCGGCGAACGTGAGGGGCAGCCAGCCGCCCTCGGCGATTTTCAGCAGATTTGCGCCGAAAAAGCTCACATCGACGAGCAGGAACATCCCCGCCACCCCCAGTGCAACACTCGCGCGCCAGCGCCATTGCCTGCGCATCGCTCGATACAGCAGCGCGGTCGTGAGCAGCATGGTGGTGGAGACTGCCGTGCCGTACGCGCCCGCAAGCCGATCGGAGCTGCCGAAGCCCACGGTCACGGCGACGGTGGCCACCATCAGCAGCCAGTTCACCACCGGCACGTAGATCTGCCCGTACACACGGTCCGAGGTTTGACGGATCGACACGCCCGGCAGCCACCCGAGCTGCATCGCCTGGCGAGTCATCGAGAAGGAGCCCGTGATGATGGCCTGACTGGCGATGATGGTCGCAACGGTCGCGAGCGCCACCAGTGGATAGATCGACCAGGCGGGAGCGATGAGAAAAAACGGGTTGCCCGTCACCGAGCCCTTCTCCATGACGTAGGCGGTCTGCCCCGCATAGCTCAGCAGAAGCGCGGGCAGCACGATCGTGTACCAGGCCCCGCGTATCGGCCGGCGGCCGAAGTGCCCCATGTCCGCATACAGCGCCTCTCCGCCGGTGATGCACAGGAACACGCCGCCCAGCACCAGCAGGCCATGGTTGCCCTTGTGCAGGACGAACTTGAGCGCGTGGCGCGGATCGAGCGCGATCATGACCTCCGGATGCGCGAAAATCGCGACCACCCCGAGCAGGGCAATCACGCCGAACCACAGCAGCATGATGGGCCCGAAGGCCCGGCCGATGCGCTCGGTGCCGAGGCGTTGACCGGCGAACAGAGCGATCAGGATGACGACCGCTGCCGGCATGACGAAGGGCTTGAATTGGTCGCTTGCCGCATTCACGCCCTCGAGCGCGCTCAAGACCGAGATCGCGGGCGTGATGACTCCATCGCCATAGAGAAGCGCCGCACCGAGCAACCCCATCACCGCATAGGCGCGCGCGTGCCCTTTGAGGCTGTTGGCCCGGATCAGCGACATGAGCGCGAGAATGCCGCCCTCGCCGTGATTGTCGGCTCGCATGACGAACAGGCAGTACTTGATCGAGATCGTGATCAGCAACGTCCAGATGACAAGCGAGAGGATGCCGAGAGCCTCTCCGGGCGTGAAATGGCCGCCCATCGATTGCACGATGGTTTGCAGGGTGTACAGCGGGCTTGTACCGAGATCGCCGAAGACGACGCCGAGCGCAGCGAGCCCCGCCCACTGGGCCGGTCGATGCGCAGCGGCCGAGACGGGAGAGGCTTTCTGCAGGGCGATCGATTCGCTGTTCAAGGAGGCTCGTTCAGACGAGAGTCGCTCAACCTTACTGGTTTCCGGCGATCCAGCGCAATCTCGGCCAGCACCTGCGCACAGTCTTCCGAGCGCCGACAGGGGCTCACGCTCGCCTCCTACAGGAGAGATCGAGCCGCGCAAGGATACTTAAAAGGCCCGGCCGCAACAGAGCGCCTCGGCTGTCTTCATGCCCGAGTTCTTCCGTACTCATCCCAAAACCCGGTGGACGACGATCACGCTCGGCGCCCTCCTGCTCGTGATCGTCCTGCTGCTTGCGTTCTTCGATTGGAATCTGCTGAGGCCCATGGTCGCGCACATGATATCCACTCGGACGGGCCGGCCGGTGACGATCACCGGTGATCTGCGCGTGCATCCATGGTCCTTCACACCGAGCGCCGAAGTGGACGGGCTCAGCGTTGGAAATCCCGACTGGGCAAAGCAGCCGGTCATGCTGGGCGCTCGCTCTCTGATGCTGAGCATCAGCCTCGGGCGGCTTCTGCGTGGGCAACTCGTGCTTCCGCGCATCGAAGTGCGTGAGCCGAGCATCGATCTCGAGCGCGATGCGCAGGGGCGTGCGAGCTGGGAATTCGGCAACCAGGGCGCTGCGCAAAACACGGGGCACGCACCGCCCAAGCTTCCCACCATACGTCGCCTGCTCATCGAGCAGGGGCACTTGCGCGTCACAGACGCGATCCGCAAGCTCGCGCTGGAAGGCACGCTCGAGGCCCATGATGAGGGCGCGCGCACCCAGGGCAGCGCGTTCTCTCTGGAGTGCACGGGCTCGCTCAACGCAAAGCCCTTTCGCGCGCACTTGCGCGGCGGTCCGCTCATCGATCTCGATCCCGATCATCCCTACGATCTGCAGGCCGACCTCAGGGCTTCGGACATCATGCTCGATGCGCACATCACCTTTCCGAAACCCTTCGACTTGGGCGCCGTGCGCGCGCGTTTCGACCTGGCCGGAGGCGATCTCGCCGATGTGTATTACCTCACGGGGCTCGCGTTGCCGAACACCCCGCCCTATCACCTGACCGGTAGCCTGCGCGCCGAGGGGACCGTCTATCGGATGGATGATCTCAAAGGGCGCTTGGGCTCGAGCGACCTCGAAGGGGAGATGCGCATCGAGACGTCGGCCGAGCGCCCCAAGCTCACCGCGCGCTTGCATTCGAGCACCCTCAACCTCGTCGACGTCGCTCCCACCCTGGGACATCCCGTGGCGGCGAGCGGCGAGCAGCGCTCGAGCGGCGCACCACCGGCGAGCGCAAGGCCGACGCCCCGCCGCTCCGCGGCGACTCACAAGACCGAACCTTCGCAGCCTGCGACCGGCGACAGCGGCCATCTTTTCCCCGACGCTCAGCTGCAGATCGAGCGGGTGCGGGGCATGGACGCCGACGTCGTCTACAACGCCGCCGCCGTCACAGCTCCCAAGCTGCCCATGAAGCAAGTGAGCTTTCACCTGCTGCTCGATGCGGGATTGCTCAAAATCGACCCGCTCTCCTTCACCTTGAGCATGGGCCGCTTCGCCGGGGGCGTGCGCATCGATGCACGCAAGGACACGCCGCAGACCACGCTCGCCATGAGCATCGATCAGATCGATCTCAGTCAGTTCAAGTCCGCTCAGCAGACGCAGGGTCCGCTGCAGGGCTCCCTGGTCGGGCGCGTGCAGGTTCATGGAACGGGCGGCTCGATTCACGATCTCGCCTCGACGGCGAGCGGTGGCATCAGCGTCGCTTTGCCCGCAGGGCAGCTCAACGAGGCGATCGCCGAGCTCGTCGGCATCGATGTCGCGAGGGGCCTGGGCCTGCTGCTCTCGAAACCGGAACAGAAGACCGCGATCCGCTGCGGCGTCGCGGATTTTCAGGCGACCGACGGTGTGCTCAACTCTCGCGCGGTCTTCGTCGACACGAGTGACGTCGTCGTGACCGGTCGCGGCCAGGTCAACCTCGGCAGCGAGCATCTTGACCTCGAGCTGCAAGGGCATCCGAAGAAATTCCGCATCCTGCGCCTGCACACGCCGATCACCCTCACCGGTACGCTGCTGCACCCGGTGATCGGGGTGAAACCGCAGCGCCTGCTCGCTCAAGCGGGCGTCGCGGCCGCCCTGAGCGCGCTGCTCACGCCGGTCGCCGCCGCGCTCGCCTTCATCGACCCGGGCCTCGCGAAGAACAAGGATTGCGCCGCCGTGCTCGCCGAGGCGCACACCGATCAAGCGCCCACGCCCTCCTCACCGCCGGCCGGCACGCCGCAGCCGGGGGTGGGCGCCTCCGAGCCGGCCAAGCATGGTCCCACCCCGAAATGAGGAACGGCGGTCCGAAGCGCGAGTGTTAGCCTAGCCCCACCCTCAAGGAGCTGGGCCTATCATGCATCGATCCTCTTGCGCCCGGCGCCGGCCCGGGCGCGCTGCGCGTACCCTCTGCGGGGGGAGTCTCTTTTTCCTGATCATGCTCTGCGCCCAGGCGGCGGACCGCGCGCACACGGTCAACGTCTACGCGTGGCCTGACTACTTCCCGCGTGTGGTCATTGCGCGTTTCGAGGCGGAGACCGGGTTGCACGTCAACTCCGCGGTGCTCACCGATCCGGAAACCGCAGAGACCCTCCTCTCGGTGGGACACTCCGATTACGACATCGTCACCATGAATGCATCGCCCGAGCTTGAGCGCGAGATTCCGGGTGGGTTCTGGCGGGTCCTCGATGCCACGAAGATCCCGAACGCGCGCAACGCCGATCCTCAGATCATGAAGATCCTGGACACCGTCGATCCGGGCAATCGGCACGCGGTGCCGTGGATGTGGGGCACCACCGGACTGATTTATGACAGCGAGCGCATTCACGCGCGGATGCCGGACGCGCCGACCGACAGCCTGCGCATGGTGTTCGACAAGGCGGTGGCCGCGCACTTCAAGACGTGCGGCATCGGCATGCTCGATTCCTGGGGCGACATCCTGCCGATGGTGTCGCGCTATCTCGGACAGCGCACCCTCTCGGCGCGGGGTCCCGATCTCGATGCCGTGGTCGCGAAGCTCGGGGAGATCCGCCCCTACCTCACCCGCATCTCGACCGCCGGTTACTACCAGCAGCTGGCCGAGGGCGATCTGTGTCTGGCGATCGGATACTCGGGCGATGCGCTCATCGCACGGCGCATGGTGAGCGAGGCGCACGGCCACATCCGGCTCGAGTATGCGTTCGCCCGCGAGGCGGTGCCGTTCTACATCGACAGTATGGCGATCCCCGCGGACTCGCCGAATCCGGCAGGCGCCCTCGCCTTCATCAATTTCATGATGCGGCCGGAGATTTCCGCCGGCGTCACCCGCTATATCGGTTTCGCGACCGCCAATGCCGCCGCGCTGCCCTTGCTCGAGCCCGCGGTGCGCGATAACACCATCATCTATCCGCCCGCCGCCGTGCGCGAGCGCTTCCAGCTGCAGAGAGCTTACTCGCCCCAGGAGGCGGGCGTGTTCTCGCGCATCTGGCTCAAGTTCAAGTCGCAGCAATAACGCGCACGGCGCGCGATTGCCGCGCTCGAGCGGCGCAGCTCATCGCCCTGCGGCGCGCCATGCGCCCTCCTCGGCCGCGGTACGCAAGCCGTACTCCGCCGGCAACGCCCCCGTGAGCAGACTCACCGATGCGATGAGGCGCGGGTCGAGCCTCTGCCCGAACGCTGATGCCCTCGGGCAGGATGATGCCGTTGATCCGGTACTGCAGCCCACGACGTTCTCGCCGGGCGCGGTGGTTGCCCCGAGCTTGCATGCGCCTGCCGGGCTGGTTTAGCGTGTCGGCTCGTCAGATCAACCCCGGCAAGAGGAAGCGCATGCAGCTCAGAACGCGAGTGGACGGCGGCGGCACACCGAGGCCTGCGCACTGGGGCGTCGACAGCGAGTACGGGCGCCTGCGCGACGTGCTGATCGGACCGATTGATCACTTCAGCTGGCAGGGGGGTAACGCGGTCGCGCAACGCTCCGAGCGCGTCGGCCTGCGCTTCGATCATCGAGCGGCCAAGGCGCAATACGAGCAGATGCTCGATGTCTACCGGCAGGCCGAGGTGCGCACGCACATCCTCAAGGCCGATCCGCACCTGCCCTATCAGATCTTCGCACGCGACTCGAGCGCAATGACGCCCTGGGGCGCGCTGATCCTGCAATGTCAGAAATCCTACCGGCGCGGCGAGTACGCCGCGTGCCTCGAGTTCTACCTCGAGCGGCAGATCCCGATTTACGACTGTATGACGGCCGGTCAAATCGAGGGCGGCGACATCATGGTGCTCAAACCCGGTGTGGCAATCTGCGGCTACTCGGGCGAGCGCTCGAGCGAGGCCGCCGTGCGTCAACTGCAGTCCTGGTTCCGGGCCGAAGGCTGGGAGATGCACACCTACGCTTTCGATCCGCATTTCCTGCACCTCGACGTGCAAATGGGCATGATCGCGGAGGGTCTTGCGGTCGTGTGTGTCGAGGCGGTCGAGCCCGAGCTCATCGAGTGGCTGCGCTCGCAGGGCATCAGGGCCATTCCGATCCCCTACAGCGATGCCATGCAACTCGGCACCAATGTGGTCGCCCTCGGCGATGGGCGGGTGCTTGTGCCCGCCTCGAGCCGCAATCTCGTGCAAGCCTGTCGCGCCGAGGGACTCACCGTGTACGACCCGGACGTCTCGATGATCGCGCACGGCGGAGGAGCCGTGCACTGCATGTGTCAGGCGCTGAGACGCGATCGTGTCTCGGGCGCATGATCCAAAGCGCCGCGCCGTGCTGGGCGCGGCGAGCGCGGCGGCCGCGCTGGCGGGGCTACGAGCGCACGGCGCATCGCTCTTCCACCGAGCCAGAGGCATGGATCTCACGACCTTGAGTGCCACCGAGGCAGTGCGTCGCATGCGCAGCGGCGAGATCTCCTGCGAGCGTTATGCGAGGGCGCTGCTCGATCGATGCCAGGCGGCGAAGGAGCTCAATGCATTCATCGCGCTCGAGCCCGAGGGGGTGCTCGCCGATGCGCGCGCCCGCGATCTCGAGCGGCGGCGCCGCGCTCCCCTCGGACCTCTGTTCGGCCTGCCCATTCCAGTCAAGGACAGCGTGAACACGCGCGACTATGCAACCACGGCGGGAACGCCGGCCTTGCGCCATTTCCATCCGGAGGAGGATGCGCCCATCGTTCAGGCGCTGCGGCGCGCGGGCGCCATCGTGCTCGGCAAGACGAACCTGCACGAGCTCTCATTTGGGTGGACCAGCAACAATCTCGCCTTCGGGCCGGTGCGCAACCCCTACGATCGCGAGCGCATCCCGGGCGGCTCGAGCGGCGGCACGGCCGCCATCATCGCCGCCCACGGTGCTCCGCTCGGCGTCGCGGAGGATACGCAGGGATCGATTCGCGTTCCGGCCGCGCTCTGCGGCGTCGCGGGCTTTCGTCCGACCACCGGTCGTTACTCGACCGAAGGCTGCGCGCCGATCACCCCGCTCTTCGATCAGGTGGGCCCGCACGCGCGCAGCGTCGCCGATCTCGCGCTGTTCGATGCGGCGGTCACGGGCGATGCGGCGCGCCTCGCCCCTCCGCCCCTGCGCGGCCTGCGCATCGGCATCGTGCGCGACTTCTGGTTCGAGGGCCTCGATCCCGAGGTCGAGCGCGTCACCGCACGCGCGCTCGAGGCACTGCGCGCCGCGGGCGTCGAGCTCATCGAGGCGCCGCTTCCGGGCGTGCAGGAGATCATCGATCGCAGCACCGATCAGGTGCAGAACCACGATGTGCGTCTCGCCCTGCCGCGCTACCTCGAGAGGTATCATGCGGGTGTCGATTTTGAGACCCTGATCGCGAGCGCGAGCCCCGACATCCAGGCGATCTTCAAGGACGATGTGCTCCCCGGTGGCAAGGACTTCGTCACCGAGGACGTGTACGCGCAGGCGACGCAGCACGAACTGCCGCGGCTGCGCGCACTCTATCGCGATTATTTCGCGCGCACCGGGGTGGCCGCCATGATCTTCCCGACGACGCGCGTACCCGCGCCGCGCATCGGCGAGGAGACGACCGTGGAGGTGCGCGGCGCATCCGTCCCCTTCGAGTCGGCGGTCGCGCGCAATATTTCTCCCGGCAGCACCGCCGGCATTCCCGGCCTGGTCCTGCCGGCCGGACTGACCGCAGGCGGCTTGCCGGTCTCCCTGGAGCTCGACGGGCCCGCGGGCAGCGACCGCGCGCTGCTTTCCGTGGGCGCCGCTCTCGAGCCGATCCTCGGTCCGATGCCCGCGCCACCGCCCGGCTATCGGCCCGCGAGCTCCCGCGGCAGCGGATAGACGGCGCGACCTTGATCCGGATCAACGAGCCCGGGCTTGCGGGCTGAGGAACGGCAATCGCCCCGATGCCGCTCATCGAATGCTTTGCGACGCGCATCTACTCGGCGCGGCTCATGCGCGCCGCGGCGCAATCATTCAATCGCGCCCTGCGCGATGAGTGCCTGCAGCTCGAGCGCGATGACGCGGCGGGGCGGCGCTGGTCCGCACGCAACTACCCCGGCGGCTACACCTCGTACGCCTCGGTGCATCGGCTGCAGAAGCTCTCGCCGACATTCGCGGCCCTCGAGCACAAGCTCGAGCGCCATGTTCGCGCCTTCGTCGCGGCGGCGCAGTGGGACCTCGCAGGACGTCCTCTGTCGATGACAGACTGCTGGGTGAACATCATGCGCAGCGGCGCCGCGCACGCGGCGCACCTGCATCCGCTGTCGAGCCTGAGCGGCACCTATTACGTGGCGATTCCGGCCGGTGCGCCAGGCATCAAATTCGAGGATCCGCGGCTCGAGCGCTTCATGGCGGCGCCGCCGCTGAAGGCGGGCGCGGCGGCCCGCAATCGCCCATGGCTCACGCTCGGTGCGCGTCCCGGCAGCCTCGTGCTGTTCGAGAGCTGGCTGCGCCACGAGGTGCCGCGGCTGCGGGACGGGCGCGGCGCGGAGCGCGTGAGCGTGAGCTTCAACTACAGCTGGTTCTAGAGCTCGAACGAGTACAATGATCCGCATGCCAACCACCACAGATGCCACCATGGCCGTGTTTCTCGATCTCGAGAACATGGCGCTGGGCGCGCGCGAGTCCGATTACCCAAGCTTCGACATCGAGAAAGTGCTCGAGCGGCTGCTGCTCAAAGGCCACATCGTCGTCAAGAAGGCGTACTGCGATTTCGACCGCTACAAGGAATTCAAGCGCGACCTGCACGAGTCCGCCTTCGAGCTGATCGAGATCCCGCATGTGCGCCAGTCGGGCAAGAATTCGGCCGACATCCGCATGGTGGTCGATGCGCTCGACCTCTGCTACACCAAGGGCCACGTCGATACCTTCGTCATCGTGAGCGGCGATTCGGACTTCTCGCCGCTCGTGAGCAAGCTGCGCGAGAACGCCAAGACGGTGATCGGGGTCGGAGTGAAGAACTCCACCTCGGATCTTTTCCTCAACAACTGCGATGAGTTCATCTATTACGACGATCTCGTGCGCAAGGAAGCCAAGCGGCGGCGCGCACCCGCGCCGCGCGACCGAGGATCCGCGGAGAAGAGCGACAAGAGCGAGAAGGCCGAGAACCGGGGTCCTCCAACCGGCCCGCCGCCGACCGATGCGCTCGAGCTCATGATGGAGACGCTCGAGGCACTCACCGAGGAGCGCGGCGAGAGCGAGGCGATCTGGGGCTCGATGATCAAGCAGGCGATCAAGCGCCGCCATCCCGGATTCAACGAGCGCGCGCATGGCTTTCGATCCTTCAACGACCTGCTGGCCGATGCGCAGCGGCGCGGTCTTCTGACGCTCAGGCCCGACGAGAAGTCGGGCGGCTACACGGTGCGAATCGCCGAAAAGGGCATCGCCGAGAAGCCGGGGGTCGAGCGCGGGGCGCTCGAGGCGCCCGAAGGCGAGCGCGGAGCGGCACCCCCCTAGCAAGACCCGCGCCCGCCCGCACACCTCACGTGCGCCCGCCGCGCCTCGCTACTCTCCGAGCGCTTGAACTGACCCCGGCCGCCCTCACAATGAGCGAGTACGGCGGCTCGGAGCGGAACACCCATGAATGTACGACGGAAATCCTGGATGTGGGCGGAGGCCTGCGCCCTTCTCGATGAGGCGGAGCGCCGGCACCGGCATTTCTTCGAGCTGCTCGCAGTGCCCTCGACCGTCCCCGTGTGGGAGCCGCCGGCGAACATCTTCGCCGACGGCCGCGAGGTGCACGTCATGCTGGCGCTGCCGGGTGCGCGTGCCGAGGACATCGTCACCGAATTGACGCCCACGGGGCTTTTGATCGAGACCACCGTCTCCGCGCCCGCGTTCGAGGCGGGGGTGGAGGTCGTGCGCCTCGAGATTCCTTATGGCCGTATGCGCCGGCGCATCGATCTGCCCGCCGGCACCTACAACCTGATCGAGCACCGGCTCGACCGCGGTTACCTCTTCTTGCGACTCAAGGGCCCAAGCACATGAGCACCCCCGAACCTGCAGCGCAGCGCAGCCTTCCGACGGAGGACGTGCTGATCATCCTTCCGGTGCACGATCTCGTGCTGTTTCCCGGTGTGGTATTGCCGATTGCGATCAGCGGCAAGCGCGCCCTCGCCGCCGCCCAGGAGGCCGTGCGCACGCAGCGGCGCGTCGGGCTTCTCCTACAGGAGCAGGCCGGCACCGAGACGACGCCCGAGACCCTGCACCGGGTCGGCACCGTCGCTTCGATCGTGCGCTTCGTGACCGCGGGCGACGGATCCCATCACCTCATCGCCCAGGGGGAGGAGCGCTTCACGGTGATCGATTACGTGAGCCGTGAGCCCTTTCTGGTCGCACGCATCGAGCCGCATCGCGAGCCGGTGGTGGAGGATCGGGAGGTGGAGGGGCGCGGCTTCACGCTGCGCGAGCGGGCGATCGAGGCGCTGCAGCTGCTGCCCCAGGCCCCGGCCGAGCTGACGAACGCCATTCGCAGCATCGAGTCGATTCCCGCGCTCGCCGACACGGTGGCGAGCTTCATGGATCTCAAGGCGAGCGAGAAGCAGCAGATCCTCGCCGCTTTCGATCTGCGCCGGCGGCTCGACCTCGTGCTCGAGTTCCTCAACCGGCGCATCGAGGTGCTGAAAGTCTCGCGGCAGATCGATGAGCGCACCCGCGAAGCGTTCGATGAGCGCCAGAAGGAGATGGTGCTGCGCGAGCGGCTGCGGCAGATCCAGAAGGAGCTGGGCGAGAGCGAGGGGGGCGGCGCGGAGATCGCCGAGCTCAAGAAGCAGATCGAGGCGGCGCAGATGCCGCCTGAGGCGCTCGAGCAGGCGCAGCGCGAGCTCGCGCGCCTCGAGCGCATGCCGGAGGGAGCCGCCGAGTACTCCATGATCCGCACCTACCTCGACTGGTTGATCGGCATGCCCTGGTCGAAGCTCGACCCCGAGCAACACGACATCGAGCGCGCCCGCGCCATCCTCGATGAGGATCACTACGGGCTCGACAAGGTAAAGAAGCGCATCCTCGAGTTTCTCGCGGTCCGCAAGCTCAACCCCGAGGGGCGCAGCCCCATCCTGTGCTTCGTCGGACCTCCCGGCGTCGGCAAGACCTCGCTCGGCCAGAGCATCGCCAAGGCCCTGGGGCTCACCTTCAGGCGCGTGAGCCTGGGGGGCGTGCACGATGAGGCGGAGATCCGCGGCCATCGGCGCACCTACATCGGCGCGCTTCCCGGGAACATCGTTCAGGCGCTGCACAAGGCGGGGCGCCGCAATCCGGTGCTCATGCTCGATGAGGTGGACAAGCTCTCCGCGAGCTATCAGGGCGACCCGTTTTCGGCATTGCTGGAGGTGCTCGATCCCGAGCAGAACAACACGTTCCGCGACAACTACCTCGGCGTGCCGTTCGACCTCTCCAAGGTGCTGTTCATCGGCACGGCCAACGTGCTCGACGCCATCCCGGCGCCGCTGCGCGATCGGATGGAAGTGATCGAGCTCACGGGCTACACCGAGGAGGAGAAGCTGCCGATCGCGCGACGCCACCTGCTCACGCGCCAGCTTCGCGCGAACGGCCTCAGCCCTTCGCAGATCGAGATCACGGACGCGGCACTCAAGCGGGTGATCGCCGACTACACCCGCGAATCGGGCGTGCGCAACCTGGAGCGTCAGATCGGCGCGCTGCTGCGCAGCGCGGCGGTCACGATCGCCTCGGGTGCAGCGTCGAGCGTCAAGATCGATGCCGACGATGTCGCGCGGATCCTCGGCGCGCCGCGCTTCGAGAACGATGTGGCGCTGCGCACGAGCGTCCCGGGTGTCGCAACCGGCCTCGCCTGGACACCGGTGGGCGGAGACATTCTGTTCATCGAGTCGAGCCGCACCAAGGGCACGGGCAAGCTCATCCTCACCGGGCAGCTCGGCGAGGTCATGAAGGAGAGCGCACAGGCCGCCGTCACGCTGATCAAGTCGCAGGCCGAGCGGCTCGGAATCGATCCGGCAGTGCTCGACAACGCGGACCTGCACATCCACGTGCCCGCCGGCGCGATCCCGAAGGATGGTCCGAGTGCCGGAGTCGCGATGGCGACCTCGATCGCCTCACTCCTCTCCGGACGCACCGTGCGCTCGGATGTGGCGATGACGGGAGAGATCTCGCTTCGCGGCGTCGTGCTGCCGGTGGGCGGCATCAAGGAGAAGTGCGTCGCGGCGGCCCGCGCCGGCATCAAGACCGTGATCCTGCCCGTGCGCAATCGCCGCGACCTCGAGGACATCCCGGAAAGCGCGCGCAACCGCCTCGAGTTCGTGTGGGCCGAGCGGATCGAGGATGTGCTGGCGCGTGCACTCGAGCCGGCGCCCAGACACCAGGATCGCGCCGCGGCCTGAGGGCAGGGCGAGGGGCTCCGCAACTCGCGGCTCAGGGACTCGCGGCGGCGGTGCTCGCCGGCTCCTCGGCGCGCAGCTCCCGGATTGACTCGAGCAGCGCCTGTGTGTCGACCGGTTTCGAGAGAAAGCGGCAGCGGCGCATCTCACCTTTCACGACTCGCAGCAGCGCCTGCAGATCCCCGGTGAGCAGGATGGCGGGCACGTCGCGGCGCTTGAGGGCGCGCACCTGCTCGAGTACCTGCAGGCCGGTGATGGCGCCATCCAGGTGGTAATCCGAGATCAGCAAGTCCTCGGGCCCGAGGTGCGCGAGCACCGGCTCGGCCTCGGCCACGCTTGCGACGCCGATGACCTCATGTCCCTCGAGCGACAAGAACAGCTCGGTCGCCATGCGCACCGAGTCGTTGTCCTCGAGGAGAATGATCCGGGGACGGGACACGTCGGCGGCGGCGCCCGCACCCGCCGTTTGCCCTGAGGCCCGTGCGCCCACCCCCGCCGGGCTCGGAGTCGAACGCGGCGCAGGGGCGGTCTCGATCAGCAGGCGCTGAGCAGGGATGCGCACGCGCGCGCAGGTCCCCTCGCCGAGACGCGAGACGATGCTGACCGAGTACCCGAGCAGGCGCGCGAGCTCGCGTACGATGGCGAGCCCGAGGCCGACACCGCTGCGCTGCCTGCCCTTGAGATCGACCTGGTAATACTCGTCGAAGATGCGCTCGAGCTTGTCCTCCGGGATGCCGACTCCCGAGTCCTCGACCGTGACTGTGAGGCCGTCCAGATCGTTGCTCGCCGTCACTCGCACGAAGCCGGTGTCGGTGTACTTGATCGCGTTGCCGAGGAGATTTTGCATCAGCTGCGAGAACAGGACCCGGTCGGTGCTCAACGTGATCGGCGCGGAGAGCGGAAACTCGAGCTTGAGCCTCTTCGCGCCCGCGAGTGATTCGAACTCGCGCGCAAGGTCCGCCCAGGTCGCAGCGAGGCTGACCGGCGCGAGCTGCGGCTCGATGGCGCCCGACTCGAGCCGCGTGATATCGAGCAGCGCATTCAGCATGCGGCTCGCGATGTCGATCGCGCGCTCCTGATGCTCGAGCAGATCGTGCACCTCGGCACTGCTCGCCGTGAGGTTGAGCAGCGAGGCATTCAACAGCCGGATGGTCTGCAGGGGCTGGCGCAGATCGTGGCTCGCCGTGGCGAGGAAGCGGGTCTTGGCGTGGTTGGCGCGCTCGGCATCCTCGCGTGCCGCGACCAGCGCATCGCTGATGGCGCGCCGCTCCGTCATGTCCCGGACCGCCGCGCCCACCAGCATTTGCCCATTCTCCTGAAACGGCGCGAGGCGAATGCCGGCGGGAAATTCCGAGCCGTCCGCGCGCCGGGCGAACAGATCGACGAGTCGGGCGCCCATCTCTCGATTGCTCGGCTGGGCGAGAAAACTGCTGAGATGAGCCCCATGGCGCAGCCGATACCGGTCGGGCACGAGGAGATCGAGCGGCTGCCCGATGAGCTGCTCGCCCGAGTAGCCGAAAAGCTGGTGGGCGGTGGGATTCGCATAAACGATGCGGCCGTTCGTGTCCACGACCAGGAGCGCATCGGGCGAGAATTGCAACAGATGGCTTGAAACCGAGCTGTACTCGTCCATTCCTCTACCCTGGAAGGCGCGCCGTCGGGCAACCGATGGAATTGGCCGAGCGGCTCCTCACGAAAGACTAGTATAGGGGGATAAGGGCTAGGCGCAGAGCACCCTCGGCAAGTCTCTCTGGCCCGGACGAGCCGACCGAGCGATGATCCGCCGAAGACCTGTGTCGTCGAGGTGCGCCGTGGCATCCAAGCTTCTTTCGAGCCCGACCGAGCCCGCCGGCGAATCCACCGCGAGCGCCACCGAGCGGCTGTTGCAACAGCTCATGGAGGTGGCCCGCCTGAGTGCGCTGGCGGAAATGGCGAGCGGGATTGCGCACGTGG
>DATGIA010000033.1:0-9571 GCA_035307465.1 Steroidobacteraceae bacterium
GTGAACTCGGTCTGCGCCTCGGCGGCCGGAGCGGCACCCGCGGCGGCAGCGCCCGGGGCAGCGGCGACGGCGACCGGCGCAGCGGCGGTCACGTTGAACTTCTTCTCCATGTCGGAAATCAGCTCGACCACTTCCATCACGGACATCTTGGAAATGGCGTCGAGAATTTCGTCTTTGGTCACAGCCATGATCTAACTCCAGAAATAACGTTGTTGATCCGAATCGGGCAATTTCAATGGCGTTAAGCCGGCGCAGCGCTCTTTTTCGCCTCCGCCACCGCGGCGAGCGTCCGCACCAGCTTGGCGTGCGGGGCCTGCAAGGTGCCGACGAGCTTGGTGAGAGGCGCCTTGAGCACGCCGAGCAGCTGCGACACCGCCTGCGCGCGGGTCGGAAGCGACGCCACGCGATCGATGTCCTGCGGCTTGAGCACCTGCCCGCCGAGGGACAGGAGCGTCGTCACCAGTTTCTCGTTGTCCTTCGTGAACGCCTTGACGATGCGCGCGGCCGCGCCCGGGTCGTCGTTGGAGAACGCGAGAACGATCGGCCCTTTCAGAGCCGGAGCGATGCATTCGAAGGAGGTGCCGGCGACCGCCTTGCGGGCGAGCGTGTTCTTGACGACGCGCAGATAGACGCCTTCCTTGCGCGCCTTGGCGCGCAGGTCGGTCATCTGCGTGACCGTCAAGCCCCGGTTCTCGGCCGCCACCACGGAGAGGGCTTTCGCCGCCACCGCGTTGACTTCCGCCACCACGACCTTCTTCTCTTCTAACTTGAGTGCCATTCACTGGTCTCCCGTAAGAAGCGTCACACACGAGCCCGGGACCACAGGTCCCGAGCCCACCTGGAGTACTTTCGTACCCCCTGGCGTGACCTTCATCGAGAACATTTCCCGATTCGGGTCCCACCATCTGCGCAGGCCGACGATTAAGGGCTCCTCACCCGCCTGCGGTCTTCGACGGTGGGTGCGGGCCCCGATGACGGTGCGCCCGCAACCCTCCATCAATCCTTGAAAAATCTAAAGTCCCAAGCTCGACTGGTCCACCGCGATGCCCGGCCCCATGGTCGAGGACACGGTCATCTTCTTCAGATACACGCCCTTCGAGGTGGCGGGCTTGATCTTCTGCAAGTCCGCGACCAGCGCGAGGAGGTTCTCCTTGAGAGCGCCGGGCTCGAAGCTCGCACGGCCGATCTGCGCGTGCACGATGCCGGCCTTGTCGGTGCGAAAGCGAACCTGGCCGGACTTGGCGTTCTTCACCGCACCGGCGACATCCGGGGTCACCGTGCCCACCTTGGGGTTGGGCATGAGACCGCGCGGACCCAGGATCTGTCCGAGCTGCCCCACCACGCGCATGGCGTCGGGGCTCGCGATCACGACGTCGAAATCGATCTGGCCCGCCTTCACCTTCTCGGCCAGGTCCTCGAAGCCCACGATGTCGGCGCCCGCGGCACGCGCCGCATCGGCATTCTTGCCCTGCGTGAACACCGCCACGCGCACCGTCTTGCCGGTGCCGTGCGGCATCACCGTCGAGCCGCGCACCTGCTGATCGGACTTGGTCGCATCGACCCCGAGGTTCACGGCGACGTCCACCGATTCGTCGAACTTCGCCTGGGCGAACTCCTTGACGAGCTTCAGTGCGTCATCGATCGGGTACGCCTTGCCCGGCGGCAACTTCTCTTTCCACACCTTCTCACGCTTGCTCAGCTGCGGCATGTCACGCTCCCTCCACATCGACGCCCATGCTGCGGGCGCTTCCCGCGATGGTGCGCACCGCCGCATCGAGATCGGCGGCCGTCAGATCCGGCATCTTGAGCTTTGCAATGTCCTCGAGCTGCTTGCGCGAGATGCGGCCGACCTTCGCGGTATTCGGCGTCGCGCTGCCCTTCGGCAGCCCCAGCGCCTTGGCGATCAGCACCGAGGCGGGCGGAGTCTTCAGGATGAAGGTGAAGCTGCGATCGCTGTACACGGTGATCACCACCGGCGTCGGCAGTCCCTTCTCCAGGCTCTGAGTCTGGGCGTTGAACGCCTTGCAGAACTCCATGATGTTCACGCCCTGCTGGCCAAGAGCAGGCCCGACCGGCGGGCTCGGATTGGCCTGCCCGGCGGGAATCTGCAGCTTGATGTATCCGGTAACCTTTTTCGCCATCGCTCTTAGCTCCGTCGGGTGCCAGCGCTTCCCACATGCGGAAGCTCCCCGTGTGTCCTGAAGGGCGGCGCACCGGCGCCGCCGCGTTGATTGCTACCCCTTCTCCACCTGCGAGAAGTCGAGCTCGACGGGCGTCGAGCGCCCGAGAATCTGCACCGCGACCTGCAGCCGATTCTTCTCGTAGTTCACCGACTCGACGACTCCGTTGAAATCGTTGAAGGGGCCGTCCGTCACCCGCACCACCTCGCCCGGCTCGAACAGCACCTTCGGCTTCGGCTTGTCGACGCCTTCCTCGACGCGTCGCAGGATCGACATCGCCTCCTTGTCGGTGATGGCCGCCGGCTTGTCGCTCGTGCCGCCGATGAACCCCAGCACCTTCGGCACTTCCTTGACGAGATGCCAGGTGTCCTCGTCCATCTCCATCTGCACGAGCACGTAGCCCGGGAAGAACTTGCGGTCGGACTTTCGCTTCTGACCATCGCGCATCTCCACGACCTCTTCCGTAGGCACGAGGATCTCGCCGAACTTGTGCTCGAGTCCGGCGCGCTTCACCCGCTCCTTGAGCGACTCCGAGACTTTGTGCTCGAAGTTCGAGTAGGCGTGCACTACGTACCATCGCAAGGACATACAGTCTCCGAAAGCCTCAGCTGACGCCGCTCATGAGCCGCGTAAGCCATGTGAGCAGCAGATCGAGCAGCCAGAAGAAGAAAGCCATGAACGCCACGAACACGAAGATGACGAGGGTCGTCTTGACCGTCTCCTCGCGCTCCGGCCAGACCACCTTGCGCAACTCGGTGCGCGAGGCGATCGCGAACTGCCAGAACTCCCGCCCATACCAGCTGAACCACACGAAGCCCACGCCGGCGCCCAAGCCTGCGAACACCATCAGCAGGCGCACCGGCAGCGGCAGCTCGTCGTACCAATAGAATGCGAAAATCCCGCCGAGCACCGCGAGAATCGACAATGCGAGCAGGGCCGAATCCTTCGCCGACCCGCTCTCGGGAACTTGCACTTCTGCCATGTACCGCTGACCTTGGCCCGCTCAAGTGGCAGGGCAGGAGGGAATCGAACCCCCAACCTGCGGTTTTGGAGACCGCCGCTCTGCCAATTGAGCTACTGCCCTAGATAAAGACGCTTGCGGCGCCCCTGTGAGGCGCTGCGCGCCACCTTTCGAGTGCCGCCGCGGCGCCGCCCGAAAGAACCCGTTAAGCAATCACCTTGGAGACGACGCCGGCGCCGACGGTCTTGCCACCCTCGCGGATCGCAAAGCGCAGCCCCTGCTCCATCGCAATCGGGGCTATGAGCTCCACCACGATCTTGATGTTGTCCCCGGGCATCACCATCTCGGTCCCCGCCGGCAGCTCCACCGCACCCGTCACATCGGTGGTGCGAAAGTAGAACTGCGGCCGGTAGCCCTTGAAGAAGGGCGTGTGCCGGCCCCCCTCCTCCTTCGTCAGCACGTACACCTCGGCCTCAAACTTCGTGTGCGGGTTGATCGAGCCGGGCTTGCACAGCACCTGCCCACGCTCCACCTCCTCGCGCTTCGTGCCCCGCAGCAACACCCCCACGTTATCTCCCGCCTGCCCCTCATCGAGGAGCTTTCTGAACATCTCAACCCCCGTGCAGGTGGTCTTCTGCGTGGGCCGGATCCCCACAATCTCCACCTCATCGTTCACCTTCACCACCCCGCGCTCAATGCGCCCCGTCACCACCGTGCCGCGCCCGGCAATCGAGAACACATCCTCCACCGGCATCAAAAAGGCCCCATCAATCGCCCTCTTCGGCACCGGGATGTACTCATCGAGCGCCGCCACCAGCTTCAGCACCGAGGGAACCCCGATCTCGCTCCCATCCCCCTCCAATGCCTTCAGCGCAGAGCCCGTCACAATCGGCGTCTTGTCCCCGGGAAACTTGTACGAGGAGAGCAAATCCCTCACCTCCAGCTCCACCAGCTCCAAAAGCTCCGCATCATCAACCATGTCCGCCTTGTTCAAATACACCACGATGTAGGGCACTCCCACCTGCCGCGCCAGCAAAATGTGCTCCCGCGTCTGCGGCATCGGACCATCCGCCGCACTCACCACCAAAATCGCCCCATCCATCTGCGCAGCACCCGTGATCATGTTCTTCACGTAGTCCGCATGCCCGGGACAGTCCACGTGCGCGTAGTGGCGCTTCTCGCTCTGATACTCAACGTGCGCCGTCGCAATCGTGATCCCGCGCGCCCTCTCCTCGGGTGCCTTGTCAATCTGGTCGTACGCCTTGAACTCGCCCCCAAACTTCTCCGCCATCACCTTCGTCAAGGCCGCCGTCAAGGTCGTCTTGCCATGATCCACGTGCCCAATCGTCCCCACGTTCACGTGCGGCTTCGTTCGCTCAAACTTCCCCTTCGACACGGCAAGTACCTCGCAAATTTAAGAAATAACTGGAGCCCACGAGCGGGATTGAACCGCTGACCTCGTCCTTACCAAGGACGTGCTCTACCAACTGAGCTACGTGGGCCGCATCCACTTGGAGCGGGTGATGGGAATCGAACCCACGTGATCAGCTTGGAAGGCTGACGTTCTACCATTGAACTACACCCGCGCACTTCTGAAGCCGAAGCCAATGGCACCGCACACCCTCGTCCCGTGAATGGTGGAGGGGGTAGGATTCGAACCTACGAAGGCATGAGCCAGCAGATTTACAGTCTGCCCCCGTTGGCCGCTTGGGTACCCCTCCCCCAAAATGAGCCGCGTATTCTGTGACGGCGCAGACCCCCTGTCAATGTCAAGTAGGTCTTGGCCGACGGCCGCGAGCAGCAATATTGCGTTGCACAAAGGGCAGCCGTGAGTTCCCGCCTCGTCACGCCCCCGCGGGATCCCGGCCGAGCGCGAGCTCGAGGTAAAGGACCCCCGGAAGGGGGTTCCTGTAATAGGGCGCAATGGCTTGAAAGCCCAGCGAGGCGTAGAGCCGCCGCGCCACCTGCATCTGCGCGAGGGTGTCGAGCCGCATCCGGCGGTAGCCCAGCTCTCGAGCCTGCGCGATGAGCGCCTCGGCAAGCCGCCGGCCGAGGGCGGCACCGCGCGCCGCCGGCTGCACGTACAGCCGCTTCATCTCGCAGACCTCCGGCGACAGTGCGCGCAGAGCGGCGCAGCCGCACCACCCTCGCCCATCGCCCGCAAGCCACAGGGCGCCGCCCGGGGGTCCATAGATCTCTGAAAGATGCGCGAGCTCGTCCTCAAGACTCTGAAAGCACAGGTCGACCCCGAGCGTGGCCGCGTACTCCTCGATGAGCACACGCCCTGCGGCATAGCCTGCCGCATCGCGGACCGGTGAGAGCTCGATGAGATTCAGATCGACCAAGGGCGCCTCAACGGCCGCATCATGAGCGCGGGCGTCGAAAAATGCACCCGCGAAGGGCTCACCGCCGACGCGCGAAAGCCCACATTGAGAGGGGAATGCGCGTACAGTGGATCGAGCATGTCTCTCGAAATCCGGTGAGGCATCGGCCGTCCGGCAGCACGTTGAAGCGCATGTTTTGCGAGAACGGCGACGACTGCGCCACATGAGCACCTACAGAGATGCTCTGTGAATAGGGAGTACCGTCCACCTCATGGACTTCTCCGACCCTCAGCACAAGCAGGCGCCGGTCGAGAGCGAGGCCTCAGGAGGAGTGGCGTCCGCCGGGCTGCCCTCGATCGCGCCCGGCGAGGCCGAGCCGAGCGCAGGGCTCGCCATCGACGATTTCCTGCCCTTCTACGGATTTCACGAGAAGCCCATGGTGGGCATCGGCGGATCGGCGGGCTCGATTCGCGCCCTGCAGACCTTCTTCGAATCCATGCCACCCGACTCGGGCCTTGCGTTCGTGGTGATCCTGCACCTCTCACCCCATCACGCGAGCTCCATGGCCGACATGCTGCAGAGATGGACCAGGCCGAGGATGCGCAGCGGGCGGAGGTCAACCACGTCTATGTCATCCCGCCCGCCCGATATCTGACCGCGATCGACGGTCACTTCCGCCTGAGCGAGATCGAGCCCTCGTATGGCAAGCGGGTCGCGATCGACCTGTTCTTCCGCTCGCTCGCCGACACCCACGGGCCAAACTCCACCGCCATCGTGCTGTCGGGCGCCGATCACGACGGGACGCTCGGCATCAAGCGCATCAAGGAGCGGGGCGGACTGACGATCGTGCAGGACCCCGAGGAGGCGGAGCACGATGAGATGCCGCGCGCGGCGATCGGCACCGGCATGGTCGACTGGGTGCTGCCCGTCGCGCGTATGCCCCAGCGCATCCTCGAGTACGTCGCGCTCGCCTCGCGCTGGCGGCCGGAGCCCGGGGAGGGCGTCCCGCGCGCGTCGAGCCCGAGCGTCGACCCACAATCGGCATTTCGCGAGATTCTGAAGCACCTGCGCACCCGCACCGGTCGCGACCTGAGCTACTACAAGAGCGCCACGATCATGCGACGCATCTTGCGCCGCATGCAGGTCAACAGCATCGACGACATGTGTGCATATCTGGGCTTCCTGCGCACGCACCCGGGCGAATGCGGCGCGCTGCTCAAGGATCTGCTCATCTCGGTGACCAACTTCTTCCGCGACCGCGACGCATTCGGCGCGCTCGAGCAACACGTTCCCGGGCTCTTCGCCGGCAAGCGGGAGGGCGAGGCGGTGCGGGTCTGGTGTCCGGCCTGCGCCACGGGGGAGGAGGCCTATTCGCTCGCCATCCAGCTGATCGAGCACGCCCGCACGCTCGATGCGGCGCCCGCCCTCCAGGTCTTTGGCTGCGATCTCGACGAGGACGCGCTGCGGGTCGCCCGTGCCGGCTTCTATCCGGAGCCGATCAGCGCGGATGTCTCCGAGGAGCGCTTACGGCGCTACTTCATCAAGGAGTCGGGCGGCTACCGAGTGCGACGCGAGGTGCGGGAGATGGTGCTCTTTGCGCCGCACGACCTGTTGAAGGACGCGCCCTTCTCGAAGCTCGATCTGATCTCGTGCCGCAATCTGCTCATCTATCTCGACCGGGCTGCCCAGAGCCGGCTGCTCGATATTTTCCATTTCGCCCTGCGCCCGCAGGGATTGCTGTTCCTCGGCTCCTCCGAGTCGGTCGAGGAAGGCAGTCCGCTCTTCGCGGTGCTCGACAAGAAGCACCGCATCTTCCAGCGCAACGCCGTCGGCCGCGCCACATTGCCCCTTCCCTTCGGGCCGAGCACCCTGTTCGTGCGCCAGCTCGAGGAGCAGGTCGCCCAGTCGAATGCCAGGGCGGCGAGCGCCGGCCCTCCCGTGATCGTGCCCCCCGCCGATTTCTCCCGGCCCGCCGAGGTTGCGTTCAGCTTCGCAGCGCGATCGACGGGGGCGAAAGCCGAGGACCCCGGCTCCTGGAGCGAGCTGCACTACAAGCTGATCGAGCGCTTCGCTCCGCCCTCGGTGCTCGTCGATCGGGAATACCGCATCCAGCACCTCTCGGAAAGCGCGGGCCAGCTCTTGCAGCTGGCGGGCGGTCAGCCGACGACGCAGTTGCCAAGGCTCGTGCATCCCGATCTGCGCATCGAAGTGCAGGCGCTGCTGTTCCGGGCCGCGCAAAGCGGCGAGCCCGCCGAGGCGCAGGGCCTCAAGCTCGAGCTCAAGGGACAGAGCCGGCGCCTCGACGTTCGCGTCGCGCCCGCCGCCGACCTCGCCCCCGGCTTCTTGCTGGTGACCTTCCATCTGCATGACCAGCCGCCGGCGGATGCGACGCCCGTTCCGGCCGGCACGGCAGCGCCTTCGGACAGCGTGGTGCAGCATCTGGAGCGCGAGCTCGAGCACCTGAAGACTCACCTGCGCAACTCCGTCGAGCAGTACGAGACCACGACCGAGGAGCTCAAGGCGAGCAACGAGGAGCTGCAGGCGATGAACGAGGAGCTGCGCTCGGCCACCGAGGAACTCGAGACCAGCCGCGAGGAGCTGCAATCGATCAACGAGGAGCTCACCACGGTCAACCAGGAATCGAAAAGCAAGGTCGAGGAGCTCGCGCGCGCCAACAACGACCTGCAGAACCTGATGAGCGCCACGGCGATCGCCACGGTGTTCCTCGACCGTGAAATGCGGGTCATGCTCTTCACGCAGTCGGCGGCACCCATCTTCAACCTGATCCCGAGCGATATCGGCCGGCCGTTGAGCGATCTGCAGCATCGAATCGATTACCCGGGGCTCGAGGCCGATGCAGAGCGGGTCCTGCAGACGCTGCAGCCGCTCGAGCGCGAGCTCTATGGACAGGAGGGCATGTGCTACCTCGTGCGGGTGCTGCCCTATCTGACGGCGGACAATCGCATCGGCGGGGTTGCGATGACGTTTCTCGACATCACCGAGCGACAGCGCGATGCGGCGCAGCTGCGCACCCAGATCGAGGAGCTCGAGCGGTTCAACCAGGCCGCGATCGGCCGCGAGCTGCGCATGGTCGAGCTCAAGCGCGAGATCAACGAGCTGGCGGCGCGTCTCGGCGAGCCGCAGCGCTATTCGCTCGAGTTCGACAGGCCCGGTGAATGAGCGAGCAGGCGCACCTCGCCGATGTGGCGCACGACCGGGCAGCCGAGGCGCTGCGGGTGAGCGCAGGACCGCGGCTGCGACCCTGCGGGGAGCAGGAGTCCGAGTCCCGCAGCGCCGAGCGCCGCCTGCGAATAGCGACGCTCAACCTTCTCGAGGATGCCTTGCAGGCGCGCCGCCGCGAGGAGCTCCAGGCGCTCGAGCGGCTGCGCAGCGATGAGGCTCTGCGTGACAGCGAGATGCGCCTGCGCATTGCGCTCGACGTTGCGGGAATGGGGACCTTCGTATGGCACCTGCGCGAAGATCGCAGCGACGCCGATGATCGAATGCTGGCGCTCTGCGGTCTTCCCGAAGCGCTGCGACATGAATTCGCGGCCGCATTCGCGCAGCTCCTGTATCCCGAGGATCGCGCCCGCTATCAAGACGCCGTGGCGCGCGCCGTGCGCTCCGATGAGCACGCCGAGCTGTGCGAGGATGTGCGCATCGTGCGCCCCGACGGCTTCCTGCGCTGGTTGGCGATCAACGGCCGCGTGTATTTCAGCAGCGACCGGCGCCGCGCGGAGCGCATGGTGGTGGTCGTGGCCGACGTCGGTGGACGCAAGCAGATCGAGCAGACATTGCGCGAGGCGGCGAGCGAGGCCGAGCGGGCGCGCGCCGCGGCGCTGGCCGCGACGCGGGCCAAGGATCAGTTCATCGCCGTCCTGTCGCACGAACTGCGCACGCCCCTGACCCCCGTGCTCATGGCCACCGCGGCCCTTACCCGGCGTCGCGACCTGCCGGACCCCGTCCGGGATGCGCTCGCCATGATCCGCCGCAACGTCGAGCTCGAGGCGCACCTCGTCAACGACCTGCTCGACGTCACGCGCATCGAGCGCGGCAAGCTCGAGCTCAACCGCGTGCCGATGCCGTTGCACGAGGCCATCGAGGCG
>DATGIA010000034.1:0-24245 GCA_035307465.1 Steroidobacteraceae bacterium
GGACTGTGCGACTCGGCGACCCCCGACAAGGGCAAGCCCTTCGACTGCAAGGTCCTGGGTGCCGTCCTGAGCTTTCCCTTCCTCGGCGAGCGCATCGGCGTCACCGCCCGCATCGGTTACAAGCCGCTCGACTACTCGGCGGCCCTCGACACGCGTGGCGTCCCGGTCGTGGCGCTCGCCGGCACCTGCATGGAAGCCGGCAAGACCGCAGCGGCCTGCGCCATCATCGCGCGCATGCGCCATCGCGGGCTTGTGATCGATGCCTTCAAGGCGACCGGCGTCTCGCTCCGCCGCGACATTCTCGCCTTCGAAGACTCGGGCGCGCGACGCACGATGATCTTCACCGATCTCGGGATCGTCACCACCACCGAGCGCTGCGGCCCCGCCCTCACGCGAACGATGCTCACCGAGATGGGGAGCGGCGCGCCGGACGTCATCGTCTTCGAGCTCGGCGATGGCCTGCTCGGCACCTACGGCGTCGAGGCCATCCTCAAGCAGAGCGACATCAAGTCGGCGCTCACCGCCACCGTGCTCTCGGCGAACGACCCGGTGGCCGCCTGGGGCGGGGTCAAGCTGCTGCGCGAGCGCTTCGGCATCGAGCCCGCGGCCGTCACCGGCCCGGCGACCGACAACGAGGTCGGCATCCAGATCATCCGTGAGCAGATGGGCGTTGCGGCTTTCAATGCCATCAGCAATCCGGCGGGTCTCGGCGACCACTTGATCGAGCGTCTCGGACTCGCTCGCGGCGAGGCGATGCAGGCCACGCAACCAGCGCAGGCGGCCGACGCATGAGCGAGCGCACGCCCACGGTCGTGCTCGGCGGCACGGGATACGTCGCCGGAGAGCTGTTGCGGCTCATTGCCGCCCATCCGAACCTCGAGCTGGCCGCGGTGCTGTCGGACAGCCGACCCGGTGAGCCGCTGGCCGGAGCATTCCCGCATCTCGCGAGCGCCTACCCGGCCATGCGTTTTCGCAACCTCGAGGCCATCGAGACCCTGCTGCGCTCGACGCCTCGCATCGCGCTTTTCTCGGCCGCTCCCCACGGCGTGTCGGCTCCCCTGGTCGATCGGCTGCTCGGCGCGGCGGAGGCGGGCGGCATGCACGCGAGCTGCGTCGACCTCTCGGCGGACTTTCGCTACCCCGGCGCCGCGAGCGAATACGAGTCCGTCTACGGACATCCGCACGGTGCGCCGGCGCGGCTCGCGCAGTTCACGTGCGCACTGCCCGAGCACCTCGGCCAAGCGACGACGCCGCACGTCGCGCACCCGGGATGCTTCGCGACCGCGGCGCTCCTCGCGAGCGTGCCCCTGTTGACGCTCGGCCTGAGCGAGCCCGAGCTGTTCATCGCCGGCATCACCGGCAGCACCGGCTCGGGGCGCGAGCCGACGGAGAGCACGCACCACCCCTTGAGGCACGCCGATCTTTACAGCTACGGGGCGCTCAAGCACCGGCACAGCCCGGAGATCGTGGCCTGTGCCGAGCTCGCGAGCGGCACGCGCCCGACGTTGCACTTCGTGCCGCACTCCGGGCCGTTCGCACGCGGTATTCACGTGACGGTGCAGGCGCTGCTCAAGCAACCGCTGTCGAGCGCCGCGGCGCTCGAGGCGCTGACCCGGTTCTACCGGCACAGTCCTTTCGTGCGCGTCACCGCCGCCGCCCCGCGCATCAAGGAAGTGGTGGCGAGCAACTACGCACACCTGTCGGTGGCCACCGATGCCCGCTCGATCGTGGTGCTGTGCGTGCTCGACAATCTGACCAAGGGAGCAGCCGGCGGCGCGGTGCAGTGGATGAACCGTCTGCAGGGCTGGGACGAGCGCACCGGCCTCACGGCGCCCGCCCCGGGGTGGACATGAAGGAGCCGGGCGCGATCGCGAGCGCCGCCCCCTCGGCCGCCCCCTCCGCCGCCGCCCCTTCGGGCGCCGCCTCGGCCGCCGCCGGCGTTGCCGCCGCGGCGAAGAGCCACCTCGCACAGGTGTTTGCGCAATTTCCTCTCGAGATCGCGCACGGCGAGGGCGTATGGCTCACCACACGCGATGGGCGCAAGCTCCTCGACTTTTACGGCGGACACGCGGTCGCAGGCCTGGGCTACGGCCACCCGCGCTGGCTCGCGGCTCTCGAGCGGCAGGCGCGCCAGCTCGCGTTTCAAACCAACGCCCTGCCGCTCGCCGTGCGCGAGCGCGCCGCCGCACGGCTCACGCGCTTCGCCGGGCTCGGTCTCGATACGGTGTTCTGGCTCAACAGCGGCGCGGAAGCCAACGAGAACGCGCTCAAGCTCGCCTTCAAGATCACCGGCCGCGGCCGCGCCGTCGCGCTCGAGCACGGCTTTCACGGCCGCACGGCCGCGGCGGGCGCGGTCACCTGGGGCGCGGCGGCCAAATGGTATGGCTTCCCCCGCGCGCCGTTCGAGGTGAGCTTCACGCCGCGCGACAATGCCGCGGCGCTCGAGTCGCAGGTGACGGAGGAGACGGCGGCGGTGATCGTCGAGCCGATCCAGGGCATGGGCGGCGCCTACGAGCTGTCGAAGACGTTTCTCGGCGTGCTGAGGCGCCGCTGCGACGAGGTCGGCGCGGTGTTGATCTTCGATGAGGTGCAGTCGGGCATGGGGCGCAGCGGCGCACCCTTCGCGGCGCACGCCTCGGGCGTGGTGCCGGACATCCTGACCGCTGCCAAGGCGCTCGGGAATGGCTTCCCGGTCGCGGCGCTCCTGCTCTCGCGGCGCATCTCGAAGCAGCTCAAGGTCGATGACCTGGGGACCACGTTCGGCGGCGGCCCGATGGCTTGTGCGGTCGCCGAGGCCGTGATCGACACGATCGAATCCGAGGCCTTGCTCGCGAACGTGCGCCAGGTGTCGGCGTACCTGCGCGCCCACTGCGAGGTCGGACCCGTGGTCGGCGTACAAGGCGCGGGCTTTCTTCTGGGGCTCAAGACCTCGCGCCCGGCCAGGGAGGTGCAGGCCGCCCTGCTCGAGCAGAACATTCTCACCGGCACGAGCGCCGACCCGAGGATCCTGCGCCTTCTGCCCGCCTACATCATCAACGAGTCGCACGTCGATCGGCTGATCGCCGCGCTCGCGCGCATTCCCCCATGAGGCGCTTTCTCGATCTCGCCGCGCTCGATCGCGAGGAGGTCCTGGACCTTTTGCGGCTCGCGCAGCGCCTCATCGATCATCCCGAGCCGCGCGCGCTCGCCGGTCGCATACTGGGGCTGCTTTTCTTCAATCCCTCCCTGCGCACCCTGGCCTCTTTCCAGACCGCAATGGCACGCCTCGGCGGCACCGCCTTCGTGATCACCCCGGGCCAGGGCACCTGGCAGCTCGAGACGCGCTCGGGCGCCGTGATGAGCGGTGCGGCCGCGGAGCACGTGCGCGAGGCGATCCCGGTGCTCGCCTCGTATGCCGATGCGCTGGGCGTGCGTGCCTTCGCGGAGGGCAAGAACCTCGAGAGCGATCTCGATGAATCGCTCTTCGGACTGATCGATGCGCTCTGCGACAAGCCCCTCGTCAATCTGGAATCGGCGGTCAATCATCCCTGCCAGGCGCTCGCCGACTGGCGCACCCTCGATGAGCTCGGCGTCCCGCAGCGTGCACGCTTCGTGCTCTCCTGGGTTTATCACCCCCGCGCGCTGCCGCTTGCGGTGCCCGCCGCGGCGCTGCACATGGCGGCGCTGCGGGGCATGGAGGTCATCGTCGCGCGACCGGAGGGGTTCGAGCTGCCGGCGCCGATCATGGCCAAGGCGCGCGCCGCGGCGGCCCGCTCCGGCGGCTCGGTGAGCGAGAGCACCGAGCGGGCCGGCGCGCTCGAAGGCGCGCACGTCGTGTACGCGAAGGAGTGGGGCAGCACCCGTCATTACGGGGATCCCCAGGCCGATGCCGCGCTTCGCGCAACGCTCACCGACTGGTGCGTGCGCGAGTCCTGGTTCGAGCGCGCGGCTCCCGGCGCGAAGCTCATGCACTGCCTGCCGGTGCGCCGCAATGTCGCGGTCGCGGATGCCGTGCTCGACGGCCCGCGCTCGGTCGTGCGGCGCGAGGCATTCAACCGGCTGCCCGTGCAGATGGCGGTGCTGCATCGAATGCTCGGCACGGCTGCGGGCGGATGAGGAGGGGACACGAGTGGCGATGATCCTGAGCAGACCCGATCCATCGATTGCGGTGCGTGCGCTCAAGAGCGCAGCGCCCTACATCCGCATGTACAAGAACAAGGTGTTCGTCATCAAGGCGGGCGGTGCGGTGTTCAGCGATGAGCCCTCCACCCGGGCATTGATCGAGCAGGTCGCGATCCTGCATCAGGTCGGCATCAAGACGGTGCTCGTGCATGGCGGCGGTCCGCAGCTCGATCAGCTGCAAGCCTCCCTCGGGCTCGAGACGCGCATGGTGCACGGTCGCCGGGTCACCGACCAGCGCTCGATCGATGTCACGGCGATGGTGCTGAACGGCCTGATCAACACGCGCATTCTCGCCATCTGCCGCGAGCTCGACATCGAGGCGGTGGGACTCTCGGGGGTTGATGCCGGACTCATCCGGGCCCGCAAGCGCGGACCGGTGCCGATCGCCGAGGGCTCGAGCGACACCATCGACTATGGGCTCGTCGGCGACATCGAGTCGGTGAATGGCTCGGTGCTCGAGAAGCTGCTCGAGGACGGCCTCATGCCCGTGGTGAGCCCGCTCTCGGCCGATGCGAGCGGCACGCTCCTCAACATCAACGCCGACACCGTGGCGGCCGCGATCGGCGGCACGCTCGCGGCCGAGAAGCTCGTCCTGTGCACCGGCGCGCCCGGGATTCTCGAGAAGGAGACCGATCCGACGACGGTGGTCTCGTACACCGACCTGCAGGGGCTGAAGCGACTGAAGGACGAGGGCAGTCTCAAGGGGGGCATGCTGCCGAAGGCGGCGGCCATCGAGACCGCGATTCGTCGCGGCGTGCGCCGCGTACACGTGATCAGCTATCGCACCAAGGACAGTCTGCTCGCGGAGATCTTCACCAACGAGGGCACGGGCACGCTCGTGGTCGCCGACCTGAAGGCGCTGAGTCCGGCCGAGCAGCTGAGCTCGACGGAGGTCCGCACATGAGGGATTCGGGGAGTCGCGCGTGAGCCGCCTGTGGGACAAGGGCGCGCCGCTCGATGCGCGCGTGCTCGCCTACACCGCAGGCGAGGATCACGCCCTCGACGACCGGCTGGTGCGCCACGACGTCACGGCCTCGATCGCCCATGCCGAGATGCTCGCCGAGCAGGGGCTTCTCTCCCCCGCCGACCTGGCCGCGCTGCGCACCGCGCTCGAGGCGATCGGCGTCGAGCATGCGCGCGGGGAGTGGCGCGTGAGTCTTCAGGAAGAGGACGGTCAGAGCGCGCTCGAGAATCGCCTGACGGCACGGCTCGGCGCCACCGGCGGGCGCCTCCATGCCGGCCGCTCACGCAACGACCAGGTGCTGGCGGCGCTCCGTCTGTACCTGCGCGAGGTCAGCGAGACGCTCGCGACCGGCGCGCTCCGCGCGGCCGCGGCGCTCGATGCGCTCGCGCTGCGCCAGGGCGCCCTGGCGATTCCGGGCTACACCCACCTGCAGCAGGCCATGCCGAGCACCGTCGCGCTGTGGGCCGGCGGCTTCGCCGCCGAGCTGCGCGACGATGCCGAGGGCCTGCGTGCGGCGCGCCGCCGCGCCGACAAGAATCCGCTGGGCTCCGCTGCGGGATACGGCACCCCGAACCTCGATCTGAGCCGCGAAGCCACGCGCAAGCGCCTCGCATTCGCGGTGACCCAGGAGCCGGTCACGGCGGTCCAGCTGTCGCGCGGCAAGGCCGAGGCGCATCTGCTCTTCGAGCTCACGCTCCTCACGCAGGATATCGGCCGTCTCGCCGCCGATCTGCTGCTGTTCAACACCCAGGAATTCGCCTTCGTGAGCCTGCCGGAGAGCTTCACCACCGGCTCCTCGATCATGCCGCAGAAGCGCAATCCCGATGTATTCGAGCTGATGCGCGGTCGCGGCGCCGTCGCCCAGGGCGCGCTCCTCGAGGTGCTCGCGATCCTGCAGAAGCTGACTTCCGGCTACCAGCGCGATCTGCAGCTCATCAAGGCACCGCTGTTTCGAGCCATTGACTCGGCGCTCGAGACGCTCGAGCTTCTGCCGAGCGCGCTCGAAGGCGTGCGCTTTCGTCCGGAGAGCATCCGGCTCGATGCCGCGATCCACGCCGCCGGCGAGGCGAATCGGCTCGTGAGCGAGAAGGGGCTGCCCTTCCGGGAGGCCTATCGCCAGGTGGCGGCGCGCCTCAAGGATCGCACATGAGCGTCTGGCACCGGCCCGTCACGCTCGAGGAGCTCAACGCGATCAACGCCAACACGCTCAGCTCGCATCTCGGCATCGTGTTCACCGCCATCGGCCCCGATTTTCTGCAGGCGACGATGCCGGTCGAAGCGCGCACGCTGCAACCCTATGGGTTGCTGCACGGCGGGGCCTCGGTGGCGCTCGCCGAGACGGCGGGCAGCACCGGGGCGAACCTCTGTGTCGATTCCGCGCGCTATGTCTGCAGCGGCCAGGAGATCAACGCCAACCACGTGCGCGCCGTGCGCACAGGAAAGGTCACCGCCACCGCCCGGCCGCTGCATCTCGGGGGGCGCAGCCAGGTGTGGAGCATCGAGATCGTGAACGATGCCGGGCTCCTGAGCTGCATCTCGCGCCTCACAATGGCTGTGCTCGAGCGCAGGGTCTAGGATCCAGGCCCTAGCAATTGCGCCCTCTCGTGGGTATGGTGCGCGCCATGAGAACTCACGCACCCCTGCTCGGCAGCCTGCTCCTCGCAACCCTCGGCTCGGCCGCGCTCGCCGCCCCACAGAGTCCGCCTGCGGGCTCGCAAGCCGCACCGCCCGCAAACGCCGCACCGCCCGCAAACGCCGCGCCGGCGCCCCAGCCGCTCTCGGACGAGGAAGCGAGCTACCTCCTGGGGCTGTCTCTCGGCTCACAGATCCACACCATCGGGGGCGCGGATGCCGCGCACCTCGAGGCAATCGATCGCGGCGTGAAGGACGGGCTCAAGGGCAAGCGGTTCGCGCCGCAGGATCAGCGGCGTCTGCAGGAGTACGGACGCGCCGCAATGATGGCGCAGTCCCAGCGCAACGAGCAGGCGGCCAAGGACTTCCTCGCGAAGAACGCCCATGAGAAAGGGGTCAAGGCGACCGCCTCCGGCCTGCAATACAAGGTGTTGAAGGCGGGCGACACCAAGGAAGCGACACCCAAGCCGACCGACCAGGTCACCGTCAATTATCGCGGCACGCTCATCGATGGCACGGAATTCGACAGCTCCTACAGCCGCGGTCAGCCGGCCAGTTTCTCCCTGAGCGGAGTGATCAAGGGCTGGCAGGAAGGACTCGCGCTGATGAAGCCGGGCGCGAAGTACGAGCTGTTCGTCCCGCCGGAGCTCGCCTATGGACCGCAGCCGCGTCCGGGCATCCCCGGCAATTCGCTGCTCATTTTCGAGGTCGAGCTACTCAGTGTGAAAGCACCGGCAGCGAGCGAGCCGGCGCCCACGAGTCCGGCGAAGCCTGCGGTCGTGAGCACGCCCTCGAGCAAGATGCCCGCAACCGCACCAGGTGCCAGCAGCCCGAACGAGCCGGCGGCCCGCTCGACCACCCAACCCTGAAGCAGGGCGATGCCGCCGTCGCGTGCGGCAGGGCGTAGTACCGGTGCAACGGATGCACTCCTCGCGCGGCGCGTGACGCATTGGCGCGCCCGCTTTTAGAAGGTCCAGGTCGCGCTCACCATGAAGGTGCTCGGGTTGCCGTACGAGGACTCGATGCGCTCATACTCGGCGCGGAATGCGAGATCCTGAAACTTCGTCTGCACGCCCGCGCCAAAAGCAAAATTGGTGTTCGTCTGATCGATGCGGCTCGTGGCGGTGCCGGTGCAGTTGAGCCCGCCCCCGGGCGCGAGCACCACCGAGGTGCAGGTCTGGTAGCTGATGTTCGTTTGCAGCCGCGCGACGCCCACCTTGCCGTACACGTCCAGCAGCGGCAGCGGCAACGGCAGGTAGCCCACGCCGTACAGCACCTCCGCCTTCGGATGCGAGAAGGGGCCGTAGTCGTAGTAGTCATTCGGACCGTAAAAACCATTCGAGCCGTGCCCCGATCCGAAATCGAGGTACTCGAGCTCGGCGCCGAGGAAATGCACCGGGCGCACACCGAGAAGGACCTTCCAGGCCGCGTCCCGGTCGTGAAAGCCGCCGTTGTAGCCGTACGGGTAGTCGTAGTTGTTGTTGTTGACGTTCGAGAGGCCGACGCCGACGCCGGCGTACAGCCCGATCGGATTGTCGGCGAGGGCAGCACTCGAGAGCACACAGCCGAGCGTACCGATCAGCGCTGAAGAGGAGCGAAACGCACGAGTCATCAACCATCTCCCGGACATTCGATTGCTTGAGTCGGACCGGCGCGCTGCACCAGAAGTTCCTAGGCTTCGTGAGGCCGCGGGGAAGCGGGCGGCGCGCGTTATACTCGACAGCATGACACGAATGCGCCTGCTGGCGCTCTTCGTCGCGGCAACCCTGGCCTGTGCCTGCGGTCAGAAAGGACCTCTCGTCCTGCCCGACAAGCAGCATCCACACAAGAAGCTGAGACTTCCGACGCCACCGCGATCGACGGCGCCGAGCGCGCCGGCGCCCGTGCCGAAAGCGGCGCCCGCCGTTCCGGTGCCGCCGGTCGAGCGAACCGCCCCGCCCGAGCGAATGCCCCCGGACGAGCCGAGCCCCTCGCCGCAGAGCTCGATCGAGCCTTCGCCCGACCTGGCGACGCCCTCGACGGCGCCACAGCTCTAGAAGCGCCCGCCGATGAGCGCTCGCAAGCTCTTGCTCATTGACGGGTCCTCGTACCTGTATCGCGCCTTTCACGCGTTGCCCCCTTTGAGCAACTCGCGTGGCGAGCCGACGGGCGCCGTGCTCGGCGTGATCAACATGCTCAACAAGCTCATGAAGGAGGAGCAGCCCGAGCGTGCAGCCGTGGTGTTCGACGCCCCCGGGCGCACCTTTCGCGATGAGCTCTTCGATCAATACAAGGCGCATCGCACGCCGATGCCCGATGACCTGCGCGCGCAGCTCGCTCCGCTCCTCGAGGCGGTGGAGGCGATGGGGCTGCCGGTGCTGCGTATCGAGGGAGTCGAGGCGGATGATGTGATCGGTACGCTCGCACGCATCGGGACGCAAGCTGGCTACGAGGTGCTGATCTCGACGAGCGACAAGGACATGGCGCAGCTCGTCGGCCCGCAGGTCTCGCTGGTCAATACGATGAGCAACACGCGGCTCGATCGCGCCGGCGTGAAAGCCAAGTTCGAGGTATTTCCCGAGCAGATCATCGATTATCTCGCCCTCGTCGGCGACAGCTCCGACAACATTCCGGGCGTCACGGGAGTCGGACCGAAAACCGCGGCGAGATGGCTCAACCAGTATCAAACGCTCGATGCGCTCATCGCGAATGCGGCACAGATCGGCGGCAAGGTCGGCGAGAACCTGCGCAACGAGCTGACCGCGCTCGAGCTCTCGCGCCGTCTTGCCACCATCGACACGCATGTCCCGCTCGAGGTGGCTCCCGAGCATTTGCTCGCCGGCACCCCGGACGTACCGCGCTTGCGCGAGCTTTACGGCCGGCTCGAGCTGCGCATGCTCCTGAGAGCGCTCGAGGCCACTCTTCCGCCGGGCACGAGCGGCGCGGTCGCGCTCACCGAGACGGCGAGCGGAGGGACTGCCGCGATCGCGCTCGAGAGCGCGGGTGACGCGGTGGTCACGGTCGCGCACCGACCGGGGGATGTCGCTTCCGCACTCGCGCGCGCCCCGGCACCGCCGCAGCTCGCGCTCGTGCAGCCGCGCAACTACCAGACGATCACCTCCCTCGATGCGCTCGATGCCTGGATGCGGCGTCTCGAGTCGGCAGCACTCGTATCCTTTGACACCGAGACCGACGGGCTCGATTACCGGTATGCGCGTCTGGTCGGCGTCTCCTTCGCCGTGGCTGCGGGTGAGGCGGCCTATGTACCGATAGGGCACGACTATCCGGCGGCTCCTCAACAGCTGCCACTCGCCACGGTGCTCGAGCGTCTGCGGCCGGTGCTCGAGAACGAGTCCGTGCCGAAGCTCGGTCACCACCTGAAGTTCCACACCCACATCCTCGGCAACCTCGGCATCGCGTTGCGCGGACAGCGCTTCGACTCGATGCTCGAGTCCTACGTGCTCAACAGCGTCGCCACCCGTCACGACATGGATTCGACCGCCGAGCGCTACCTCGGGGCGCGCAAGATTCGCTACGAGGATCTCGTCGGGCGGGGCGCGAAGCAGATCAGCTTCAATCAAGTCGATGTCGAGCGCGCCACAGAGTACGCGGCCGAGGACGCCGATGTGACCTTGCGCCTGCATCAAACGCTCTGGCCGCAACTCGAGTCGCTGCCGCGTCTGCGCGCGCTCTACGAGACCATCGAGCAGCCGCTCGTTCCCGTGCTGTACCGCATGGAGCGCACGGGCGTGCTCGTCGATCGGGCACTGCTGCGAACGCAGAGCTCGGAGCTTGCGGCTCGCATGAAGGAGCTCGAGGCCCAGGCGCACCTCGAGGCCGGCGGGCGCTTCAATCTCGACTCTCCCAAACAGCTCCAGGAGATCCTGTTCGGCAAGCTCGGGCTGCCGGTGATGCGCAAAACGCCGACCGGGCAACCCTCGACCGCCGAGGACGTGCTCGAGGAGCTCGCCGAGAGCTTTGCGCTGCCGCGCTTGATCCTCGATTACCGCAGCGTCGCCAAGCTCAAGTCGACCTATACCGACAAACTGCCGGCGCAGATCGACGAGAAGAGCGGCCGCATCCATACCTCCTACCAGCAGGGCGTGGCCGCCACCGGGCGGCTGTCGTCCTCGGACCCGAACCTGCAGAACATACCGATCCGCACTCCGGAGGGCCGGCGCATTCGCCAGGCCTTCATCGCCCCGCCGGACCACTCGCTGATCGCCGCGGATTACTCACAGATCGAGCTGCGCATCATGGCGCACCTCTCGGGCGATGCGAGTCTGCTCGCTGCGTTCGCCGAGGATCGCGACGTGCACCAGGCGACCGCTGCGGAGGTATTCGGCGTGCCGCTCGATGCGGTGAGCGCCGATCAGCGCCGCTCCGCCAAGGCCATCAACTTCGGGCTGATCTACGGCATGTCGGCATTCGGTCTCGCCCGGCAGCTCGGCATCGCGCGCGGCGATGCGCAGCGCTACGTCGATCTGTACTTCGAGCGCTATCCGGGCGTGAAGCGCTACATGGACGAGACGCGCCGGCAGGCACGCGAGCTCGGCTACGTCGAAACGGTGTTCGGACGACGGCTCTATCTGCCGGACATCCAGTCACGCAATCAGGCGCTGCGCTCCTACGCCGAGCGCAGCGCCATCAACGCGCCGATGCAGGGCACCGCCGCGGACATCATCAAGCGGGCAATGATCGAGGTCGACCGCTGGCTCGGCGCATCGGGAGAGCCCGCGCACCTCATCATGCAGGTGCACGATGAGCTCGTGCTCGAGGCTGCCGATGAGGCGATCGGGCGCGTCACGCAGGAGCTCAAGGGACACATGATGCGTGCTGCGGAACTCAAAGTGCCGCTGCGCGTCGATGTAGGAATCGGCCGCAACTGGGATGAGGCGCACTAGCAACGAGTGCAAAGAACTTGTAAAGATACGTGAAGAGCCGCGGGGGGAAGGCGGAATTTCAGGGTGTTATGCGCGCGCCCGCAGCCCGGAGATCGGACAATGAAGCGCACTCGCCGGTCGACGTCAATTGGACCCAGCGGGTAGTGACTTCCGCCGGAACTTTCTCAAGACTCCTCCCTCTAAACCCGTGAGCGTCTCGTACGCTCCCCGCTCTTCTCCCTGAGCGGGCAAGACCCGGTCTGTCATCCCCATGCCGGGTTGGTCTGCCTCGGTGGAAGCCCCAAAGGCGCCCACCGGGGCTTTTTTTTCCCCGGTCTTTGTCCATGCTGCCGGGTGTTTTTCCCGGTGGCCGCGCTCAGCACTGTACATGCGCGCAGCGCTCTCGCCCGGCCCCTGCGTTTCTCAATCGCCTCCTCCGGCGAGCCATGCGTCCATCAGGTCCCGCCCCTCCTCGATCCCGAGCTTCGCGGGCGCCGAGAAGAGCTGCACGGTGACGCCCCGCGGCCCAAGCACGCCCCGGGTTGCGCGCTCGACGCGCAACGCCTCCTGGCGGCTCAGCTTGTCCGCCTTGGTGAGTAGCACGTGCGCGCGCCGGTCACGCGCGCGCATCCACTCGAGCATGGCCTCGTCCTGGTCGCTGAGGCCGCGCCGACTGTCCACGATGAGCACCAGCCCGACGAGAGATGCGCGCTTGTCGAAGTAATGCACAAGGAGCCTCGACCAGCGCTCGCGCACCGCCTCCGGCACGCGGGCGTAACCGTAGCCCGGCAGATCGACGAGACGCCGCTCGGGCGCGAGCTCGAAGAAGTTGATGAGCTGGGTACGCCCCGGCGTACGGCTCACACGCGCGAGCCCGGTGCGCTGCGTGAGCGCATTGATGACGGTCGACTTGCCCGAGTTCGAGCGTCCCGCAAATGCGATCTCGCGGCCCACGTCGGCGGTGAGCTGCTTGGGCTCGGCAGCGCTCGTGATGAAGCGCGCATTCGGATAGAGCGACATGGGCGCGCCTTGGACGCAGAAAATAGGCCGTAGTGTACAATTTGCGCCCGCCATGGGTTTCCAAAGGTACGATCAGTGATGAAGGGGTCCTGGATGTTTGCAGCCGCCCTGTGCGGCACGCTCCTGAGCGCGATCGCATTCCCCGCGGGCGAGGCGCCCACGGGGTTGACCGGCAACGCCCAGAGCGGGGCGACCAAGGCGGTCGTGTGTCAAGCCTGTCACGGCGCCAACGGCAACAGCGTGAACGGCCAATGGCCGAGTCTCGCGGGTCTGGGAGCACCCTACATTGCCGAGCAGCTGCAGAACTTCAAGGAAGGCAAGCGCAACAACCCGGTGATGATGCCGCTCGCGGCGCCCTTGAGCCCGCAGGACATGGCCGACCTCGCCGCCTACTTCGACAGTCAGGTCAACACCGGGCTCGAGGCGGACCCCTCTTACTGGCAGGCCGGAGAGAAGCTCTATCGGGGCGGCGACAAGGGCCGCGGCATCCCGGCGTGCACGGCGTGCCACGGACCCACGGGCTACGGTAACAAGCCCGCGAAGTTTCCCTCACTGCGCGGCCAGCATGCCGAGTACGTGGTGAAGCAGTTGAGCGATTGGGCGGCGGGCAACCGCCCACCGGGTGCAGGCGACATCATGCCGGTCATCGCGAAGCGCCTCACGCCCGAGGACATGCGAAACCTCGCTTCCTACGTGCAAGGACTGCGCTGAGATGCGCGTGCGGCCGCTGGCCTGTCTCGCGCTCATCGTCGCTCTCACAGCCTGCGGCCGCTCCGCCGGGCCGGCTTCGACCACGACCCCCGCCTCGGCACTCACACCGCCGCCCATCGCCACGCACTCGCCGCCAAGTCCGCCGAAGGCTGCCGAATCCCCTGCTGCCGTGCTCAAGCGCTCGACCGAGAATGGTCAGGAAACCGTCGAGGACGCCACGGCGGACAGCGGATCGCACAATCTATTGCTCGCCGCCGTGGCCTCCACCGTGGCCGCCGCCACACCGAGCGCCGCGGCGCAGGCGACTGCAAGCTCGGCAGGCTGGCAGGAGGGCGTCAATTACACCCGGTTCGTTCCCGCTCAGCCCACCGATGTGCCCGCCGGTCAGGTCGAGGTGCTGGAATTCTTCTGGTACGCCTGTCCGCACTGCTTCGCACTCGATCCGGCGATCGAGGAGTGGCGCAAGGGGAAGCCCGCCTACGTCACCTTCAGTCGCGTTCCCGTCACCTGGAGCGAGGGGCATCGCTCCCTCGCGCGGCTTTTTTACACCCTCAAGGCGCTGGGCAAGGGTGATTCCCTCCATACCGAGATCTTCCGCGAGATCCACGTCAACGGCGATCCGCTCGTCGCTCCGGATCCGAGCAACACCGTCCAGACGGAGCAGATCCAGGCAAAGTTTGTGGCGAGATTCGGCATCTCCGAGTCCGCTTTCAAGAGCGCCTATGAATCGATGGCCGTGAACACGGACATGCAGCGGGCCGATGAGCTCGTGCAGCGCTATCGCGTCGATGGCGTGCCCACCTTCATCGTCAATGGCAAGTACAAGGCGGACGTCGCTTCCGCGGGCGGTCCGGACAAGCTCTTGAAGCTGGTGAGCGACCTCGCCGCCCAGGAGCACAAGCATCCGTAGCGAGCCGGCGGGCGGGCAAGAGCTGGTGACGCATGCGGGTGGCTGTCACTGCGGCGCGGTGCGTTTCGAGGTGCGGGCGCCGGCGCACATCGAGGTCGCTGACTGCAACTGCTCCATCTGCCGCAAGTCGGGCTACCTGCATCTGATCGTCCCGGCGGCGCAGTTCACCCTGCTCTGCGGCAGCGCCGCGCTCACGACCTACACATTCAACACCGGCATCGCCCAGCACCGGTTCTGCTCGGTGTGCGGCATCAAATCGTTCTACACGCCGCGCTCGCATCCCGACGGCATCAGCGTCAACGCGACCTGCATCGACTCGTCGACCGTCGAATCGATGACGATCGTGCCCTTTGACGGAATACATTGGGAAAAGGGACGCGCCGCATGGCGCGATTTGCCTTCGCACAGCAACCCGACATAATCAAGAGCGGTGCGCTCATTATGTCGCGCGGGGCCCCGTCGCTACCCGCCGACACGAGAGAATGTGTGAAGCACGTCACGCGGCGGGATCGTGCAAATGGAGGATGCTGGCGCCGTCGACACGAGTGCGACCAAGCGCCCCATGCTCCAAACGCACACTCAAACTGCAATGCCTGCCGCAGCCGCGGCCGCGCCGCGCAACGCCCGAACGGAGCGGTTTTGGGCGGGCATCGCACTGCTCACGCTCTTCGTGGGCGAGGCCGGTGCCGGCGAAACACTGCGCCTGCCCCCGGGCAGCGAGACATTCATCGGCACGGATCCCCCGGCCTCCGAGGCCCGCGCATCCGCCGCCCTGCCCGCGCGCACGCTCAGCGCGAGCCCGACGGCCGATGGCGCGAGCGAGCGCGAGCCGCCGCGCACGGTGCCGTTTCGGGGGCTCGACTTCGCGCCCCTCGCGACCGGCTCACCGACAGAACCGCCCAGCCCATTCAGCGCCTTCGCCGGCAAGCCGGATGCGTTCGCGTTGCAGGATTACACGCTCAAGGAGAGCGCGCCGCGCGAGTTCCGACCTCGCCCGCACTCCGCGACCGAGGATCCCGCCAAGGCGGAGGATTCGTTGATGGACGACCGCGATACCTGGCAGCGGCTGGCCTCCGAATACCGCGTGCAGCGCCGGGTGCGCGTGCTCACACTCTGGGATGCCGGCTGGAGCTCGGTGTCGCTGCAGGCCGGCAAGCATGGCGATCCCTATCTGCAGTGGACAGGCCATCTGTTCGGTCACAGCGAAGCGCACCGCGGTGTGCTCGACCGCTGGATGCCGGGAACCCCGGGCGCGAGCGCGGGCAGCCGCGGCGGCCGCGGTGTCGTGCATGCCCTGACCGCCCCGCTCAGTGCGAAGCCGTCCTCCTCGGTCAGCTCGCGCCTGTCGAACGCGCTGCCCTAGCAAATCAGCCCGTAATGCTCGGGCTTGAGCATCCTGCCCCGGCAGACGCCCTGCCCTGATGCATTTCCACCCGGGCGCCGGCGCTGATCAAAGGCGCCGCGCTTTCGTTTACGATTGCGGTCCCGCCTCAATCGCGCCCGACGCAAGGAATCCGTATTGGTCACGTTCACCGCGCACAACGTCCGCCTGGATGATGGGACCTACACGAAGCCCGAGGGCGGGATATCGACTGCCACCAACCCCACTTTCAAGAGCGCGAAGCGCGTGCTCGACCTGGCGTTTCCGGGGCCGAAGACCGACCTTACGATCGCCGACCTGGGGTGCCTCGAAGGTGGCTACAGCGTCGAGTTCGCGAGACTCGGATTCAAGACGTTGGGGCTCGACGTGCGCGAGCAAAACATCGAGGCCTGCCGCTACGTTCAATCCCGCGTCAACTTGCCGAACTTGAACTTCGCCCAGGATGATGTCTGGAACGTCGCAAAATACGGGCCCTTCGATGCGATCTTCTGCTGCGGCCTGCTCTATCATCTGGATCGCCCCAGAGCATTTCTCGAGCTTCTGGCATCAGTCACGAGGAAGCTGGTCATCCTGGAGACGCATTTCTCCGAAGCCGGTGATGCACCGAGCCTCATTCAACCGCGGCGCCTGCGGCGCGCAATCGCGCGCTGGCTGCCTCTCCGGCAGACCGCGACCACCACCCACAAGCTCTCCTATCTGTCGAGCAACGAGGGCATGAAGGGTCGCTGGTTCCGCGAGTTTCTCTCCGAGCGGGAGTTCAAGGATCGGGAGAACCGCAAGTGGGCGTCCTGGGACAACAGGCGCTCCTTCTGGCCGCAGCGCGAGTACTTGATCGAGGCGATCCAGCATGCGGGTTTCGGACTCGTGTTCGAGCAGTTCGACGTGCTGGCGCCGGACATCGCGCACTCGATGACGGCCGGATACTATCGAGCGCACGGACGCGGCACCTTCGTGGGCATCAAGACGCCCGACTGATCCGATGCCATGAATTTTCAAACCCTGCAAGTCGATCGGCCGGAAGAATCGATTCTGCGGCTCACCCTTCACCGGCCCGATGCGGCGAATGCGCTCAATACGCAGATGGCGCGCGAGCTCATCGCGCTGCTCGCACCGCTGCGGGGCGAGCCGGATCCCGCGCGTTGCCTGATCCTCTCCGGCGCCGGCGAGCGCGCATTCTGTGCGGGGGCCGACCTCAAGGAGCGTGACGGGATGAGCGATGCGCAATGGCGCGCGCAGCATCTCGTGTTCGAGGAGGCCTTTCGAGCCCTCGAGGAGTGCCCGATCCCCGTGATCGCCGCCGTCAATGGCGCGGCGTTCGGGGGTGGCTGCGAGCTTGCCCTCGCCTGCGACTTCATCTACGCAACCGCCTCGGCGCGGTTCGCGCAGCCCGAGACGCATCTCGGCATCATCCCGGGCTGCGGCGGCACGCAGCGGCTCGCGCGCGCCGTGGGAGCCGCGCGCGCCAAGCAGATCATTCTGTCGGCCACGCCCTTCGATGCCCCGCAGGCGCTCGCCTGGGGTCTCGTGAACGAGGTCGTGGCGGACGGCTCGCTCGGCGCAAGCGTGCTCGCGGTCGCACGGACCATCGGGGCCAACGCGCCGCTCGCCGTGCGCCAGGCGAAGCGGGTGATCGATTGCGGTCTGGGCGTGGACTTGAGGAGCGCACTTGCGCTCGAGCTCGCTGCTTACAACCAGTTGGTGCCCACCGAGGACCGGCGCGAAGGCGTTCGCGCCGCCCGCGAGAAACGAACCCCTCGGTTTTCGGGGCGGTAGGTCCAGGTGTCGCGGGGCCGTGCAGAGCGGGGGACGGTTCGATGAGAGCACTGCCGCGACGGGTGCGGATCACCGAGGTCGGAATGCGCGACGGCTTGCAGATGGAGCCTCTCGTGGTCGCGACCGAGCGCAAGATCGAGATCGGTCTTGCGCTCATCGAGGCGGGTGTGCGAGACATCGAGGCGACGTCCTTCGTTTCCACGACCGCCGTCCCGCAGCTCGCCGACGCCGCCGCCGTCATCGCGGGACTGAAGGGACGCGGAGCGACCCTGCGCGCCCTCGTGCCGAATGCGAACGGCGCACGGCGCGCGGCCGCCGCGCAGGTCGATCGCATGATCGTGTTCATGTCGGCAAGCGAGTCGCATCACCGGAAGAACGTGCGCCGCTCCATCGCCGAGAGCCTGGCGGGCCTCGAGGAGATCGCAACGGTCGCGCGCGGTGCAGGCGTCGCGCTCGGCGGAATCGTCTCGACCGCTTTCGGCTGCCCCTACGAGGGGAACGTGCCGCTCGCGGCGGTCGCGCGCATCGTCGAGGCTTATGCGCAGGTCGGAATGGACGAGGTGTCGCTCGGTGATACCACCGGCATGGCGACCCCGCCCATCGTCGCCGCAGTCGTCGGTGGACTCAGGGCGCAATTTCCGGCATTGCCGTTTGCCCTGCACTTTCACAACACCCGCGCGCTCGGCCTCGTGAACGTGATGCAGGGGCTCGAGCTGGGCATCGACCGCTACGAGTCCTCGATCGGTGGCCTGGGCGGTTGTCCATTCGCGCCCGGCGCCACGGGGAACGTGTGCACGGAGGACCTCCTCAACATGCTGAACGAGCTCGGCATCGAGACGGGCATGGATCTCGACCGTCTGATCCGCGTCGCACGCGATGTGGAGCGTCTGCTCGGCCGTCCTCTGCCCGGCCAGCTGATGAGATCCGGAGCGCGCCTCGCTCCGGCACAGGCGGCCACCTGATGGAGCGGGGCGACCGTGACTACCCGGAACTGCGCGATGCAGTGCAACGCGTCTGCGAGCGCTTCGGCGGCAAGTACTGGCAGGATCTCGAGACGCGCGGGGCTTACCCCAGCGACTTCGTCAAGGCGCTCACCGAGGGCGGCTACCTTGCGGTCCTCGTGCCTGAGAAGTACGGCGGCGCCGGACTGCCGCTGCGCGCCGCAGCGGTGATCCTCGAGGAGATTCACGCTTCGGGCGCGAACGCCGCCGCCTGTCATGCGCAGATCTACACCATGGGCCTGTTGCTGCGCCATGGAAATGAAGCCCAGCGCGCGCAGTACTTGCCGTCGATCGCCTCGGGCGCGCTGCGGTTGCAGGCATTCGCTGTGACCGAGCCCGGTTCGGGATCCGACACCACGAAGTTGCGCACGATGGCGGTGCGCGAGGGCGAGGAGTGGGTCGTGAACGGACAGAAGGTATGGACCTCGCGCGCGCTGCACTCCGACCTCATGATCTTGCTAGCGCGCACCAGCCCCGCCGAGCAGGTCGCGGACAAAACCGAGGGACTATCGGTGTTCCTCATCGACATGCGCGCCGTGCGCGACCGGGGGCTCGAGATCCGCCCGCTTCGCGCAATGGTCAATCATGGCACGACCGAGGTGTTCTTCCGCGACGTGCGCATCCCCGCCTCCAGCCTCATCGGCGAGGTCGGTCAGGGCTTTCGCTACATCCTGCACGGCATGAATGCCGAGCGGATCCTGATCGCCTCCGAGTGCTTGGGTGACGGGCGCTGGTTCATCGACAAGGCCACGCGCTATGCACGCGAGCGCCGCGTGTTCGATCGTCCCATCGGCCAGAACCAGGGCGTGCAGTTCCCGATCGCTCGCGCGCACGTCCAGCTCTCGGCCGCCGAGCTCATGGTGCGCCGGGCGTGCGCGCTGTTCGATGCGGGCCACGCCTGCGGCCCGGAGGCCAACATGGCGAAGCTCCTCGCCTCGGAGGCCGCCTGGATGGCCGGCGAGGCGTGCCTGCAGACTCACGGCGGTTACGGTTACGCGGTCGAGTACGACGTGGAGCGCAAGTGGCGCGAGACGCGTCTTTACCAGATCGCTCCGATATCGACCAACCTGATTCTCGCGTATGTCGGGGAGCACGTGCTCGGGATGCCGCGCTCCTACTAGATCGCACGCTCTCCAAGAGCACCTTCGGGCAACACAACAGCCGAAGCGCCAGCTCCGAGCTCACTGCATCGTGGATCGCATCGTGCTTCTGCGGATGCCCAAGAGTAATCCTGAGTATCACGCTTGTCCGCGAGGGCCAGCCCCGCGCCGGAGCGAGCCGCGGGCGGATGCCGATGCATCCGCCCGCGAATCTCACGTCAATCGGAGTTGGCGAATTGCAGGCAGGGGGTCGCCACCGGTCCACTGCTGTTCTGCCCGAAGAACCAGGGCAGATCCGCTGCGCCGTATTCCTTGTCGCGGCCGAAATCCAGGATACCGGCGCCGGTCATGTCGCCAAAGAGCAGCGTGCAGCTCCCATCGGCCGGCCAACCACCGCCGGTCTGCACCGACCAGAAGGGATAGAACCGCGCGTTGGCCGGCGGCACGGTACAGCCGATTCCATTCGGCTGACAGTTGGAGTTCGTCGCTGATATGTCCGTCTCGAACTGCATGATCGGGTAAGCCTGATCGTAGCGTCCGCTGGCATCACTTCGAAACGCCGGACCGATCCCGTTCCCGGCCGCGGCGTAGATCTGCATGGGCGTTGCCTTCTTGTTGCTGCCGTCCGGCCAATCCTTGCGGTAGGAGGTGCCGTCGTAGTCGAGATCCTCACCAACGCAACCGGCCACGGTGGGCCCGGGGAAGCAGGGTGCATCGTCCGAATCATTGTCACCGTTCACGCCCGGGCTGAAGTGACCGGTCTCGAAAGCCAGGGTGATATTGGCCTGAAGTGCCGCCCAGGGAACGAAATTCCCGTACTTTGCCGTGTCGTACTCCGGGTGAAAGTCGAAGTTCGTGCCGGCACAGCTGTTCGGATCCGTGTTCTGGAAGCCATTCGCCCCGCTCGCCACCATGTAGCCCGACTGCCCGGTGGTCAGATCCTCGATGCGCGTCAAGAGACCCGACCCGGTATCGGTGATCGTGATGCGCAACCGATCGCCCGAGTTCATGCGAAGGGTCTGCGCATTCGGCGTATAGGTCGCGACGGTGGCGATCGCGGGGCCGGGCGGGCCCGTCGGCACGCCATTGGTCTGCAGCCATGCGAAGTTGATCGGCTCAGTGCAGTTCGGGTTCAGGTTCCCGTTGCTCATGACCTCGAGGCTGTCGATGTTGAGCGCTGCGCACCAGTGCGTGAGGTCACAGCTGATCTGCGTGATCCAGGGTGGGAAACCCGGCGGATATAGCTGCAGCTCGAGAAACGCCGACCCGGTCGCAGCCGGCGCGTTCTCATCGCTGTCCGGGATGCAGGGTCCGTTCGGAAACGAATTGGGATCGCATAGCGCCATGGCGAACCAGATCGCCGGCGTGAGCTCGAACGTCTGCACGGCTGGCAGTGGCCGGTCCGTCGGCAGGGTCACCTCCCAGCGCACGCTGTTTCCCGAATGATGTCGAGTTGAGTAGAAGCTGATGCTCGGTTCGTCGTGTCCGACGTAATGTCCGTTGTCGTAGCCACGGCCGCCGGGCCACTGGCCCCATGCCGTATAGAAGTCCGCACAGTACATTCGCGGCTTGAGCGGCGCTTGGATGGCGCTGTAGCCGTTGCAGTCGAGGCTCCCCGCGGATGCAACCGATTGCGATCGCGCCGTGGGAGCGACAAGAAGCAGCGCAAGTAGGACCCCAAACGATGTGACAAAGGCAGTCGTGCGTGGCATGGCTATCTCCCCGTTTTGCGTTCTTTGAATTGATTGATCGGGTGACTATAAGCCTCTTACTTCCCTACACATAGATCTTGTCGTTCCACTCAAGATAGGCTGTTCGCACTCCGTTACAGTCATATGTAACTCGCATGACCGATGTGTCGTCAATCCTCGGAGGTTGGGAGGTTGGAAGTCATAGGGCGCTCGTCGACCAAGACCGACGTATCCCTCGGCGGAATCCGGAACCAGACCCGGGAGCCGTCTCCGAGCTCACCCGGTTGCTTGCTACCCTGACTGACGCGGCGGGCGGTGGTCAGTAACGCGCGCGCGGTTATTGAGATCGGGGTAATTCTGAGAAATATCAAAGCAGCTCGAAAATATCTCGTGTGTCCTTTTTTCGTTTTGTGTCTCAGATTGTCATCAAAGGGAGAGCGATCTATGTCGTGCACAATGCTGCCGCAAATTTGCGTGGTTAGCGCTTTGCTCATCAGTAGTGGAGCCGCCGCAGAAGAAATGCCCGATTTCAGAGGGATCAGACTGGGCTCGCACGCAACTCGCGATCAAATTATGCATGCGCTTGGGGCAACCAAGTTCGTGAATGACCCCGACTTAAACCCGCACACGGACGAAGATGTAAAATTGATGGATGAGAAAGGTATCTTTTATTTTCAAGAAAAAGCAGAGGACAAGATAGGTCCGTACTGTGACGGGAAAAGCTTTCGGAATAAGGTCCGCTGCCGTCAGCCTCATATGCTAGACGTGCTGGGATCAGGGCATAGCCATGGGATACGCCTAGTCGACGTGTGGTTAGAAGACGGAATCGTAAGTCTCATCGAAGTAGTGTTTGACGCTTTGGATCAAGACGATTTCCTCGAAGAAGTACGCTACAAGTACGGCACGTCCGGCTGGACTAGTGAACGTCATCCGTTTTATGTGTACCGCTCGAACATGAGTCGCTCAGAAAAAGTGGAGCAGTGGGTGCTGACAAAAAAGGGCCGCGATTACACCATCTTTGTTTGCGAGCCAGAAGATATTTTTCCGCACTTCGATCGATTCGGTGACCCGGCGTACAGGGGACGCCTTCAGATGAGCCGCGCAGATCACAATTTTTGAAGCAAATCCTGGCATGAGCTCCAGCGATGAGTCTGCAGCAGGCACTTTCAAGAGTCTCCGCCCGCCTCCTTGACCATTTCGGTACGCAGCGTGCCGAAACCCTTCCTCTTCCAATCGGCCGTAACTTCATCGAAGGATCGGTGAGGTGCAGAGATGTGTATGCCGAAGAGGTAACACTTTGTCCGAGCACATGGGTAAATGGGTACCGTCCGCCCAGTTAGGACCAGTGTGCTTTCGGGCACACGGTGAACACCCCATTCCGGGCACATAGCTGACACCCTTTCAGGCATTTGCAGGGAGATGCAAATGCCGTGGCGGGAGTGTTGCAAGATGGACGAGAGGGTGCGATTTGTGGGTCGCTTGCTCGATGGCGAGGAGATGGCTTCTCTGTGCCGCGAGTTCGATATCTCGAGAACGACTGGCTACAAGATCTTCAATCGCTATAAGGATTGCGGACTGCAGGGACTTACCGACCGCTCGCGACACCCCTATCGCCACGCCAATCGGCTGCCTTTCCAGATCGAGAAGCTGATCGTGCAGCTGCGCCGGGAACACCCGAGTTGGGGAGCCCCGAAGATCCGCGAGAAATTGAGGCGCCTGAACTTGGGCATCTCTCTGCCCGCCATCAGTACCGTGCACGCCGTGATCGATCGCCATGGCCTGGTCAAGCACGATGCTCGCAGAGCTCGCTTCAGGGCCGAAGGAACGGCTCTGCAGCAGCCCAGGTCTGCGAACGATCTTTGGTGTGCCGACTACAAGGGCGAGTTCATGCTCACTGATCGGCGCTACTGCTCCCCCCTCACCGTCACCGATGCGGCGAGCCGGTACCTGTTGTGCTGCGATGCCCTGGAGACGACCAAGGAAGTGCTCGCATTTAGCGCTTTTGAAAGGACTTTCAAGGACTTCGGGCTCCCCTTGGCGATCCGTACCGACAACGGCATTCCCTTCGCCTCTCGCAGCGCCTTCTTCGGCCTCTCCAAGCTCTCGGTGTGGTGGCTGCGCTTAGGCATCCGCATCGAGCGCATCAAGCCCGGCAATCCTCAGCAAAACGGCCGCCACGAGCGTATGCACCTGACGCTCAAGAAAGAGGCCACCCGGCCGGCGGGGCACAACTTCCTGCAGCAGCAGGCCAAGTTCGACCGCTTCATGCATTGCTATAACTTCGAGCGCCCTCACCAGGCCCTCGGTATGAAGTACCCGGCAGAGCTCTACAGCTCCTCACCGCGCCCTTATCAGGGCCTAGGTGAGCTTGAGTACCCGCTGCACGATCGCACCATCATGGTCACCAGCTGCGGGCGCATCTGTATCGGGCGCAGAAAGATCAACCTAAGTCACGTCTTTGCAGGTCAGAAGGTCGGCATCCGTGAGGTCAGCGAGAAAATCTGGCTCGTAACCTTCATGCAGTACGACCTAGGGTTCTTCGATCAGGAGGCCGATCGGGTGGAGTGCGCCGAGAATCCCTTCTCTGCTAGGGTGTCCACCATATCGCCGGTATGAACTGTCAGCGATGTCCCCGGAAAGGACCCAGACTTAGTTGGCGCGCCCGACTGGATTCGAACCAGTGACCTTCGGCTTCGGAGGCCGACACTCTATCCAGCTGAGCTACGGGCGCGTTTTGGGGGTGGAGATGGTACCCGCAAGGAGCAGCCGAGCGCAAAAGCGCGCCATGGCCCCGCGTCACGCTGCGCACCGCCGCTAGCTTCCCTTCGGGTAGAGAATCATCTGCGTGCAGCGAAACAGTGCGAGCGTGCGCCGCGTTTCCGGGTGAGTCACCACCGCATCCCAGACCTGCGTCGTGCGCCCGATATGCGCCGCCGTCGCGCGGCACGCGATGAGACCGGACAGCGCGGTACCCAGGTGGTTCGACTTGAGCTCGACGGTGGTGAAGCCGGTGGCCCCCTGGGGCAGGTGCGCGAAGCA